>NZ_CP071382.1:795750-1099000 GCF_017338855.1 Geobacter benzoatilyticus
CCCCTTCATGAGATTCAACCGGCCATAGTACTCAAGGAGGTCCATGGTGAAGAGCGAGTCGTCGAGCCCCGTCTGCGGCAGGCAATCGGCGGGGAAAAGCCCCTGATAGGCCAGATTGTGGATGGTAAATACAAGGGCCATGCGGTTGAAGAACGGATCATCCCCCAATTCGTACTTCAGGATGATGGGAATGAGGGCCGCCTGCCAATCGTGGCAGTGGATCACGTCGGGCCTGAAATCCATTCGTTTCAGGAGCTGGAGCACACTGCGGCAGAAAAATGCAAAGCGCAGGGGGTTATCGGGGTAATCCCCCTCTGGGGGGCCATAGAGATAATTTCGTCCGAAAAAATCCCGGTTTTCAACCAGATAGACCGGCACATCCCCAAGAGTGGTCTGGCGCAAATACCCCTTGTGGAGCTCCCCCCCCAGTTGCACCTCCGCGCTTTTACGGGCCTTGCGCACGGGATGCCCCCCCGACGAGGCCCCCTTGTAAAACGGAATTGCAACACGAACATCGTGCCCCATCCTCCTGAGCTCCTTGGGGAGGGCGGCGGTGACATCCGCCAGTCCGCCGGTCTTGGCGAAGGGGGTAACCTCTGATGCAACCTGCAGGATTTTCATCGTCGGGCCTCGTAGCGGCTCATGTTTGCCAGGTTCGGCAGCCGAATCCGGTATTCTTGCTCAGTATTTTCATGCGCTTCGGAGAAACTCGGCCGCATCCTCCGGCGACGTGGGGTTGATGAAGAAGCCGGTACCCCACTCGAAGCCGGCAATGGCGGTGAGCCGTGGCACCAGTTCTATGTGCCAGTGGTAGTCATACTCGATGGAACTCCAGAAATCGGGTTTGCCCAAGCGGGGTTGCGGGGGAGGCGCGGTGTGGAGAATGAAATTGTAAGGGGGATCCCTGAGGACCCTTTTGAGCCGGCTGAGCATATCCTTGAGCGCCACGGCAAGCTCGGCCAGATCCGCATCGGTGGAGAGCGCGAAGTCATGGGAATGCCGCTTGGGATAGAGCCGCAGCTCGAAGGGGAAGCTGGAGGCATAGGGAGTCATGGTGACGTAGTTGGGGAACTCCCGCACGACCCGGTCGCCGCTCTGGAGCTCGAAATCCAGCAGATCGCAGAAGAGGCAGCGCTCCTTGACGGCGTAGTGCTCGCGGCATATCCGCAGTTCAGTGGCCGCCACCGGCGGAATCAGAGGCACTGCTATGAGCTGGCTATGGGAATGGGAGAGGGTAGCGCCCGCCCGCTGGCCGTGGTTCTTGAAAAGCACCATGTACCGGAACCGCATGTCGCGGCGCAGGTCAAGAAAGCGCGACCGGTATGCCTTCAGGACCTCGGCAATCTCGGCGGGGGAAAGTTCGGACAGGCCCCGGTTGTGGTCTGGTGTCTCGATGATGACCTCGTGGGCGCCGATGCCGTTCATGACGTCATAGATGCCGTAGGCGCGGCTGTTGAGCTCACCCTCGATCCGGAGGACCGGAAACCGGTTCGGGATGACCCGCACCTTCCAGCCGGTGGAATTCGCAGCTCCAGAGGGCCGGAGCGCGAAAACCTCGCCGGGCGTTTTGTCTTCGTTGCCATAACAGAAAGGACAACTGGTTATCTCGGAGGGCTCCGGCTCCACGAGAAAATCCCGCGGACGCCTCCCCCTGTCGGTGGCGATAATCACCCAGTGCTGCTTGAGGGGATCCCATCTCAGTTCTGACATTGTTCCTCCAGTGTCATATCAACCAGTTTTCCGCATCCAGCTCCGCCCCCGCGTAGACCAGTGCCAGGGGCGAATCGGCAGGCCAGCGGCCGAACTCCTCCCCCCCCCGCGTCAGGGTAACCGTGACGAAAAGCTTTCCCTGCGGAGCAAGCTTCAGGGGAGCCAGGGGAACCGATACCTCGCAGACCCGATCCATTGCCCAGCAACAACGGGCCTTACCGCTCTTCCACCCTTTGGGCCCCTTAACCATCAGCTCGCCGCCGGTAGCGGAAGGTATCATATCAAGCCGGTATTCCCCCTCGGTGACGAGATGGAGATGGAGAGTATCCCCTTCCAGGAGAGTTGCGGCAACCGGCGAGGGGCTGTCGAGGCGCAAGTAAAGGTTCTCCCGGTCGAAGCCGTAAAAGAGCGACTGAAGAACGCTCTCGGCGGCGTGCATGGCCGATGCCTGCTTGGTGAGGTCCACAAGGCCGGCCGCAAGCCACTCGAAATAGTCGTCCACCAGGCCATTGACGACGGGGGTGATGAGAGCGGCCGGCTCCCGTACGAGCCCCGCCGGAGTAAGCTTCTTTATGGGCTCGTACAGCTCCCGGGGGACGTCAAGGCCGAGCAGCCGGTAGCAATTCATGAGATGCTTGCGGAACAACCGGTCGAAGCGGTCGCTATGGGACGAAAAGTGATCGTCCCCATACCACCAGAACCAGTCGCTCCCCTCGGCGGCATAGAGGGACGTGCAGACGAGACGGGCCGTCCGCTCTTCAGCGGTGCCCTCCCCTTCCCACGCCCCCCCCACGGCCATGAGATCGGCCACCAGCGGGCTTGCGGTAATTGCAGCCTCCCGCGCCCGCTCCAGATAATCCCACCCCTGGTTCTCTTCAGGGTGACCGACCCAAATGCCATAATCGGCATTGATCCAGGAGCCGGGATGGATATGCTCGATGACCCGCCGCTCCGGCTCACGGGCGAGAAACTCCGAGCAGGTGACGCATGAAACCCCCGGCGCGGCGGCGGTGGCCCCGTAAAGCCCCCGGAGAAAATCGTAACCGTTGTCCGGGTAGTACTCCCAGGCGTTCTCGCCGTCCAGAATCACCGGGACCACCCTGGCTCCGGGAATTCGCTCCCGTATTTCCCCGAGCCTCCCCACAAAGTCTTCAACGGCCCGCTGAGGCTCCCAGGAGGAGTAGGTGAAGCCGATCAGGTCCGAGAGGAGGTGATCCCGGAAAAAGGCCTTCAGCTCCCGCGCGCCCTGCCGGAACGTGTAGGAATGATAGAGGGCCTCCCGGCCGGAACCGAGCCCTCCGGAAAGGGTCCTGGCGAGAATCTCCTCGTCGGTGGCAATCCACTTGATGCCGCAGCCGGCAATGATGGCGAGGGCCTCGTCGCTCACCGACCCCTCCGACGGCCACATGCCGACCGGCGTGAAACCGAAAATCTCCCGGAATCGGGCAATCCCCCGGCTCACCTGGCTGCGGGCATCCTCCGGATGGCGGAAACGGGTTGCCGGCAGGTTTACCCGCGGCATGGCGATGCCGGCCGCCTTCATGTCGCAGAGAAGGGGGAGTATCGGGTGATAGTAGGGTGAGACGGCCAACTCCGCCTTTCCCTCGTCATGGAGTTTTTTGTAGAGGGGAATGATGCCGTTCAGGATGTCGGCATGCCGGTCAAAGAGGAGTGCCTTGTCCTCCTCGGTGAAGTGGCGTCCTTTCTTCACCAGCTCCTTCAACTCGGGGTAGCGGCGGCGGGCCGCCTCCCCGGTCCAGGCCAGGAAGAACCAGACCTGGAGGTCCAGCAGATCCTGAGCGCTGAAGTGGCGATGCCGCTCCCGGCCTTTTACCCTGGCTCCGTCACCGGCCAGGTGGAGAAGTTCCAGGTAGCGGCGGTTCGGCTCGATGAGCCGCTGGCGGTTGGCCGAGAAGAAATTTTCCAGCAGGAAGATCCGGTCTTCCTCGGCCATGTCGGCCGGAGCCATCCCCCCCCTAATGAGCCACGGGTCCACAGCCGTGCCGGCGGCATAGTCGAGGATCTGGTCCAGGAGCGACGGCACCAGATTGAAGACCGCCCGCGCTCCCGGGGTGTCGTCAACGATGGCCGCCATGTCGTAGTAGTCCTTCACGGCATGGAGGTAGGTCCAGGGAAGGGCGTACTCACCCTTCACCGGATCCTTGTAGTACGGCTGGTGCATGTGCCACAGGAATATGACGGAAAGGGGTGCGCTCACTGCAGTTCCCGTTTCCACCCCTCGACCTTTTTTCTGTACTCATCGAGGAGCTTCTGGGCCGTCTTGGCATCCCGGGCCTCGGCCACGATGTGGACATAGGGGAGATACTGGTCGGGGAGCACCAGGGCCCAGTCCTCGCCGAAGTGGACCTTGATCCCGTCGATGAAGCTCGCCTCCTTGTCGAGGCTGTCCTCGCTCATCTTCCGCATGATCCCCCCCTTCATGTCCCAGACGCAGGGAACCCTGGTCTGAAGGAAGGCCCGTTGGGGAATCTCTGCCGCCACCTTTGAGATGGACAGCCCCCCCTTGGCCACCATTTCGATGGTCTTGGCGATGGCGAACATGCCGTCGAAGGCGGACTGGAATTTGGGGAACGCAAAACGGCCGTCCATGGTACCGGCAAGGACCACTTCGGAAGAAATGGTGGCTTCGATCATGGCCCGGTCGGCGCTCTTGGTGCGGGTCACAGTCCCTCCCCGTTCCTGGACCATCCGCTCGATGGCCGAAGGGGCCGAAACCGGCACCACGAACAGCCCCTTTTCGCCGGAGCGAAGGGCTAGTCCGGCTATGAGCGGCAGCAGATCAGCCCCTTCATAGACCTTTCCGGTTTCATCCACCATGATAACCCCTTCGGTGGTGGGATCGAGCCAGAACCCGGCATGGGCCTCCAGGGTGGCAACGATCTTGGAAAGCTGGCCGAGGCTCTCCTGACGCTCAGCCACCGCCTGAATGCCCCGCTCCTCGTCCACATAGGCGTTGAGGCTGATGACCTCGCACCCCATCTGGGTCAGGATACCGGGGAGAATCTGACTGGCCGAGGAATGATTGAAATCGATTACCACCTTGAATTGCTTCTTCTGCAGCGGCGACTTGCCGATGGCGTGGAGGAACCCTTCACGGTAGAAATCCATCACCTGCAGAGGAATCTCGGAAAGGGCGCCCGGCTCAGTGTGGTGGGCCCGGCGGAAGTTCTCCTTGAAGAAAATCCTCTCCACGTTTTTCCCCATGGAACTGGAGAAGTCGAGACCTTCGCCGTCCAGGAAAACGATCTCGGTGGATGCGGGATCGTCAATGGCCTGGCGGAAATAGATCCCCCCCACCTCGCCGAAGGAGCGGAGCTTGTAGCGCAGGACCGGCATCGGCACCATGGTCAGGTCCCGCACGTTGACCCCGGCGGAAAGGAGGCCGCCGATGAAGCTGCGCTTGAGCATCCGGCAGGAGCGGTAAGCATCGCGGGCCGATATGATATGGCTTCCCTTGGGGAGCGTTGTGCCATAGGCGCACCCCAGCTTGGCCACGAACTCGGGGGTGAGCTCCATGTTTGTAAGCCCCTTGACCATGGCTCCCTCGAAGAGAGACTTCTTCCACTTCTCGCCCCAGATGAGGTTGCCGGTAACGGTGGCCCCCGCCTCGATCACCTTGCGGGGCCAGATCTTCACATCCCGCTTGATGTAGGCCTCTTCGCCGATGGAGGTGTCGTCGGCCACGATGACCCCCTCTTCCATGACGACCCCGTGCCCCACCCGCACGTTGCTGCAGAGGACGCTGTCGTGGAGCTTGGCCCCCTTCTTCACGTAAACATTGTCCCAGATGACACAGCGATTCAGGCGGACGCCCGGATCAATGGTGCAGTTGCGACCGATGACCGAATCCTTGATGTGGGCGCTCTCGAAGACCTGGGAGTTGTCCCCCACGATCACCGTCCCCTCCAGGGTAATGTGCTCGTCCAGGTTCACGTCGCTTCCCAGCCGCAAATCCTTCCCCACCAGATCCTGCTTCGCCTCGTCGATCTTCACGTTCACCTTCCCCTTGAAGATGTCGTGGTGGGCCTCACGATAGGAGTCGGTATTGCCGATATCGCGCCAGTAACCCTTGGCGGTGTGGCCGAAGAGGGGCTTCTGCTGCTCCAGAAGTTTCGGGAAGAGATCCTGGGAAAAGTCGTAGTTCTCCTCCTCGGGGATATGGGCGAAGATCTCCGGCTCGAAGACGTAGATGCCGGTGTTGATGGTGTCGGAGATCACCTCCCCCCACCCCGGCTTCTCCAGGAACTGGGTAATCCGCTTCTCCTTGTCGGTGATGACGACCCCGAACTGAAGCGGGTCCTTCACCGAAGTGAGGGTAATGGTGGCCAGTGCCTTGTTCTCCTCGTGGGAGTCGATAATCTTCTGGAGGTTGAAGTCGGTGAGGAGGTCGCCGCTGATGACGAGGAACCGCTCGTCCAGGAATTTCTCGGCACACTTGACGGCCCCGGCGGTCCCCATGTCCTGAAGGGGGGTCACGTAGGTGATCTTGACGCCGAAGTCGGTGCCGTCCCGGAAGAAGTTCTTGATGACCGCCGGCTGGTGGTAGAGGAGCATCACCAGATCGGTGATCTCGTACTTTTTCAGCAGTTCCACGATATGGAGCATGATGGGGCGGTTCAGCAGCGGGATCATCGGTTTCGGGATGCTGCTCGTCAGGGGCTGGATGCGGGTCCCGAACCCGCCGGCCATAATGACTGCTTTCATGTAGGATGCTCCTTTTATAATATTCTATTTATCTCACTTGCCTTTCTTCGCCAGTACCCGCTTGACCTCTTCCTTCAACTCCGTGAGGTCGCTGGACTTCACCACGTAACCGTCGGCGAGCCAGGCGGAGAAGTCGTCCTTGAAGCAGGAGAAGGCGGTGCAGAGGATGACCGGCAGGTTGTGCCGCTCCTTTACCACCTTCTGGAGAAGCTCCAGGCCGCTCTCGTTCTTGAGCTTTATATCAAGAACGATCAGGTCGAATTCGTTTTCCTTTATCTGATCAACCGCCTCCGAGATATTGGCGGCAGTCGTAACATCATGCCCTTCGTCGGCCAGTTCCTGTGAATAGAGCAGTCTGATGCTGCTTTCGTCGTCAACCACCAGCAGTCGAGCCATGTTATGCATCCTCCTTGTTTTCAGGCAGTTTTATAAGGTAGCGGGTTTCATTCCCGTCCGGAGTATCAATTTCCAGAATATTGCCGTGTCTTTCCATAACCGTCTTGCAGATCGCCACGCCGAGCCCTGTGCCCAGCTCCTCGGTGGAGGAGAAGGGGGTCGTCATGGCTTCGATATCTTCCATGGGGAGACTTGCCCCGCTCCCTCTTACCTCCACGACAATCCAGCCGTTTTCGCGACGGGTTTCGACTCTGACATCCCCCCCCTCCGCCATTCCTTCAACAACCGTGGAAATAATCGTTCTTACGCAGTTTGCCACTTGTTTGTAGTCGATGCGCGCCGGCGGCAGATGGGCATCGAGCCGAAGCCGACAGGCCACGCGCCGCTCCTGGAGCTGTCCGTCGAGCTCGCGGCATACGGAGCTCAAAAGCTGGTTCACGTCCCAGATATCCAGGGTCGGGTAGAGGGAATCGGAATAGTTGAGAATATCCTCCAGGACTTCCTCCAACTGGTGCGCCTGCTGCCCTATGGACTCCAGGTACTCCCGCTTGGGGTCATCCTCGGCGGCCCCCTTCAGGAGCGAGCGGGAGAAGCCTCCGATTATCATGAGAGGATTGCGTATGGAGTGGGCAATGCTGGAGGTAATCTTTCCCACCAGCGCCATCCGCTCCATTTTAACGATCAGCTCCTGCTGCTCTTTCAGCTTCACATTGGCGGCCGTCACCTTGAGGAGTTCCTCCTGGAGCCGCTCATAGAGTGAAGCCCGTTCAATGGCGAAAGCCACCGAGAAGGCAAAGGTCTCCAGGGACTGCACGTCCTGGGGGGTAATCCTTTTGTGGGTGATGCAGTTATCGGAGATAATGACCCCGATCCGCCGGTTGCGGGAGATGAGGGGGGTAATCAGGAACGTGTCCACCCCCAGGGCCTGCACCAGCGAATGGTCACAGTCGGGGCTGTGGAAGGCGTTCTCGACCAGGATCGGCCGCTTTTCCCTCAGCGCCCGGACAAGGATGTTGTTCTGGTCCGCCAGCGGGATGGTCATCCGCTCAAGGATGTCATGGAACTTCTGTTTTTCCGACGTGAGCTTGGTCTTGTAGAAGTCCCGCGCCATCTCCTTGAGGGTGAAGTCGTCCCGCTGGATATCCTCCCAAATCCCACACGCCTCGCCGAAATTCTGCGGCCCCACCCCCAGGTATCCCCGCAAAAGCTTGCGTTCCTTGTCGGCCAGCAGCAGAAAGGCCCGGTTCATACCGAACCCCTTGCCGGCCGTGATGGCGGTCATCACCACCGAAAGGACTTCATCCAGGTCTACGGAAGTCTGAAGTACGAGACTGATCTCGTGAAGGAACTTGATCTCCCGCTCCCGGCTGTCGAGAAACCCGACCATCGATTGCAGCTTTCCCCGCTGCTCCAGAACCTCGGCAACGAGAATCGGGACCACCTTCCCCAGTGGAGATCCCTCATCCCCCAGCTTCTGGAGATCGGCGCGAAAATTGGGGCAGTCAATGCATTTTTCAATGACCCGCCGCTGGTAGGAGGTATAAAGAACCTCCTCCCCCTCGCCGATGTTGGGACACCCTCCCGGTTCAACCACCTCCCTGTGCCAGCAACAGACCCAATCCACTAAAGAGCTCCCGAAGGGGTTGATTTACATGCAACAGACGGCACAATTATACCAGCCGGCCAAATGCTTTCAAGCCCGAAGCCGCCGTGACCCGCGGCAGTTGTTAATTAATCTTTTCCCCTTCAAGGCAACTTTTGCCTTCATACAGTTACCAATCGGTACGTTGACAAAATTCATGAATATTTTTTTCAGAAAGGATATGCTTATTTCATGGATATGCCAACCCCATTACCCATTACGATTGGAATCAGCGCCTGCCTCATGGGCAAAAAAGTCCGCTACGACGGCAGCCACAAGCACGACCGATACGTCGCCGACATCCTGGGCCGGTTCTTCCGGATCATCCCGGTCTGCCCCGAGGTTGGCTGCGGCCTGCCGGTTCCCAGGGAGGCCATGCGGCTGGAACTCGATGGCGGCTCCCTCAGGCTGGTCACCATTACAACACGCATCGACCACACTGACCGCATGCTCGCATGGTGCGAGCACGAAGTCTCTGAACTGGAACTGGAAAATATCAGCGGTTTCGTATTCAAAAAGAACTCGCCGAGCTCGGGGCTCAACGACGTGCCGGTGTACCGCATGGGGATGCCGGACATGGTGGGGCGGGGACTCTTTGCCAATGCGGTCACGGAACGTTTCCCGAACCTTCCGGTGGAAGAAGCGGAACAACTCCACGACCAGGCGTTAATGGAGAACTTCATTAAACGGGTATTCGCCTACCGGCGATGAAAGGTCTTTATGGTCGGCAAAAACGCCCTCGGAATATCCCTTGGGCGCATCACGATGAATGGAACGGTGGCAATAACCGGCAAAACCGGCAGCATTCAGGAGACAGCTGGCTTGCGTCTCTTCCCCCGGCGCCTGCGGCGTTTCGTGGCTTTTCCTTCGCTTTCCCCGGTACCCGGCTCCACCGGCGGCATGGTGTTGTCGCGGCTGTAGCGCTCCCACCAGGCAAGGACCTTCTCCCCCTCCCCCGTCACCGCGCACCGGCATCGCAGATAGGCCAGGGCCTCGGCAAAGCTTGACCGGGCAAGAACCCCCTGGGGCCGTTTCCCCGGTATCTTTGCCAGACGAAGCTGGAGCAGCAGAATTTCCCGCACGGCGAGGGCAATCCGATGGGGGATGGCGATAATCGGCGCCTGCTCACCGAGAAAGCCGGCCATGGCGCCGCTGACCGCATCAGGAACCGGCATCCCGGCCGAAACCAGTTCCCCGGCCAGTTCCTCCACATACTCGCCGAACATCAAGGCAAGAAGAAGCGGCGGCGAAACCGGCTCTCCGCCCCCCACCTGGCCGTCAATCCACTCCAGAGCCTTGCTTATCCTCAAATGGGGAAAACCGTCGCTCTCCCGGTCAAGCCAGCCGTTGAACCGGGGGAAAAGATGGGCAAAGAGCCCGGCCTGGCGCAGAATCTGGTAGACCCGCTCCCCGGCCCCCGAGAGAAACAGCTTCAACATTTCTTCGTAGAGACGGGGAGCCGTGGCCCTGGTAATGGTGGGCGCCAGCTCCAGGACCGCCCGCCGGGTAGCCTCCTCCACGGTAAAGCCCAGGATGGCGGCAAAGCGCACTGCCCGGATCATCCGTACCGGGTCCTCGGTGAAACGAACCACAGGATCGCCAATGGTGCGGATGACTCCACGCCGCAGGTCCTCCATGCCATTGGCGTAGTCTATGATGGAAAAATCGGCGATATTGTACGCCAGGGCATTCACCGTAAAATCCCGCCGCAGGGCATCTTCCTCCGGCGTTCCGAAGACATTGTCCCGCAGCACCATCCCCTCGTCGCTCACCACATGGCGGGGCTTCCGGGAGCGCTCCACCTCCCCTTCGGCGAGAGGTTCGGCTTCGGCCTCCCCCGGCTCTTCCGGCGCCATGGCCCGGAAGGTGGCCACCTCGATGATCTCGTCCTGATAATGGATATGGGCAAGCCGGAACCGGCGCCCCACCAGGCGGCAGTTGCGGAAGAGGCGCTTCACCTGGTTAGGGGTGGCGTCGGTGGCCACGTCGAAATCCTTGGGTTCGCGCCCCAGGAGGAGATCCCGGACGCATCCCCCCACGAGGTAGGCGATATGGCCGTTGTCCTTGAGGCGGTAGAGGACACGGAGGGCGTTGGGGCTGACTTGGGAGCGTGAGATGGGATGATCTTGCCGGGGGATGATGACTGGTTCGCTTTTCATAGGGGGTTCATAGCACAGAACGTGCTGAAACGCAAAGGCGCCGCTCCCTGGAAAGCCTAATGATGAAAACGGCATTTTTTGACATGGGTCATGACAAACATCGCGCCACTGTCATATGATGCACCCATGGAAACGCTCACGAAAAAACAGCAAAATGACATGCGGATCCTCACCGACTTTGTCCGGGTCTACTGCCACGCCCGTCATGACCGTTCACTCCGGGCCCCCTTCGAGCCGCCGCCGGAACTTAGGCACCGCTACCCCAAAGGGGTGGATCTCTGCCCCGACTGCGCCGGGCTCCTGGCCCACGGCATCCAGAAGCGCCGCAAATGTCCCCTGGACCCTAAGCCATCGTGCAAGCATTGCCGCGTCCACTGCTACAGCAAGGAGTACCGGGCGAAAATCCGGGAAGTCATGGCCTTCTCGGGGCGAAGAATGATTCTGCGGGGACGGCTCGATTATCTTTGGCACTATTTTGCTAAATAAACATAACCAATCAATCCAGAAGGAGAACTCAACCATGATTCGAAAAATCGTCAGCATTGATGAAGAGAAGTGCAACGGCTGCGGCCTCTGCGTCCCCGCCTGTGCCGAGGGAGCCATAAAAATCGTGAACGGCAAGGCGGTCCTGTCCGCCGACAACCTTTGCGACGGTCTCGGAGCCTGCCTCGGCGACTGCCCCCAGGATGCAATCAAGATTATCGAGCGGGAAGCGGACGAGTTTGACGAGGCGGCCGTGGAGGTACACCTGAAGGACACCGGCCGCAAACCGGCCCACCATGAGCCGCCTGCTACCCGGCACCATGGGCACCATGCCGGCGGCGGCTGCCCCGGCTCCCGGGCCATGACCTTTGAGAAACCCGAGCCCGCCGACGAGCAGCCCGCTGGAGGAAAAATCGCCAGCAGGCTCCGCCAGTGGCCCGTCCAGCTTCACCTGGTGCCGACAACTGCCCCCTACTTCCAGGACGCCGACCTTCTCATCGCCGCCGATTGCGTCGCCTTCGCCCACGGCGATTTCC
This sequence comes from Geobacter benzoatilyticus, assembly GCF_017338855.1. Lineage (NCBI taxonomy): Bacteria > Pseudomonadati > Thermodesulfobacteriota > Desulfuromonadia > Geobacterales > Geobacteraceae > Geobacter > Geobacter benzoatilyticus. The sequence continues at coordinate 807,402 of NZ_CP071382.1, forward strand.
ACCGGGAATTCCTGGAGGGGAAGGCGCTGGTCATCGGCTGCCCCAAGCTGGACGACAACAACGCCTATCTCCATAAGCTGACCGAGATCTTCCGGTCCTCCTCCATCAAGAGCATCACCGTTCTGAGGATGGAAGTCCCCTGCTGCGGAGGCATCGTCATGGCGGCCCGCCAGGCCCTGGCGGCCAGCGGAAAGGAAATTCCCTTCCGGGAGGTCGTCATTGGTATCCAAGGGGAGATAAAAGGGTAAAATTCATCTCTCAAGATAAATAGGATTCTTTTTATCTTTTTCCATTGACAAGGGGCTTCCCGGCTGGTATCTCTTTTCATGTCATTACAATTTATCCGCCGCACGAAAGGAGAAACCATACCATGTGCATGTGTACCCTCGTAACCAAGGAAGCCCCTGAATTCACCGCCGACGCGGTTCTGCCCGACAACACCTTTGCAACCATCAAGTTGTCGAGTTTTCGCGGAAAATACGTGATCCTGTTCTTCTACCCCCTGGATTTCACCTTCGTCTGCCCTTCGGAGATTCTCGCCTTCAACAAAAAGCTGGATCAGTTCAAGGCGAAAAACTGCGAAGTCATCGGCGTCTCCGTCGACTCCAAGTTCACGCACCTGGCATGGAAGAACACCAAGGTGGAGGACGGCGGCATCGGCGACATCCAGTATCCGCTGGTTTCAGACATCAAGAAGGAGATCGCCACCCAGTACGGCGTCCTTTTCGAGAACGGGGGCGTAGCCCTCAGGGGGCTGTTCCTCATCGACACCAAGGGTGTCGTCCGCCATGCCGTCATCAACGACCTCCCCCTGGGGCGCAGCGTTGATGAAGCCCTGCGGATGCTGGACGCCCTGCAGTTCGTGGAAACCCACGGCGACCAGGTCTGCCCCGCCAACTGGAAAGAGGGTGACGAGGCCATGAAGCCGACAGCCTCAGGCGTTGCCGATTACCTGGCCAAACATGCCGCCGGGTAACCGCTGCCCGCCGGCGTAACCGAAAGGCACGGTCCCGGAACCGTGCCTTTTTCGTCTTCCCGAGGCCGCCATGGTCGATCTCAGCTTCACCGACACCCCCCTTCTTTCAGGGGCTGACCCTACGGAGGGGATCGTCGCCGCCGAACTGGCGGGGCGCTTCGTGCGCCTGTTCATCCGCACCGAGGATGGCGTCATCTTCCGGGACGTTCCCTTCCGCCCCTTCATCCTCCTGGAAGACCCCGCGCTTCTGGACGGCTTCCGGCATGCCGTCTCCATCGCCCCCCTTTCGGGCCCCGGCACCTTCCGCCACCTGGCCCTCTTCGCCGATTGGTCAGAGTGCATAGCCGCCAGGGATTTCCTGGCGAAAGGGACCGGATACACCACTTCCGCCCCGGCGACACCGTACCTTTTCCTCTCCGATCCGGTGCACCAGCACTTTCTCCTTTCCGGCTCAACGTTCTTCAAGGGAATAGAGTTCGATACGCTCCGCCGTCTCGCCCTGGACATCGAAACCGCCTGTGCCGAGGGGTTCGAGTTCTCCAACCCGGCGCGGGAGGAAGATCGCATCCTCTCCATTGCCGTCATGGAAGAGGGGGGCTACGAGGAATACCTGTCGGCCCACGAGATGTCCGAAAAGGAGATGCTGGAACGGCTCACCGCCATCATCCGGGAGCGGGACCCGGACGTGATCGAGGGGCACAACCTCTTCCGCTTCGATCTCGAATACATCCGGGTCCGGGCAGACCGCCACGGGGTGAGGCTCCGTTGGGGGCGCGACGGAAGCGCACCAAAGGTTCACCCCTCACGGTTCACCGTGGCGGAGCGAATCATCGACTATCCCCGCTGGGACATCTACGGCCGTTCCGTCATCGACACTTACTTCCTGCTGCAGATCTACGACGTTTCCAGCCGCGAGCTTGAGAGCTACGGACTCAAACCGGCAGCCATCCATTTCGGCCTCGCCGCCCCCGGCCGGGTCTATCTGGACCGCAAGGCCATGGACGAAGCCTTCCGCACCGACCCGCAGGCTCTCCGGCGCTACAACCTGGATGACGTGCGGGAAACCCTTGCCCTGTCGCGGCTTCTTTCATACCCCTGGTTTCTCCAGGCACGCATTTTCCCGTACTCCTACCAGAACTGCATCATCCGGGGAAACGCGACCCGGATCAACGGCCTCTTCCTGCGGGAATACCTGCGGAGGGGCGCCGCAATTCCCAGGCCTGCCGAGGCCGGGGGAACCTTCGAAGGGGGCTACACCGACGTTTTCGGGACCGGGGTGCTCGGCCCCGTCGTTCACTGCGACGTGGCTTCTCTCTACCCCTCCATCATGCTCGCCTACGGCCTCTCGCCCCGCCGGGATCACCAAGGGCTGTTCCTCCCGCTTCTGGCGCAACTGCGAGAGTTCCGGCTCGCCGCAAAGGAACGCGCGCGGACAGCCGCAGATCCCCACCAGAGAGATTATTTCAACGCTCTCCAGCAGACCTTCAAGGTGCTGATAAATTCTTTTTACGGCTATCTGGGGACCACCATCCACACCTTTTCCGACGTGGAAACAGCCGCTGAGGTGGCCCGCAGGGGACGGGAGCTGATCCAGGCAGTAATCGACCGGCTCCGCCGTGGAGGAGCCCGGCCCGTGGAAGTGGATACCGACGGCATCTACTTCATCCCGCCTCCGGGAACGGAAACCCGCGAGCAGCAGGAAGCCCTGGTAAAAGAACTGTCCGCGACCCTCCCCGAGGGGATAGCCCTGGAGATGGATGGCCGGTACCGCGCCATCTTCTCCTACAAGATGAAGAACTACGCCCTCCTGGACCACGAGGGAAGGATTACCGTCAGGGGAAGCGCCCTCCGGTCACGGGGAATAGAGCGATATCTGCGAAATTTCACAAGCGAAGCGATTCGGCTCCTGCTGACCGGCGAAGGGGAAAAAATTCCGCTCCTGCGCGACGACTGCACCCGGCTTCTGCAGGAGCACCGCATCCCCATCGAAGACCTCGCCAGGACGGAAACACTCCGGGAAGCCCCGGCCACCTACCTGCTCAAGGTCCGCCAGGGGAAACGCAATCCCTCGGCAGCCTTCGAGATTGCCCTGCGCTCTGAACGCTCCTTCCGGGCCGGCGACCAGATCAGCTACTATGTCACCGGCCATGGGAAAGGAGTGACCGTTTACGAAAACTGCAAGCCGGTATCCCTTTACGATCCCGACAGCCCCGACGAGAACACGGAATTCTACCTGGATAAACTCGACCAGTTGGTGAAAAGGCTTGCCCCCTTTTTCCCCGGGGAGCGCACACTCTTTGACTAGAGGCGGCTTGCCACCCGTCGGCAAGTATGTTACAAGGGTTAAGAGGCTAAAAATTCGCCGGCAAAAGGAGAATATATGCGTTCTTTCGCATGGTTTCTTGCCCTAGCGGTTGCTCTTTCCTGCTCCACCCCCGTTTTTGCCCAGGACGAACCGAATCCCGAATTCGTAGTGGAAAAGATGGCCTTCAAACTGGGCCGCGGCGTCACCAACATGGCAACTGCGATTGTCGAAATCCCCAAGCAGTCTTACATCACCGTCCGCGACCGTGGAGCCGTCGGCTATGCCATCGGCCCCCTCAAGGGGATCGGCATGACGCTCTACCGTGCGTTCATCGGCGCAACCGAGACAGCCTTCTTCCTGGTTCCTCAACCGGGATACTACGATCCCATGATCGAGCCTGACTTCGTGTGGAAGGGATGGGAGCCTCCCCAGCGCGCGAACGGAATGAACACTGAAGAAGCGGCGGCTTCCGGCCAGAGAGCAGGCCAATGAAAAAAGCTGTTCAAATCTGTGCCGTAACAGTCTGTGCCGTTCTCCTCTTCTTCGGTTCGCACCGGCAGGCCAACGCCTCGACAACATCCTCCATTGACGACTCGTCGGCCCAGGAGGTGGTTGACGGCATGGCCAACAAGTTCGCCCGGGGAGTTGCCAACACAGCGACCGGATGGCTCGAGCTGCCCAAGCAGGTTTACGTGACGTGGCAGGAAGACGGTCCGGCAAAAGGGGTACTTATCGGCCCCCTCAAGGGAGTGGGGATGACCATAGTAAGAACGCTGGCCGGGGTGGGAGAGGCCGCCACCTTTTTCGTGGCATGGCCGGGCTTCTTTGACCCGTACGTGGACCCGCCCTACGTCTGGGAGAAAGAATAGCTGCGGCAGATATCTGCCGGACAGTCGAAACACAAAAAAAGCCGCATCCGATAGATGCGGCTTTTTGTTTCGTCAAAAGAGTAATTACTTGGCAGCCGGAGTAGCAGGGGTAGCAGGAACAGCTTCCTTCTTCACAGCTTTTTTGGCCTTCTTGACTTTCTTGACTTTCTTGACGGCTTTTTCTTCTTTCTTCACTTCGGATGCAGGGGTGGCCGGGGCAGCAGCAACAGCCGGGGTAGCCGGAGCAGCCGGAGCAGCAGCTTCTTTCTTCGGCGCGGCGAAAACGGTGGCGGCGAAAGCAACGGCTACGAGAGAAGCTACGATCGAGGAAACTACTTTTTTCATTTCAACACCTCCAAAGGATAGTTTGTATGCTCTATAGAGCAGGGAACGTGCCACGGCGGGGCCACATGCATAACATCTCGTAACAATTGAGATTTGGCCCCATATCCACTCAAGCGATAAGGGCAAAAAACTCCAGCCGTAGCCGCATATCATCCCATCGATACCCCATATAAGGCATTCCCGCTTCGGGGTAATTGGGGGCTGCTGCTCAGCAAAAGGTCTTTTGCCTTGCCAAAAACCGACTTTTTCATTAAATTTAAACATTTAACTTCTTATACAATCAATCTGCCAGATCTTATATGGAGATACACCGGTGTCACACAACAGCCTTCTTGCCGTTGAAAAACCCGTTCGATACACAGGGGATGAAATCGGCTCCAGCCCGAAAAAAGAGGCCGAATTGCGCTTTGTCCTCGCCTTCCCCGATGTCTACGAAGTGGGAATGAGCCACCTGGGGCTCCAGATCCTCTACGACATCCTGAACCGGGAAGAAGGCATAGCAGCGGAACGGGTCTACACCCCCTGGCCCGACCGGGAGGCCCAGCTGCGGAGCCTCGGTGAACCACTCGCCACCCTTGAGAGCCAGACTCCCCTGGCCAGGGCCGACATCATCGGGTTTACCCTCCAGTACGAGCTTTCCTATACCAACATCCTCACCATGCTCGACCTGGCCGGCATCCCCTTCCGGGCCAAGGACCGGGGCGAGGAATTTCCCCTCATCACCGCAGGAGGCCCCTGCGCCTGCAACCCCGAACCCCTGGCCGACTTCCTGGACGCCGTCCTCCTGGGGGACGGCGAGGAGGCGATCGTGGAGATCGCCGCGGCCTGCCGGGAGCGGAAGGAACGGGGCGAATCAAAGCAGTGGCTTCTGGAGCGCCTCGCCGCCATCGAGGGGGTCTACGTCCCCTCTTTCTTCGAGCCCAGCTGCAACGAAGACGGCACCATAGGCGCCATCACCCCTCTGCGGTCCGGCTACGACCGGGTGCGGCGACGGTTCCTTGCCAACCTCGACACGGCCCCCTACCCCACCGCTCCGGTGGTCCCCTTTCTCAAGACGATCCACGACCGGGTAAGCATCGAGATCGGCCGGGGGTGCACCAGGGGATGCCGCTTCTGCCAGGCGGGCTACCTCTACCGGCCGGTGCGGGAGCGTTCCCCGGAGACGATCCTGCGCCTCGTGGAGGAGACCCTGCGGAACACCGGCTACGACGAAGTGTCGCTCCTCTCGCTTTCCACCGGCGACTACGGCTGCCTCACGCCGCTATTGCGGGAGTTGATGCTCCGCTACGCCCACGAGAGGATCGCCGTGGCGCTGCCGTCGCTGCGGGTCGGCAGCCTCAGCCAGGAACTGGTGGAGGAAATCCGCAAGGTTCGCAAGACCGGCTTCACCCTGGCCCCCGAGGCGGGGAGCGAGCGGCTGCGAAACATCATCAACAAGGGAATCTCCGAGGAGGATCTCCTTCGCAACGCCTTCGAAGCCTTCTCCAACGGCTGGCGGGTCATCAAGCTCTACTTCATGATCGGCCTCCCCGGCGAAACAGAAGACGACCTCCTCGGCATCGCCGACCTGGCCCGCAAGGTGAAGATGGAAGGGAGACGGGCCGGCGGCGGCGAGGTGAACGTCTCGGTCTCCACCTTCGTCCCCAAGCCCCACACCCCCTTCCAGTGGGAGCCCCAGATTACCACCGAAGAGACGGTGGCCAAGCAGCGGTTTCTCCGGGACGAACTCAAGAAGCGCAAAATGGGCCTCAAGTGGCATGACGCTCCCCTCTCCTTCATGGAAGGGGTCTTCGCCCGGGGAGACCGGCGCCTGGGCGCGGTGCTGGCAAAGGCATGGGAGTTGGGATGCCGCTTCGACGGGTGGGGCGACCGGCTGAACAGCGCCGCATGGCACGAGGCCTTCGCCGCCTGCGGCATCGACCCCGCCTTCTACCACCGCCGCCGGGGGCGCGACGAAATTCTTCCCTGGGAGCACCTGGATTTCGGCGTAACCAAGACCTTCCTGCGCAGCGAACTGGAAAAGGCCTGGGCCGGAGAGCCCACCGGCGACTGCCGTTCGGGCATCTGCACCGGCTGCGGCATCTGCGACTTCGACCGGATCGCCATGCGGACGACCGATCCGGCATGGCGGAAAGAGAGCACGACTGCCACTGTGCATCCCGCCGATACCGGAGAGAAAGTGATCATGCGGCTCCGCTACACCAAAACCGGCGCCATGCGTTACCTGAGCCACCTGGAAATGATCGGCCTGTTCACCAGGGCCGTGGGAAGGGCCCGGCTCCCCATCCGCTTCTCCCAGGGGTTCCATCCCCACCCCAAATTCTCGTTTGCCACGGCCCTTTCGGTCGGTGTAGAATCGTGGGCTGAATATCTCGACCTGGAGCTGGTCCCCGGCCTCGCACCGGAAGAGGTACAGGCCCGCCTCAACGCAGCCCTTCCCGAAGGGATGCGTATCCTCGAAACCGTCGTCATTGCGCCGGGCACCCCATCCCTCTCGGTGCTCATGGACAAAGTCCGCTACCGGGTCATTCTGCCCGAAGAGATAGTCCATGGGCTCGCGGGAAAGGCCGAGGAGTTCCTGTGCCGGGACAGCGTCCCGCTCCGCAGGGAAAAGAAGGGGCGGGTCCAGGAATACGACCTGCGCCGGGAACTGGCGGAACTCACCGTCTCCGGCTCGACGCTGGAGCTTACCATCGGCAGGGGGAAACCCCTCGAATACGCTGCCGCCATCACGGGGCTCACCTCCGAAGAGCTGGCTGATGCCCGCATCGAGAAGCTCGCCGTCATCTTCAAAGACTCTTTGATTTCATCCATACAAGGTACATGCAATGGCCAATGAACTGGTAATCAACACATCCTCCCACGAAACCCGCATCGCTCTCATCGAAAACGGCACCATCGCCGAACTCTACATTGAGCGAAGCCGCGAAAAGGGCATCGTCGGCAACATCTACAAGGGAAAAGTCGTCAGGGTTCTCCCCGGCATGCAGGCCGCCTTCGTGGACATCGGCCTGGAAAAGGCGGCATTCCTCTACGTGGCGGACGTCTTCGACGCCATGGAGGAGTTCGACTCTTTCATGGAACGAAACGGCGCGGATGTGGACGGCGATGAACAGGTGCTCCAGCCTCTCCACCCCATTGAAGAACTTCTTCAGGAGGGACAGGAAATCCTGGTACAGGTGTCCAAGGAACCCATCGGCACCAAGGGGGCGCGGATCACATCCCACATCTCCCTGCCGGGGCGGCATCTGGTCTACATGCCCACCGTGGACCACGTGGGAATATCCCGCCGCATTGAGGAAGAGCCCGAACGGGAACGGCTCAAGGAGATAGTCGAGCGGATGAAGCCCCAGAATGGGGGGTTCATCGTCCGGACCGCAGCCGAGGGAAAGAGCGAAGAAGACCTCATCGCCGACATGAATTACCTGACCAAGCTCTGGGACGAGGTGGTGAAGCGCAACGAGAAGGGGCATGCCCCCTCCCTCATCCACGCCGACCTGGACGTTACCCAGAAGGTAATCCGGGATATACTGACAGAGGATGTATCGCGCATCGTGGTTGACTCCAAGATCGAGCACGACAAGATCATCCAGTTCATCTCCACCTTCATGCCGAAGATGAAGTACTCCATGGAGCCCTACGACGACGAAGAGCCCATCTTCGACCACTTCGGCCTGGAAGTGGAAATCAGCCGTGCCCTGGGGCGCAAGGTCTGGCTCAAGTCCGGCGGCTACATCATCATCGAGCAGACCGAGGCCCTGACCGCCATCGACGTGAACACCGGCCGTTTCGTGGGCAAGCACAACCTTGAGGACACGATCCTCAAGACCAACCTGGAGGCGGTGAAGGAAATCGCCTACCAACTCAGACTGCGCAACATCGGCGGGATTATCATCATCGACTTCATCGACATGGAGAAGGAGGTGAACCGGGAGAAGGTCTTCACTGCCCTGGAAGAGGCCATGAAGGCCGACAAATCCAAGACCAACATCCTGAAAATCTCGGAGTTGGGGCTCGTGGAGATGACCCGCAAGCGGGTGCGCGAATCAATCGGCCGGATGATGTGCGAGCCGTGCCCCTACTGCGAGGGACGCGGCTACGTTAAGTCCAAGACCACCGTCTGCCACGAGATCTTCCGGGAACTGCGCCGGGAGATGCTGGACATCCGGGGCACCAAGGCGACCCTCACCGTCCACCCCCAGGTGGCCGACCTCCTCTACGACGAAGAACGCCGGGGGCTGGAGGAACTGGAGAAGAAGTTCAAGAAGCGGGTAACCGTACGGGCCAAGCCGGGCTTTCACCAGGAGCAGTTCGAGATCGCCATCAGCTGATATCATCTTTCTCAAGGAGGAACACATGGTATTCGCCGCAAAGGTTTCCGAGATCCCCGACTGGGGGAAAAAGGTCGTCACCGTCAACGGTCAGGAGATACTACTCGTCAAGACCAAGGGAAACATCTACGCCTGCGAAACAGAGTGCCCCCACCAGGGAGCCCCCCTCTCCGGAGCGCTGCTCAAGGAGGAAGGGCACATATCCTGCCAGCGCCACGGCTACCGCTTCAATCTGAGGACCGGCGACTGCAAGGAGTTCCCGGAGTGCACCCTTAAGATATACCCGGTGGAGGTGGCCGGAGATGACGTAATGGTTGGGCTGGAATAAAAAATCCTTGACTTGTTGCACTCTTCCGGATAATCTTCCATGCTCTTCAAAAAAATATGTAAAGGTGGTGAAGTACATGTACGCGGTAGTGAGAACCGGAGGGAAGCAGTACAAAGTTTCCGAAGGCGACTTCTTGAAAGTCGAAAAGCTTGAGGGTGCGGTAGGCGATACCGTAGAACTCAATGACATCCTGATGGTTGGCGGCGAAACGGTCAAAATCGGAACACCGTTAGTGCCCAGCGCTTCTGTAGTCGGCAAGATCGTCGAACAGGGCAAGGACAAGAAAGTACTCGTATTCAAGTCCAAGCGGCGCAAAAACAGCAGGAAACTGCGCGGGCACCGTCAACCGAGAACCGTACTCAAGATCGAAAAGATCAACGGGTAATCAGAACCACAGCATTTTGCAGCGACGGCCCGGCAGTCCTGACTACCGATACGGCATGCCGTCAGGAGGTTTAGCACCATGGCACACAAGAAAGGCGTCGGCTCCACACGGAACGGGCGCGATTCCGAATCAAAACGACTCGGCTGCAAGAAGTACGGCGGCGAGAACGTCAAGGCAGGGAACATCATCTACCGCCAGCGCGGCACCCAGATCCACCCCGGCACCAACGTCGGCTGTGGCAAGGACTACACCCTTTTCGCCCTCATCGACGGCGTGGTGAAGTTCGAGCGGTTGGGCCGCGACCGGAAGAAAGTTTCCGTCTACCCCGCAAACTAACAGTTGGCGGGTCGCAAGAACCCAAGAGCCTGGGACTTTCGAGTTCCGGGCTCTTGTTGTTTTCTGAAACAGGATTGAAAGATACCCTATGCAGTTCATCGATGAAGTAAAAATCCACGTCCAGTCGGGACACGGCGGCGCAGGATGCGTCTCGTTCCGCCGGGAAAAATTCATTCCCTTCGGCGGTCCCGACGGCGGCGACGGCGGCAAGGGGGGCGACGTGATATTCACGGTCGATTCAAACCTTTCCACCCTCATGGATCTCCGCTACCGTCCCCACCTGAAAGCCGGAAAGGGTAAGAACGGCATGGGGAAGGACCGCCATGGCGCCAACGGCGAAGACCTCACCATCCCCGTCCCGCCGGGAACAATCATCAAAGACGCGGAAACGGGAGAAATCCTCATCGACCTGACCGAGCCGGGGCAGACCGCCGTTCTCCTCAAGGGGGGGCGCGGTGGGCAGGGGAACGCCCGCTTCACCACCTCCACCAACCGGGCGCCCAAATTCGCCCAACCGGGAGAGGATGAAGAGGAGCGGTGGCTGCGGCTGGAGCTGAAGCTCATGGCCGATGTGGGGCTGCTCGGGTTCCCCAACGTGGGGAAATCATCGTTCATCACCAAGGTTTCCGCGGCCCGCCCCAAGATCGCCGACTATCCCTTCACGACCATCAAGCCCAACCTGGGAGTAGTTCCCTACAAGAACTACCGCTCCTTCGTGGTGGCGGACATCCCCGGCATCATCGAGGGGGCATCGGAGGGACTGGGCCTGGGGCACCGTTTCCTGAAGCATGTGGAGAGGACCAACATCCTCCTGCACCTCATCGATCTCTCCTGGATTCCCGACCGGGACCCGATCCGGGAATACGAGACCCTCAACCGGGAACTGGCCCTCTTCAGCCCGGAGCTGGCCGGCAAGGAGCAGATTGCCGTCATCAACAAGATCGACCTGCCGGTGGTCCGAGAGAACCTTCCGCCGGTACTCGCCTGGTTCCAGGAGCGGGGGATCAAGGTATTCCCCATCTCGGCCGCCACCGGCGAGGGGATTCCGCCCCTTCTGGATGAGATTGCCCGGCATCTATGGGGAACAGCTGAGGAAGAATGGTAAACTGGTACCGATGCGCACTTCCATACTCAAAAAAGTCAAACGGATCGTCATCAAGATCGGCAGCCGGGTCCTCACCGGCGACGAGAATGGGCTCGACCACGCCCTGATCTCCCGCCTCGCCGCCGAGACGGCAACCCTGAGGCGGCAGGGGCGCGAGGTCATCATCGTGTCGTCAGGGGCCGTGGCGGCGGGCCGAAAAGAGCTCGGCATCGAGGGGCGCCCCAAGAGCATCCCCCAGAAACAGGCGGCTGCGGCCATCGGCCAGTCGCACCTCATGCGGGCCTATGAAGAAGACTTCGGCCGGTTCGGCCACAAGGTGGCCCAGATTCTTCTCACCAGGGACGATCTCTCCAACCGCCGGCGGTTCCTGAACGCCCGGGCAACCATCGACACCCTTCTCGGCTTCGGCGTTATCCCGATAATCAACGAAAACGACACCGTCGTGGTGGATGAAATCAAGTTCGGCGACAACGACAACCTCTCGGCCCTGGTCACCAACCTTGCCGAAGCCCACCTACTCATCATCCTCACCGATATTGACGGCTTCTTTGATTCCGACCCCCGGGCAAACGCCGGGGCGAAGCTGATCCCCCTGGTGAAGAGCATCACCCGCGACGTGGAGCGGGCTGCGGGGGGAAGCGGCTCCGCCGTCGGCACCGGCGGCATGGCCACAAAGCTGGCTGCGGCCAAAAAAGCCGGGCAGTTCGGAGTCCCGACCCTCATGCTCAACGGCATGATACCGGGAATCCTGACCGAGGCCTTCACCGGCCGGGAAGTGGGAACCCTCTTCCTCCCCGCGCGCGAGAGCCTAAACCGCCGCAAGCACTGGATCGCCCACACCCTGCGCCCCAACGGACGGGTCATCGTGGACGACGGAGCCCGCACGGTCCTGTCCCGGAAAGGGAAGAGCCTCCTCCCTTCGGGGGTGGTCCGGGTAGAGGGGGAATTCGACCGTGGCGCCTGCATCCGGGTCTGCGGCACCGACGGGGCCGAAATCGCCCGGGGAATCGCGGACTACTCCCACGCCGAAATCGAGAGGATTCTCGGCCGCCGCAGCAGCGAAATCGAAGCTATCCTCGGCTACAAATACGGGGACGAAATCATCCACCGGGACAACCTGGTTCTTTTGTAATGCCGACTACGCGCAAGGAGGTACCTTCCGTGACCATTGTTGCCCAGATCCGCACCATCGCCGCCGACGCCCGTCAGGCCGCCATCGCCATGGCAAAGCTTCCCACCACGGCCAAGAACGACCTTCTCATGGCCATGGCCATGGCCCTCATCAACGATACGCCCCAACTGATCGATGAAAACCGCAAGGACCTGGAAGCTGGGGAGAAAAAGGGGCTCTCAAGCGCCATGCTTGACCGCCTGATGCTGGATGAAACGCGCATCAAGGCCATGGCCGACGGCCTGCGGGAAGTGGCGAACCTTCCCGACCCGGTGGGTGAAGTGACCCGGATGTGGAAGCGCCCCAACAACCTCATGGTGGGGAAGATGCGAATTCCGCTGGGGGTCATCGGCATCATCTACGAGGCGCGCCCCAACGTGACTGCCGATGCCGCCGCCCTCTGCCTCAAGGCGGGCAACAGCGTAATTCTGCGCGGCGGTTCCGAGGCGATACACTCGAACCTCGCCATAGCCCGCATTCTGGGACGCGAGATGGAGCGGGCCGGCATACCGCAAGCAGCTCTGTCGGTCATCCCCTTCCCGGAGCGCGAAGGGGTCCTGGAGATGCTCAAGCAGGAGGAGTTCATCGATCTCATCATCCCCAGGGGCGGAGAAAGCCTTATCCGCTTCGTGGTGGAACATTCGAAGATTCCGGTGATAAAGCACTACAAAGGGGTTTGCCACATCTTCGTGGATTCCTCGGCGGATTTCGACATGGCGGAACGGATCGTGGTGAACGCCAAGGTCCAGCGCCCCGGCGTCTGCAACTCCCTTGAGACGCTCCTTATTCACAAGGACGTGGCCGAAACCTTCATCCCCCGCATTGCCCAAACCCTGACCGACCTCAAGGTGGAACTGCGGGGCGACGACTGCGTGCGGGAATTCGCCCCCCAGGCAACACCGGCAACGGAGGAGGACTGGCAGGCGGAGTACCTGGAGTTGATCCTGGCCGTACGGGTGGTTGACGACCTGGACGATGCCATAAACCATATAAACGCCTATGGGTCGCTCCACACGGAAGCGATTGTCACGGGGGACTACCACAATTCCCAGCGCTTCATCCGGGAAGTTAATTCCAGCACGGTGCTCGTGAATGCGTCCACCCGTTTCGCCGACGGCAACCAACTGGGCCTCGGCGCGGAGATCGGCATCTCCACCACCAAGCTCCACTCGTTCGGCCCCATGGGGCTGGAGGATCTGACCACCACCAAGTTCATCGTCTACGGCGACGGACAGATACGTCAGTGACCGGCAACCGGGAACCGGAAACGGGAAAAAGATGAAAACGGGAATTCTTGGCGGCACCTTCAACCCGATCCACTATGCCCATCTTCGCATCGCAGAGGAGGTGCGGGACAAGTTCGCCCTGGACCAGGTCATCTTCATCCCCGCTGCCTCCCCCCCCCACAAGCCGATGGCTGGAGAGCTTCCCTTCGCCGTCCGCTGCGAGATGGTCCGCCTCGCCACCCGGGACAACCCCTCGTTTGCCGTCTCGGACATCGAAGGGCGGCGGCCGGGAAAATCCTACTCCATCGACACCCTGCGCGAACTGCGGCGCGAGCGTCCCGGCGACGAGTTTTTCTTCATCATCGGCAGCGATTCGTTCATGGACTTCGGATCATGGCATGAATACGAAGCCATTTTTTCCACATGCAACATCGTGGCGGTCGACAGGCCAGGGGCTCTCATTCGCGATCCGGCAGCGGCCCTCCCCGTTGCGGTAGCCCCCCAGTTCTGCTATCATGCCGCCGGAAAACGCCTTTCCCACCGCTCGGGATACTCGGTCTACCACCTGGCAGGCACCCCCCTGGACATCTCATCGAGCGCGATACGGAACCTCGCCCGACAGGGGCGCTCCGTAAGATATCTGGTGCCTGACCCCGTAGCACACTATATTACTGAACAAAGGATTTACACCCATGACCGATAAACCTACCCTCACCCCCCGCGAACGGGCCCTTGAATGCGCCCGCCTTGCCCTGGACAAGAAAGCCCTCGACGTGAAGATCATGGAGATCGGCCGGCTGTCATCCATTGCCGACTACCTCGTGCTCGCTTCGGGCCGCTCCGACAAGCAGGCACAGGCCATTGCCGATTCGGTGAAAAAGGGACTCAAGAAATACGGCAAGGCGCTCGATGTGGAGGGGCTGAAGGAAGGAAACTGGATCGTCGTCGACTACGGTGATGTTCTGGTTCACGTCTTTCAGGAGGAGATCCGCCGTTACTACGACCTGGACGGGCTCTGGGCCGCGGCTGACCGGGTTGAAATCCCCACTGCCTACCTCTGGGAAGGAACAGAAGGAACCCCTGAATGAAGCTGAAGGTCCTCTGGGTCGGCAAAACCCAGGAGGAGTGGCTCCGGCGGGGCATCGACGAGTACGCCGGCCGGATCAGGCGCTACACCCCCCTGGAGATCGCCGAGGCAAGGGAGGAGAAGGGAGCCGCTGCCGAAGCCATGCGGGCCAGGGAATGCGAGCGGCTGGAGAAACTGGTGCCGAAAAATGCCCGGCTCGTTCTGCTGGATGAACGGGGCGACCAGCTGACATCCCCCCAACTGGCCACGTTTATCGAAAAAAGCCGTGACAGCGCCGTTCCCGAGATGGTCTTCGCCATCGGCGGCGCCTACGGCTTTGCCGACAGCTTCCGGGCCCGGGCAGACAAGGTACTGGGCCTTTCGCAGCTCACCTTCACCCACCAGATGGTGCGGGTATTCCTTCTCGAGCAGATATACCGTGCCCACACCATCATCAACGGCGAGCCCTATCACCACTGAACTTCATTCGTTTCATTACTTATTCCGGAGGAACCATGACCCGACCGCTCATGCTCATGATCCTCGACGGCTGGGGGATCAACCCCAACGCCGAGAACAACGCCGTAACCCAGGCCCGGACCCCGAACCTGGACACCCTCCTCGCCACCTATCCCAATGCTGAAATGCTGACATCCGGCATGGCAGTCGGGCTGCCCGACGGCCAGATGGGGAACTCCGAGGTGGGGCACCTGAACATCGGAGCGGGGCGGGTTGTCTACCAGGACCTCACCCGCATAACCAAGGCGATTCAGGACGGCGACTTTTTCACCAACCCGGTCCTTCTGGATTGCATGGCAAAGACCAGGGCCGCCGGGGGACGGCTCCACCTGTCGGGACTCCTCTCCGACGGCGGCGTCCACTCCCACAACACCCACCTCTACGCCCTGCTGGAACTGGCGAAGCGCGAGGGAATCAGAGACGTCTTCGTTCATGCCATCCTCGACGGCCGGGACACTCCCCCGAAAAGCGGCATCGACTACCTGGCGCAGCTTGAAGCGGAAATCTCCCGCATCGGCGTTGGTTCCGTTGCCACGGTCATGGGACGGTACTGGGCCATGGACCGGGACAACCGCTGGGAGCGGGTGGAGCGTGCCTACAACGCCATTGTTCGCGGCGAAGGAACCGGAAGAAGCAGCTCGGCCGACGCCATCGAGGCGAGTTACGCGGCCGACGTGACCGACGAATTCGTGGAACCGGCCGTAATCATGCAGGACGGAGCACCGCGTGGACAGCTTCGGGACGGCGACGGTTTTATCTTCTTCAACTTCCGCTCCGACCGGGCAAGGGAGATTACCCGGGCGCTGGCCCTCGCCGACTGCCCGGGCTTCGGGCGCGAGAACCGGCCCAGCCTGGCTTCCTACGTCTGCATGACCGAGTATGACGCCACCTTCGGCCTCCCCATCGCCTTCGGCCCCGAAGAGCTGAAGAACATCCTCGGCGACGTCCTGGGCCGCGCGGGACTCCGGCAGCTGCGGATTGCCGAGACCGAGAAATACGCCCATGTCACCTTCTTTTTCAACGGCGGCATCGAGGAGCCTTTCCCCCTCGAAGAGCGCTGCCTCATCCCCTCCCCCAAGGAGGTGGCCACCTACGACCTGAAGCCGGAGATGAGCGCCTATCTCGTTACCGACGAACTACTGAATCGGCTGGAGAGCGACGCCTACGATGTCGTCATCGTCAATTTCGCCAACGCCGACATGGTGGGGCACACCGGCATCCTGGAAGCAGCCAGGAAGGCCATGGAGGCGGTGGATACCTGCGTGGGGAGAATCGTGGCGAAAGTGCGGGAGAAGGGGGGCGCCGTCATCATAACCGCCGACCACGGCAACGCCGAGATGATGACTGACGAGACCGGTGGACCGCACACGGCCCACACGAACGGACCTGTTCCCCTGATACTGGTGGACGACAACCGGAAAGGGGCAAAGCTCAGGGCCGGCACCCTGGCCGACATCGCCCCGACGATGCTGGAGATTCTTGGCATTTCCCAACCGGCGGAGATGACCGGAAAAAGCCTCATCGTCAAATACTGACATTTTTTTGACACCGCTATAATTTCTGACAAAAAAAAGGCGCCACACTTCAGTGGCGCCTTTTTAAATTTCCTCCAGCGGCTTCAACCGTCCCGCTTACCCTTCTTCTTCCTCGCCGAAGGTGATTTCGCGGTATTCACGCTCCTCTTCGACGCGACGGGTCTGCGCCTGGAGCTTCTCCATGTCCGATTGGCACCGGACGCAGAAGCGGGCAAAGGGCATCACCTTGAGACGTCCCAGCGGAATTTCCTCCTCGCACTCTTCGCAAATTCCGTATTCGCCGTCCTCTATCCGTAGCAGCGCCTCATCGATCTGACGCAGCTTGTCCCGCTCGCGATCGTTGAGAAGCAGCCCGAGTTCGCGATCGCGCTCGCTGGAAGCCTGGTCATAGATGTCACCGGTGGGCTCGCTGGTGGCCGACTCGGACCCCGACTTCAGCACTTTGTTTATCCCTGCAAGAATTTCACTCTTCGACTTCAGGAGAAGAGCCTTCATTTCGTCTTGTTTTTCAACCATTTACATCACTCCATCACTATAAGGTGGGCCAAAAGGTCCCGAAATGTTACTCAAAAAACAACGATTGTCAAGCAATTTTCAGGCCCATCATTCCTCAACAATTTCCCCGATGAGGTCATAATCGGATGAATCGGTGATCCGCAGCCGCACAATATCCCCCACGTTGGCATTGCCGGCGGTAATGTATACCTGCCCGTCGATGTCGGGAGCCTGCCGGGACGAGCGCCCCTTGAGGAGCAGGTCGGTCTCGTCGCTGTAACCCTCAACGATTACCTCCTCCTCGGTATCGATGAGGCGGCGGTTGCGTTTGAAGGAGAGGCGGGCCTGGACTTTCATGAGCTTTTTGTAGCGGTCCCGCTTGACCCGCTCGGACACCTGGTCTTCCATCCCGGCGGCAGGGGTCCCTTCCTCCCGGGAATAGCAGAATACGCCGAGGCGGTCGAACTGGGTCTCCTCCACATAGTGGAGCAGGGTGCGGAAATCTTCGTCGGTTTCACCGGGAAAGCCGACGATTATCGAAGTGCGTAGAGCTATTTCGGGGATTTCACTCCTCAGCCGCGAAATGAGCTCCCGGATCTGGGGCTCAGTGCTCCGGCGGTTCATCCGTTTCAGGATCGGATCGCTGATATGCTGGATCGGTATATCAAGGTACTTGCAGACCTTCGGCTCGTTCTTGATGATCTCGATGAGGCCGTCGGTAATCCCGTCGGGGTAGGCGTAGAGGAGCCTGATCCACCGAAGCCCCGCAATCTTCGCCAGCTCGCGGATGAGCTCCTCCAGAGTCGGGCTTCCCGGCAGATCGCGCCCCCAGGCGGTGATATCCTGGGCAATGAGGTTGATCTCCCTGGCGCCATTGGATACGAGGGTCCGGGCCTCCATGAGGAGGTTGTCCATCGGGCGCGAGCGCAAAGCCCCCCGCAGCGACGGGATGACGCAGTAGGAGCAGCAGTTGGAGCACCCCTCGGCAATCTTCAGATAGGCGGTGTAGGCCGGCGACGATTTCAGCCGCGGCAGGCTCTCGTCGAAAATGTAATTGGGGTCGCTGATGTAGCGGAGCTGTTCCGCCACGCCGCGCTTTTCGGCGATTATCCCGGCAATGCGCGGGTAGTCGGCGGTCCCGATAAAGATGTCCACTTCGGGGAGTTCCGCCGCCAGTTCCTCCTGATAGCGCTGGGGAAGGCAGCCCGTGACGATGAGGAGTTTGCACCGGCCGTCTTGCTTGCGGTCGGCCAGATCGAGAATCGTGTCGATGCTCTCTTTCTTTGCATCACCGATGAAGGAGCAGGTATTGACGATGATGATGTCGGCCTCGTGTTCGTCGGTGGTAATCTCGTACTGGTCCTTCGCCAGGCAGCCGAGCATCACCTCGGCGTCCACCAGGTTCTTGGGGCAGCCGAGGCTGACCATGCTTACTTTTTCCTTCATTAAATCCGCTCCCTCCCTGTACCGCTATAATGTCTAATCCCTGAAATTCACGAACTGCAACTCGATCCCCAGATCCTTCCCCTTGAGGGTCCGGATCGCATCCTGGAGGTCGTCCCGGTTCTTGCCGGTGACCCGCACCTGGTCGTCCTGGATCTGCCCCTGAACCTTGAGCTTGGTATCCTTGATGACGGCCACGACCTCCTTACCCTTCTCCTTGGAGATCCCCTGCTGGATGCTGATTATCTGCCGCACCATGCCGCCGGAGGCGGACTCGGCCTTTCCGTACTGGAGGGCCTTGGGGGAGATTCCCCTCTTGACGAACTTGGACTGGAGAATGTCGACGATGGCCTTGAGGCGGAAGTCGTCATCGGCGAGGACCTTGATCGAGTCCTTTTCGAGAGTTACCTCGCTTTTCGACCCCTTGAAGTCGTAGCGCTGGCCGATCTCCTTGACGGCCTGATTGACCGCGTTGTCCACTTCCTGCATATCCACTTTGGAAACGATGTCGAACGAAGGCATCAGTCCCTCCTTATAAAATTTGTTATCTTCCCCCCATGGGGTTCCGTATTACCTCAACGCCCTTGGGGACATTGAAGGTGAAAAGCGAGGCTTTCACCCCCCGGTTTACCTTTACCTTGCTGAACACTATGGTCGTCCGGTTGCCGAGCTGGTCGAAGACAACCGAAGAGACGATGGGAAACGGCACCGTTGCCCGCCCTTTTGCCAGATACTCCTCAACGGCGCGTCCCGAAACAGTGAGGTGGAGCTTCTGGAATGCCTGCCCGCCCTTTTTCGGCACGAGCTCAAGGACGTAGTTCCCCTGGCCGTCCTGCCCATTCCCCACGAACCGCGCCGTAAAGTCGCGGGAGACCTCCCCCATGCCCGTCAGGTACGAAAGGGCCACGCCTCCGCCACCCTCAAAAAGCGACGCCGCGTCCATGGTCATCACCTGGCGGTTCTCGGGAAGGTAATACCAGACGGTCTTGCCGTTGGAGACAATTTCCTGGCGGGGTTTGGTGTAATTGAAGCGGAACATGGCCGCCCCCTTGTCTTTGCGGATAAAGACCTCGCCGGCGCCGCTCTGCGCTCTTTTCACCGAAGCCATTTCAGACCGCTGGGAGAAAGAGGCCTGCATATCACGCAGCGAGTCGTATCCCTTCTCCAGCGCCGTCACTACCTCGCCGACGGAAGCAGCACCGGCAAAGGCGGGCGTCATGGCCATAATCGCCGCGACAAGGCACGGCAGAAGAAAACGGAGCATTTGGTTCCTCCTCAACGGATTGTTACCTGCGCAAACAGCAAGGGCGGCATGATACATACCGCCCCTGCCAACACGCAGCTGCGAATTACCGGACTTCAGCGGCCACGGGGAGGTTTCGTCACCTGCACTCCCGGCGGAACGGCAAAGGTGAACAGGCTGTCGCTCAACATGATGTTGGTCCGCACGTTGCTGAATTCCATGAGGGTCGTGCTACCCTGGTGGTCGATCATGGTGGTTGAAAGGATGGGGAATGCCCACTCCTGCTGTGCCATTGAGGAAAAGGTATTCGCGATGTTCCTTCCGTTCTGGACATAGTTGATGACCGCATCACGATGAACGACGATGAAAAGCTTCGAGATGCCGGCGGTTGATCTGCGGGGGCTCAGTTCCAGCACATAGTTGCCGGCAACATCCTCCCTCTGGGATGAAAAAATGATCTGAAAATCCTTGGATATCCGCGACAAACCCTGGAGAAAATTCGACGCCCGGTCCCGGTCGGGATCAAAGGTGAACGGATTGAAGACCTGCGACACATCACTAACTATGACCTGGCGGTTCTCGGGGAGGTACGTCCAGAGGGTCCGGCCGTTGGAAACAATCTCCTGCTTCAAGGGTCGGAAGTAGTCAAAACGGAACATGAGCGGTTCACGGCTGGTGGCCGCCTTGAGGAACATCTGGCCTTCGCCCCTCATTTCCTTCTCCTTCCCCGCGACCGTAGAGCGCTGGAAGAAGTCGGCGGTAACCGTGGAGAGGGGCGGAAGGCCGGTATTCCTGTCCGTCTTGAACGACTTCTCCACCGTATCTATCACATCCTGGAGACCGACGTTCACCCTTCCAACCGGAGCAGCCATGGCGGGAAGAGCCATCGAAAACAGCGCAATGAATGCCGCAAAGAGCCTGAACCCCTTCATGTCCCCTCCGCACATGCGCTAAAGCTGCCTGATGGGCTGCTGCAGCGCCCTGACCATAATTATCCCCGTCGCCGTATTGAACTCCAGGCTCCGCCCGTAGTCCTCTCCAATATCTTCGGCCACCAGCGGAATGCCGCATCGCTCCAGCGCCGCCCGGGCCGTAGTTACATTGCGTTCGCCGATGCCGCCATGGGCCGAGCGATACTTGGGCTCAAACATTGTGGCGCCACCGGCCAATTTTGCCACAAGTCGTCCGGGGGCGCAACCGCATTTGACGAGCTCGTCAACCATGAGTTCAACAGCCCAGCAGGTGAACTTAGCCGTCTTTTCGGTCCCTTTCACATCGCGCACGGGTGCCGGCAGAAGGGTATGGGCTAGCCCGCCGGCACGCGCATCAGGATCATAGAGGGCAATGCCGACACAGGAGCCCAGCCCGTAGGTCACAAGAACGGCGGGAGCAAGCGCGACCTTATGCTCCGATATGCCGACGCTTATGATAAGACTCAAAGCTTAACCCCGATGGCGTTCAGGATTATCTTTAGAGACTCGGGGTCGGGAAGGAGGAAAAACTGGCCGTTGATTTTTTCTTCTTCACCGAAGAAATCGGTTTCAACCACGAGGGCCAGGTCACCCACCTTGCCCAGTTCTATGAGAGCATAATCTATGACCGCGCCGGCCATGTCGAAGGAGAGAACCGGCACGGAAGGAATCAGCGTTTTCCCCATGAGGGTGCCCAGGGCGTTCAGATATGCGGAAGCGAGAATGTTCCCCACCTCTTTGAGGGCGGACATCTCCAACTCGGTAAGGAGCGCCCCTTCGCTCTTGTCCCGGGGCAATAGTTTTGAGAGAAGCTTCAAGGCACTGTCCCTTGGAAGGACGATCAGAATATTCCCCCGGGCGTCACCAAGCATCTGGAGATAAATTCCGACGACTATCTGCTCGGCACCGCCGAAAAACTCAGGCACTTTAGAAATATCGGTCAAGAGGACCTTGGGAACGGTGAGCGATATCCCTCTGCCAATAAGTTGCGAAAGAGCGGTAGCAGCATGGGCCACACCGATATTGCTCACCTCCCGCAGCGCATCCAGATGCTCCTCTGTCAATGCATCGAATCTCATGCAGCTTTTCCCCCTATTCCATTTCTTCACAAGCCCCGGCGCCGGCCATCTACCGGAAAGAAGAACCGTCAGTAGACTTACTCCGCACTCACTCGCCCGATGACTTCCTTCACCCTCTCGGGATTAAAAGGCTTCAGGATGAAATCCCTGGCACCTACACTCTGTGCTTTCTGGACCAGGGATTCCTGCCCCACGGCGCTGCAGATGACAACCCTGGCATTGGGGTCGATGGCCATAATCTCGCGGAGCGCCTCGATACCGTTCTTGACGGGCATAATGATGTCAAGCGTCACAATGTCGGGCCGGACATCACGGTAGGTCAGCACCGCTTCCCCCCCGTCAGCCGCCTCGGCCACAATCTCGTAACCGTCTTGCTCAAGGATATTTCTCAGCATGTTCCGCATAAACAGGGCATCGTCAACTATCATCACTCTTTTTTTAGCCATGTATCCTCCATATTCGGGCTTTCAGAGTCATTCCCGGAAAATTCGCCGCCGTTTCCATATCAATAGGCCGTCAAACGGCTCTTCTGATAAATCCGTTCCATGGGACAAAGGGTGGTGAACCGTTGCCGGACTTCCCCGACGACGGTCTCCGCTTTGCCGAGCACCAACACTCCGCCGGTGTGCAGAGAAGATGCAAACTCGTGGAGAATCCTCACCTGCTCTCCCCGCTCAAAGTAAATGAGGACGTTTCTGCACAGAATCAGGTCACTCTCAATGAAAGAGCGGAAATCAAACAGGTCGTTGCGGCGGAATTCCACCATCTCCTTTACGGCCGGGTCAAGCCTGCTCCGGTCGCCCGCAGGCGAAAAATAACGCTCCCTGACCCCACCGGCAACTTCGGCCAGCCGCTCGGGGCCATATATCCCCGTTCGTGCAGCATCAAGAATCCTCTCATCTATATCGGTCGCCACGAGCGAAATCTTGAATTCTTTCAGTTCCTCCGGGAACGAATCTTTCAGGATAATCGCCAGGGAGTACGGCTCCTCCCCGCCGGCGCAACCGGCACTCCAGAAAGTGGTGCGGTTCCGGCCCTCGCGCCGCAGCCTCGCGAAGAGCGCCGGGAGAATATCCCCCCTCAGCTTTTCAAAGGTGGTGCCATTGCGGAAGAACTGGCTGACGTTGATGGTGAGTCCATCCAGAAGAATATCCAGTTCCCGTTCATTCCGGGCCAGGAGGTCGCAATAAACATCCGCCGTTTCTGAATGGGTGGCCCGCACCCGGATGGCGATCCGCCGCTTCAGGTACTTTTCCTTATAACTCCCGATGTCGAAATTCCGGCGGGCTTTGAGAATCTCCCTGACCTGCCCCAGGGCATCATCCGGGAAGTCAACGGGAGTTTCTTCATGAACGGACGGGGTTTGCGAGTGAAAAATCATTGCCGTGAGCCTTGTGTCGTACCCATGATATCAAACACTACAGACAAAAAAACGTTTCCGCCACAACAGAAAATACCCGGCAAATATTATTGCCCATCGCAAAAATGATTGTATCCCCCCTGAGAAACAACAGCCTCTTGGCCGTCAGCCCCAACCACCACAAGTTTATCGCCAGCGGTTATTTCCCCGATCTCCACCGCGGCCACGCCACTGCCCGCAAGAATGTGGGCAACCTCCCCGCATCTCCCGGCCGGCACGGTAAAGAGCAACTCGTAATCCTCGCCGCCGGTCAGCGCCAGCAACGCAGGATCCGGAGCAACATCATGGGCATGTTCGCGGAACCAGGGTGAACGTGGAATGAGACCGGAATCAAGCCGTGCGCCGACTCCGGAGAGTTCCAGAATATGCCCCAGATCAGCGGCAAGGCCGTCGCTCACATCGATCATGGCAGAGGGAACCCCGGCACGGCCGAGGAGGATGCCGGCACGGACCCGGGGAGTCGGGTCCAGGTGTCGGTCAACGGCCCACCCCTGCCGCTCTCCCCGCCGCAGCAACTCGAGCCCCAGAGCCGAATCGCCAATGGTGCCGGTGACGAAGACGCGGTCACCGGGACGGGCTCCGCTGCGGCGGACCACGAACTCCGGCTCCTGCTCCCCATGGAGGGTGACGGAAATGACCAGCCCGCTGCGCGACCGGCAGGTATCGCCGCCGACAAGGGTAACGCCATGCTCACCGGCAAGGGAGAGCATCCCCTCGGTAAACCGGTCGATGAACTCAACCGTTATCCCCGGCGGCACGGCAAGGGAGAGAAGAAAGTGGCGAGGTTCCCCGCCCATGGCTGCCACGTCGGAGAGGTTCACCGCCAGGGACTTTCTCCCGAGACGGTAGGGATCGGTGTAGGCAAGGTCGAAGTGGACCCCCTCCAGGAGCATGTCGGAGGTGACCAGGAGCCACCGGCCGGGGGTCGGTTCCACAGCGGCGGCATCATCACCGATCCCGATCCGCACCCCCGCACCGTCGACAACTCGGGAAGAAATCCGCCCGATGAGCCCGAACTCTCCAATCTCCCGAAGCTTCAACTCTTAGCCCCGGCAAGAGCTCCTTTTCGGGGGGCGGCCAGGCCCCTCCGGGGGGGTGCTTTGGCCGTTGCGGCCGTTTTCCCCTCGCCTGCGGGGCGGGGGGGCGGAAAGGTCTCCAGAGCCACAGAAAGAACGTCGTCTATCACTTTTGCGGGAACGACCGTTACCTTCCTGAGGATGTGCTTGGGAACCTCCTCAAGGTCCTTCATGTTCTGCTCGGGGATGACGATGGTCTTGATGCCCATCCTGATTGCGGCGAGCATCTTCTCCTTGAGGCCGCCTATGGGGAGGACTTTCCCCCGCAAGGTAATCTCCCCCGTCATGGCAACGTCCTTGCGGACCGGCACCCGCGTCAGGGCCGAAACAAGGGCCGTGGTCATGGTGACGCCGGCCGAGGGGCCGTCCTTGGGAATGGCGCCTGCCGGCACGTGAACATGGATGTCCAGGGAGGAGAGAAAATCCTCGGCGAGGTGGAATTCCTTGGCCTTGGAGCGGATGTAGGATAGGGCGGCCTGTACCGACTCCTTCATGACGTCGCCCAGGTATCCGGTGAGGGTGAGCCCACCCTTGCCCTTCATGATGGTCGCCTCCACAAAGAGGACTTCTCCCCCCACCGGCGTCCACGCAAGGCCGGTAACGGTGCCCACCTCGTTCTTCTCCATCTCCACTTCCCGAAGGAACCGGGCCGGCCCCAGGTATTTTGCCACCGTTGCCGGCGTGATCCGGAAACGCCGGGTCTCTCCCTCGGCGACCTTGCGGGCGACCTTGCGGCAGACGCTGCCGATTTCCCGCTCCAGGTTCCGCAGCCCCGCTTCCCTGGTGTATTTGGAGATAATCACGCGCAACGCGTCGTCGCTGAAGACGATCTCCTTTTCGGAGATGCCGTTATCCTTCATCTGCCGGGGAACCAGGTAGCGCTTGGCAATCTCCAGCTTCTCCTCCTCGGTGTATCCCGACAGCTGGATCACCTCCATCCGGTCGCGGAGGGGGCCCGGTACCGTATCAATCTGGTTTGCCGTGGCGATGAACATCACGTTGGACAGATTGAAGGGAAGGTTGATGTAGTGGTCAGAGAACATGTGGTTCTGCTCCGGATCCAGCACCTCCAGCAGAGCCGAGGAGGGATCGCCCCGGAAATCGGCCCCCAGCTTGTCCAGTTCGTCCAGCATGAAGACGGGGTTGTTGGAGCCGGCCTGCTTGAGCCCCTGGATAATCCGGCCGGGGAGGGCCCCCACGTAGGTGCGCCTGTGTCCCCGGATTTCCGCCTCGTCACGCACCCCGCCGAGGGAAATGCGGACGAACTTCCGCCCCATGGCCCGGGCAATGGACTTGCCGAGGGAGGTCTTGCCGACCCCCGGAGGTCCCACGAAGCAGAGGATCGGCCCCTTCATCCTCTTGCGGAGCTTGCGCACGGCGAGAAACTCCAGAATCCGCTCCTTGATCTTCTCCAGATAAAAGTGATCCTCGTCGAGAATCTGGTGGGCCCGCTTGATATCGAGAACGTCCTTGGTCGCCTTGCCCCAGGGGAGTTCCACCATCCAGTCAAGGAACGTGCGGAGCATTCCCGCCTCTGCGGCATCCGGGTGCATCTGCTCAAGACGCCCCAGCTGCTTGAAGGCCTCTTTCTCCACTGCGGGGGGCATCTTGGCCTGCTCGATTGCCTTGCGGAGCTCGCTGATCTCCTCAGTGCGGGGGTCGGTTTCCCCCAACTCCTGCTGGATGGCCCGGAGCTGCTCCCGGAGATAGTACTCCCGCTGGCTCTTCCCCATCTCCTCCTTGGCGGCCGACTGGATTTTCACCTGCATGTCGAGGAGTTCGTGCTCTTTGTTGAGGTGCTCGTTAACCTTCTGCAGGCGTTGAATGGGGTCGATAATCTCCAGAAGCGCCTGGGCATCGTCCACCTTGAGGCCGATGTTGCTGGCAATCAGATCTGCCAGGCTTCCCGGTTCCTGCATATTCTCCACGATCACCAGAACTTCCGGCGACACAGCCTTGCCAAGGGAAACGATCTGGGTCAGCTGCTCCTTGACGGCCCTCATGAGGGCCTCCGTCTCCAGTGTCTCATCGGGGGCGGGAGGCTCCACAATCCGCTCGATCCTGACCGAATAGGCAGGTTTCGACTCAACGTACTCAAGAATTCGCCCCTTGGCGAGCCCCTGGACGAGCACCTTCACCCGCCCATCGGGCAGCTTCAGCATCCGCATGATCATCGCAACGGTGCCGACGGTGTAAATCCCCTCGGGAGTGGGCTCTTCGTCGCCCATCTCCTTCTGTGTCGCCAGGAAGATCAGGCGGTCCTGGGAAAGGGCCTGGTCCACCGCATTGATGGAAATCTCCCGCCCCACGAAGAGCGGGAGGATCATATACGGGTAGACCACCACATCCCGCACCGGCAACAGCGGCAGGACATCCGGTATTTTCAGTTCCTCGTTTTCCTGCCGTGGTTCTGTATTTTCAGTATCTGCCATGTTACGTATCTCCTTGTTCTATCGGTATCTCGCGGATAATCTTGCCCCGATCCGAGAGCCGGGGGAAAGTTACAACCAGGACCCCCCTCCGGAAAGTGGCCTTTACTGCACTGAGATCCACCGTCGGCGGAATCTCGACGGTTCGGCAGAAACGCCCGAACCTGCGCTCCAGACAGATGTAGCTTACACCGTCATGGGTGTCTTCATGCTTGACCCCTTCCAGAATCAACATGTTACAGCACAGCTTAAGGGACAAATCTCCCTGCTCGATGCCGGGAAGCTCGAATTCCACAGCAAATTCTTCCGGAGTCTCGAAAATGTCGATGGAGGGGAAATATTCGCACTCGCTCCAACGCTCCCCTTCTCCGGTACTGGCAATGTAGTCAAAGACCTCTTCCATCTGCCGTTGCAGCAGAGAAAGCCAGTCGCGCGGTTCTTTAGGTATTACGGCCATAGCACCCCCGTGATTCGGAAAGGCCAGTTAACCAGAACCTCTACCCCCTGAATGGACCGGGCCGGCTCTGGAGTCTTAGTTTAATCATCTAATCATCTTTGTGCCCGAAGTCAAGGCAATCCGGCGCGGTAGTCACCATGCCGGAAAACCATCGGGAATCCCGCGCCCTTACTGCCATGGCGCTTCAAAAGAGGTTAATCGATTGAATTTTGCCACCCCACTGTGTATAATCCCCCGAATTGCATATCCGGCCTAACACTGTCCAGTATCGATTCCGCTCCCTTCATCCGGGCACTGCGCCGCATTGACGGCCCTCTGCTTCGCCCAGCCGGTCCATCAGCGCCACCGCCACTCCGGAACGCCGCAACGTTCGGGACCGACAGCGGGAAAACTGCCGCCGAGCACCTTCCCGCACAACCAGAACCTGCCATAAAAAACGCAGCGGCAGGTATCGCAACACCATTTCACTTTAGATTTCAGGAGGACACTGCGTGATATATTGCAGAACGATCTTGATCCCGACCCTCCTCTTCCAGCTTGCCATCGCAACCCCCATGACCGCGGGAGCCGAGAACCGCTGTGACGATGCAAAACGCATAGCAGCCACCTTTGCAACAAATCCCCATAACGAAAAGTCAAAAGATGCCGAGAAGCAAATCCTCGACTATTGTCCCGACGGAGCTGCCGGTTATTTCGTCCAGGGGTTAAGGGCCGAGCGGGAAGCACGGCATGACGACGCGATCAGGAATTACAGCGAAGCCATCCGCCTTGACCCGGCCTTTCCCCGGGCCCAGGGAAACCTCGGCCTTGCCCTTCTCGAGAAGGGAAGCTACGACGACGCGGTAGTGGAACTGACCCGGGCCATATCATCGGACCCGGACCCCCGCTATCACCAGGGCCTTGCCGGGATATTCGGCAAGCGCAAGCTATACTCCCTGGCCCTCTACCATTACGCCGAAGCGGCCAAGGGGCTCCCTTCCGACCCGGAAATCCCCACGGAACTTGCCGGTCTGTACCAGGATATGGGCAAAGGAGACGACGCTGAAAAGCAGTACCGCAAGGCGCTCAGGATCTCCCCCTCCTACGAAGGCGCCCGCCTGGGCCTTGCCTCACTCTATATGGCGGGAGGAGAGATCAATCGGGCAATAGCGGAACTGAAGCAGGCCCAGATCGCCAATCCCGGCAACAAAGAGATCAACCTTCTGCTTGCCGAGGCCTATGAGAAAGCAGGGGATCATAAGGCTGCCGACTATGAATCGCTTCTGGCGGGAAAGCAGCGCGGCGTCCTCTCCGACGAGCGCCTCAGGCGAGGCGACGAACTGATGCAGGCCAAGGAATACGCAAAGGCCGCCGAAGAGTTCAAGGCCGCCCTCCGGGAAAAACCCGACTGGCCCGCCGCCCTCATAAAGCTCACCGACGCCCAGACAGCAGCCGGCCTTGACGATGATGCCATTGCCTCCTACAAGGAACTCATCCGGCTCAGAATCGGCGGAGGCGATACCCACTACAACCTCGGCGTTGTTTATGAGCGCAAGGGCCTCATCGACGAGGCGGTGGTCGAGTACAAGCAAGCCATCCACGATTCTCCCGGCAACGGCGATGCCCGCAGGCGCCTGGCAGACATATACGCGCTCAGGGGCAACCATCCCCAGGCTATCGAACAGTACAAGGAACTTCTCAAGAAGGGGGACAGCAATCCCCTGCTCCATCTGAAACTTGCCCGGGCGCACCTGAGCGCCAAAAATCCGCAGGAAGCCGTCACCTCCTATCAGGAGGCCATCCGTACCGCCCCGGACAACCTTGAGGCACGGCGGGAGCTGGCGGCCCTATACCGCAAAAGCAACATGACCAACGAGGCGGAACAACAGTACCGGGAAATACTCCGGATCAACAAGCACGACGCGGAAGCCCGCAATGTCCTCACCGCCATTTACGTGAAGACAAAGAAATATGACGACCTTATCTCATTGCTGCAAGAAGGGGTGGAACTCGCTCCCGACGATCCGGCAAGCCATTACAAGCTCGGCCTAATCTATGAATTCAAAAAAGATTACAATGCTGCCGAGGAACGGTACAAAAAAGCCATCGATCTGAAGGGGGACCACGCCAAGAGCCTCAATGCCCTGGGACGCATCTACCTTAAGACCGGCAAGATCAATGAAGCCAAGGAAGTTCTGGAAGCAGCCAAGAAAGCCGACCCCGGCATGGAAGAAACGGCTGTTCTCCTGAGCAACATCAAGGATGAACTTTCTCCGGATACCCCCCGCTTCAGCAAAAAGTACCGGAAAGCAAAAGCGACCAAAGGGGTCAAGAAGAAATCCAAAAAGAGTTCTGCCAAGAAAACGTCCAAAAAGAGTTCAAAAAAGAAAGCAACAACCAAAAGCAAGGCCACAAAAAAAGCTAAGACGACCAAAAAAACCAAGAAAAATTAGCCCTACGGAAAAGCACCCGAGGCTTTCTTCTTCCTTGTTCTCACCATAAAAAAGGGCCGGCATCAGCCGGCCCTTAAATACATCTACCATCCGCTTGCCTACTTGGAAGATTCGTCCTTCTTCTTCTCCGGCTTGATCTCAATTTCCTCTTTTTCGTCCGATGCACGCTTAAAATTCCGGATACTCTTGCCAAGAGCGGCACCGATCTCGGGCAGCCGGCCTGCGCCGAATACCACCAGCACTATGACGAGGATGACTATAAGCTCAGGCATTCCAAATCCAAACATACCGGGCGTACCTCCTTTTCCTGATAACTATCAGCAAGTATTTCATCTGACTGTCGAAAAATCAAGCATCGCATCTCGCACTCCGCCCAGTCAAACCTCTTGGCGCATAACAAATTTTCCTGTATTTTCTATCCTTCTATCGATATAATCCATTCGAGTTTATGACAAATACAAGTTTTTTGAGTTGCCGGTTACCTATTAGTTAAAGCGATATGCTTCACTCTCTCCGATTGGTATGGTAAACTCGCCACGCTCAACAACCCCATGTGCAAGGGCTGCCCATGACCAACAGACACATTCTCCTTGTTGAAGATAATCCCGACGACGAGGTTTTGACGCTTCGCGCTCTTCGCAAGCACAACACCGCCTCCGAGATTAGCGTGGCCCATGATGGGGTCGAAGCCCTTGATTTCCTTTTCGGTTCAGGAGCCCACGAAAAACGCGATACGAGTACCATGCCCAGCCTGGTGCTGCTTGACCTGAAACTCCCGAAAGTCGACGGGCTCGAGGTCCTGCGGCGGATCAGAAGCGACGAGCGGACAAGACTTCTACCCGTGGTGATTTTCACCTCATCCAATGAAGAGCAGGATATTCTGGAATGCCACTCCCTCGGCGCCAACAGCTACATCCGCAAACCGGTCGATTTCAATCAACTGAGTGAAACGCTTCGCGTCATCGGCACCTACTGGCTCACCCTGAATCTGACCCCAAAACTATCAAACGCGACCAAATAAGCTCCAGCGGGGCGTCAGCCATCCCTTGCCCCAGCTGGGCCTTAAGGCCGCCACGCCTTTTTCCCCGATGCAAACGCTCCCCAGGCGTGGTAGTATCCTTCCATGGACCGCTACACCCTGGTAAGTGACCATACTCCCCGCGGAGACCAGCCGAGAGCCATCGAAGAACTGTGCGAGGGAATCCTCCGGGGCGACCCCCACCAGGTTCTTCTCGGCGTCACCGGTTCGGGGAAAACGTTCACCATGGCGAACGTCATCGCCGCCACCAACCGTCCCGCCCTGGTCCTGGCCCCCAACAAGACCCTGGCTGCCCAGCTCTACGGCGAGTTCAAGGAGCTTTTCCCCCACAACGCCGTGGAGTACTTCGTCTCCTACTACGACTACTACCAGCCGGAGGCGTACATCCCCACCACCGACACCTTCATCGAGAAGGACTCCTCCATAAACGACGAAATAGACAAGCTGCGCCATGCCGCCACCCGCAGCCTCCTGACGCGCCGCGACGTCATCATCGTCGCATCGGTATCGTGCATCTACGGCATCGGCTCCCCTGCCGAATATCAGGCAATGCACATCTTCTTCCACGAGGGGGAGGAATATGGCCGGGACACGCTTCTTCGCAAGCTGGTGGATATCCAGTACGAGCGAAACGACGTGGACTTCCACCGGGGGACTTTCCGGGTGAGGGGGGACATCGTGGAGATATTCCCGGCCCACGAAGACGAGAAGGCGCTGCGGGTCGAGTTCTTCGGCGACACGGTGGATGCCATCACGGAGATCGATCCCCTGCGAGGCGTGGCGCACCAGCGGCTCGCCAAGTGCGCCATCTACCCCGCCTCCCACTACGTTGCCACCCGGGAGACCCTGGAGCGGGCCATCGAGGAGATCCGGCTCGCCCTGCGGGAGAGGCTCCAGTGGTTCCGGGAGCAAAACATGCTCGTGGAGGCCCAGCGGATTGAGCAGCGCACCATGTTCGACCTGGAGATGATGGAGGAGATGGGGTTCTGCCAGGGGATCGAGAACTACTCCCGCCACTTCGATGGTCGGATGCCCGGAGAGCCCCCCTACACCCTTCTCGACTATTTTCCGAAGGACTTCCTTCTGTTCATCGACGAATCCCACATTACCGTTTCCCAGGTGGGTGGAATGTACCGGGGGGACCGCAGCCGCAAGGAAACCCTGGTGAACTACGGGTTCCGGCTCCCTTCGGCCCTGGATAACCGCCCCCTTACGTTCCGGGAGTTTACCGAGCGCCTCAACCAGGCGGTCTACGTCTCCGCAACCCCAGCCGACTACGAACTGCAGCAGGCCGGCGGCGTGGTGGTAGAACAGGTGATCCGCCCCACCGGCCTCCTGGATCCGGTCATCGAGGTGCGGCCCGCGTCAGGACAGGTGGACGACCTCCTCCACGAAGTCCGCGAAACCGTGGCCAGGGGCGAGCGGGTGCTGGTCACCACCCTCACCAAGCGGATGGCCGAGGAACTGACCAACTACTACCGGGACCTGGGGGTGCGGGTGCGCTACCTCCACTCGGACATCGACACCATCCAGAGAATGCAGATCATCCGGGACCTTCGCCTCGGCGAGTTCGACGTACTGGTGGGGATCAACCTCCTGCGGGAGGGGCTCGACATCCCCGAAGTCTCGCTGGTGGCTATCCTCGACGCCGACAAGGAGGGGTTCCTCCGCTCGGCCCGCTCCCTCATCCAGACCTGCGGCAGGGCAGCCCGCAACGTAATGGGGCGGGTCATCATGTACGCCGACACCATAACAGGCTCAATGCAGGCCTGTATTGACGAGACTTCCCGGCGCCGGGCGATCCAGGAAGCCTTCAATGCCGAGCATGGGATTATCCCCCAAACGGTGAAGAAGGGGCTCCGCAGCATCCTCGAATCCATAGAGGAGCGGGACTACTACACGATTCCGATTGCCGCCGAGACACCTGAGTCGTACATGCCTGCCGATGAAATACCGAAGATGGTCAAAAAACTGCGCAAAGAGATGCTTGCCTTTGCCAAGAATCTGGAGTTCGAAAAGGCGGCGGAGCTCCGCGACCGTATAAAGACGCTGGAAGAGCGGCAACTTCAACTCCACCCCTGAGATGCCGGAGACTGCATGAAAACACCCGTGATACTGCTTGTCGAGAATGAACCTTTTTTTCTTTCCCTTCTGAAGGATTTCCTCAAAAATTCCCCGGTCACGGTCCTCACCGCAACGGACGGCAAAGAAGCACTGAGAATCGCCCGTGAGCAGAAGCCAAACCTGATTTATATGAATCTCCGGTTGCCTGACATGGACGGAATGGCCTGTTGCGAACAGATCAAGGGGGACAGCGACCTGCGATCCATTCCGGTGATAATGATGGTCAAGGAGGGCAAGGAACATGCCCCGAAGCCAGGACTCGCTGCCGGATGCGACGGGGTAATTACAAAGCCCGTTGACCGGCGCGAGTTTCTCGAAGCGGGCCGCCGCTTCATCCCCCAGGTGGAAAGGCGACATCCGCGGGTCAGATGCGCCGCCCTGGCCGTGTTCAATGCCGGGGGGTCGAGTTTCCACGGATCAATCGAAGACATCAGTTTCCGCGGCGTCTATGTGGTATCTCGATGCAACATTGAGATCGAAGACCGGATACGGCTCGGATTCTTCATCCCCGGCAGCGATCTCATCGAGACCGACGCCAGGGTAGCGTGGGTCAACCAGGGGCACCGGCGGGTCAAACCGGTTCTTCCGGAAGGGTTCGGAGTAGAGTTTCTAAGCATTGCCCCCAACGCCTTCGACCAGGTGAAGCGCTTCATTGCCTCCACCTCTCCGCACCAATGAACAGGGGTCGGCAAATGCAAGAAAACTCTACGGCGGTTCTCCCGAAAACATCTCCCTACTCGCGCTATGCTCTGGCACTGCTCCTGGGAGTCAACCTTCTCAACTACATAGACCGGCAGGTCCTCTACGCGGTTTTTCCCCTCATCCAGCAAGACTTCGCCCTTTCCGACACGGCCCTCGGCCTTCTCGGCAGTGCGTTCATGATAACCTACATGGTTTCAGCCCCCTTTTTCGGGTGGCTCGGCGACCGCTGGAGCAGAACTCGACTTGCCGCAACGGGGCTTGCCATCTGGAGCGTGGCCACGGCTGCCGCTGGCCTTGCTCCAACCTACCGGCTCCTGTTTGCCGCCCGCACCACGGTCGGCATCGGCGAAGCCAGCTTCGGCACGGTTTCCCCCGGCCTCCTGGCCGATTTCTTCGACCGGGAGCGCCGGGGCCGCATACTATCCCTCTTTTACCTGGCAATCCCCGTTGGGAGCGCCCTGGGCTATCTGCTGGGAGGAGTGGTGGGCCAGCACTGGGGATGGCATGCCGCGTTCCTGATCGTCGGTTTGCCGGGACTGCTGCTGGTTCTGCCGGTCTGGCTCATGCGGGAGCCGCTCCGGAATCCGGGCCCCGTACCGGAGCAGAACGCGGCCACCGGACGCGGCAGCTACCGCTCTCTGCTCAGGAACCGTTCCTTCATTGCCAACACCCTGGCCATGGCGGCTATGACTTTCGCTCTGGGTGGCCTCGCCCAGTGGATACCGACATTCCTGTACCGGGAGCACGGCCTCGGCGTCGCCGCCGGCAACACCCTATTCGGCGGCCTCACAGTGGTGACCGGCATCTGCGGCACCCTTGCCGGCGGCTGGCTCGGCGACCGGCTCCAGCGCCGCACGCCGAAGGGATATCTTCTGGTCTCCGGATGGGGATTCCTCCTGGGCGCCCCGGCCGCCGCCTACGCCATCCTGACCCCCTCCCTTTACCATTGCGTTGGGGCCATGTTTCTGGCCGAATTTTTCCTATTCCTCAATACCGGCCCCCTTAACACCGTCATCATCAACGTCACCCCCCCGGCAATCCGCGCCATGGCTTTCGCCGTAAACATCTTCTTCATCCACGCCCTGGGCGATGCCATCTCTCCCACCATCCTCGGCCGCCTTTCGGATCTATGGGGACTGCGCGCCGCCCTCCTCTCAACACCGCTCGCAATCCTGGGGGCCGCCCTCTTTGCCATTCTCTGCTGCCGCACCATCGAAAAAGACATGGAGCGGGCAGGGCAGTGATTGTCCCGTACCACTTCCGTTCCACCGGGAACTGTGCTAAGAAAACTTCATAATCCATTTCGGGAGGAAGTGATGAAAAAAGATATCCTCGAAAAGGGGGCGATTCTCCAGCGGGATCGGGAGACCTACGCGATTGCCCCCCATATCCCAGGCGGCATAACCGACACCGCCACCCTCCGCAAGATCTGCGACGTGGCCGACCGCTACGGCATCAAGGAGCTGAAGATAACTTCGGCCCAGCGCATTGCCCTGATGGGAGTGAAAGAAGAAGACCTGGACACCATCTGGGCCGACCTGGGAGAACGGCCTGGGGCCGCCATCGGGCTCTGCGTCCGGAGCGTGAAAATTTGCCCCGGCACCACATGGTGCAAGCGGGGGGTGCAGGATTCCGTGGCGCTCGGGCTCAAAATCGACGCCATTTACCATGCCATGGAGCTCCCCAACAAGATGAAGATGGGGGTTTCGGGTTGCATGATCAATTGCGCCGAGACAATGCTCAAGGATATCGGGATATCGGGAACCCCGAAGGGATGGCGTGTTTACGTGGGAGGCAACGCCGGTGCCCGCCCCCGCATCGGGGACGTCCTGACCGACACCGGTCCCGGCGATGATGAGGTTCTGGAAATTGTCGCGCGCGTCGTCGACTACTACAAGAGCTGCGGCAGCGAGCAAAGGCTGGGGAGAATCGTGGAACAGATGGGAATCGAAGCTTTCAGGAAAGCGGTGATGGGAGAATAATCCCTGGCTCGGGCGGCGGTAACGGGCGAGTTACCGCCGCTTCTCACCGTCTGCGGTCCCGGCGGCTTCGCCCCTCGCAGAGCAGATCGCCGGCACCGGAAAGCCGCGCCACTTCCCCTTCCCCGAATACCCGGACCGTCCCGTACTCCCCGTCGTACCCCCCCTGCCGGAAAACTCTTCCTGCACGGATGCGCGCTACCGCCTCGGCAAGCAGGGGCGAAATCTCCCGGATATCCTCCGGCGCGGCCCTTAGCAAAAGCCCGAACTCAGAGCCAAACAGAGCCACCAGCCGCGAATACAGGCCCATAACCCCCTTTGTGCCGGGACCTGCCCCCAATATCTCCCCCAGCACCTCCGGCAGCGGCACGAGGCTGAAAAAACCGGGTGCATCGGGAGCGTGCAGCGGGCCATGCCGGTCGGCCAGCTCCAGGACCCGATGAAGGACCCCGACGGTAAGGGGACGGCCGCAGCCGGGGCACCGGCCGCCAAGGCGCCGGGTCTCTTCCGGCACAAGACGGACCGAACAGGCCCGGTGGCCATCCAGGTGATACTTCCCCTCTTCTGGGAAAAACTCAACGGTCCCCCGGAAAGTCTCGCAACGGTTTTCCTTCAGGGCATCACGCAGCGAAAAAAAGTCGAAGCCGGTGGCGAAGAGGTTTGCCTCCCTCCCGAGGCGGGATGGGGAGTGGCAGTCGGAGTTGGAGATGAGCGCGAACCGGTCCAGAGCCGAAACCATCCTGTTCATGGCCGGATCGGAGGAAAGACCGGTCTCCAGGGCGAAAACGTAAGGCGCAAGATCGCCGAAGCACTCTTCCACCGTATCGAATCCCGAGCGGGAACCGAAGAGGGAAAACCATGGGGTCCAGATGTGGGCCGGGACGAGGAATCCACCTGGGGCCTCCTCCAGAACCATCTCCAGAAGATCCCTGGAGTCGAGGCGAAGAATCGGGCGGCCGTCCGACTCGATGTTGCCGATTCCCGCAAGCCTGGCGGCTAGGCGCTCCGCCGACGCCATATCCGGGACGTAGACGAGGTTGTGGACCTTTCGGACGGCACCATGACGCTTGTATATGCAGCTTATCTCCGTTGACAGGACAAAGCGGACCGATGCCGGAACCGGGGGATGTCCCGGCAGGGGAGAAGGTATCGTTTCTCCCCGGAGCCGAAAGAAGCCCGGCTCGGCAGCAACCAGCATCTCCCTGAGGATGCTGAGCCAGCCGGGATGGGTAAAATCCCCCGTCCCAACCACATCGATCCCCTTCACCCCGGCCCAGCCCGCCAGCCCCGCAAGGTTGCACTCGCGGCTCGTGGCCCGGGAAAAAGCGGAATGGACATGGAGATCAGCGCAATATTCCCTCAAGGGACCCCCCAAACGGCAACCCTTTTGCATATATAGCATCTATTCATCCTTGATTATCAACAAGCCCTCACATAGAATACAACTACTTTTGCTCACACGGGGTACCTGTGGTAACAATCCTTCTCATCGCCGACCAGGATCGGCTCGAAAAGCTCTTCGACTTCGTAGGGGATTCTCCCCAGATACGATTCAGGGTTTCGCGCTCCCTCCGCCAGGGAATCCAGGACATCTCGGAAGAGCCGCCGGTTATCCTCTTTGTCCAGAACCACCTTTCGGGGCTCTCCGGAGAAATCATCGCCCGGCACCTCATCGAACAGGCGGAAGGGACTAAACCTAAAGTCGTCCTCTTCGGCGACCCCGGAAGTTCTCCCGCTTGCCAGGCCCCCATAGACGCCTGCCTCGACATCTCCCGCACCAACGAAGACCTGACAGCCGACATTATCGGGATCATCGCCGAAACGTCGCAGCAGCAGGCCGCCTCTGAACCCCTGCCGGCAATGCAACCGGACGAAACAGTGGAGCCAGCCGGAGAAGAAGCGCCTGTACAGGCAACCACAGAGCCACCCATCCCCGCAACGGATGCCGTCAATGACATCTACAGCAGGGAGCAGTCCTCCGCCCCATCCCAGGCCGAAGCCACCTTTGACCAGAAGCTCAAGACCGTCATCCAGCAGTCGCCGGAGCCGGTCCCGCTGGCGGAAATGGAAGATACGGTTTCACTTTCGGAAACCTCAACCGGGCGTGCCCCTGCCGGGAGACGGCGGCAATCTGGAAAAGCCCCGGTAAAAGACATCAAGCCGCGCCTCTGGATAGGGCTTGCCGCTGTCGCAGTTGTCGCCATCGGAACTACAGTCATGCTGCTCTCGCGCAGCGGCGCTCCTCCCGCTTCCTCGCCGAAGCCGCCTGCTCCGAAAGCAATTCAGCAATCCATTAAAAATGCCGGCACTCCCCCATCACCCGCTCCGGTTGCGGCACCAGCATCCACCGCGGCACAACAGCAGCCTTCTCAGGATTCAAACCCCGTTCAGGCACCTCCTGAAGCAAAGAGAGGACTTGACCGGTTACCCGGCTTCATCCCCAAAGAGGGGCATGACCGCCATTACGGAAAAGACCACCCTGGATGGGAGCGCTACAAGGGGGCCCGCACCGAATTCAAAGTCTACAGCGACGGCACCGCCATCCGTGCCGTGCAGGCCATCGATCGCAGCGGAGTTGGAATCCCGGAATCCTTCTTGAGCGGCGCCTTGAACCAGATGACCAACTCGCGG
Source organism: Geobacter benzoatilyticus (assembly GCF_017338855.1). Classification (NCBI taxonomy): domain Bacteria; kingdom Pseudomonadati; phylum Thermodesulfobacteriota; class Desulfuromonadia; order Geobacterales; family Geobacteraceae; genus Geobacter; species Geobacter benzoatilyticus. The sequence continues at coordinate 845,419 of NZ_CP071382.1, forward strand.
GACTTCACCATCGAAGCAAAAGAAACCCAAGGGAAATTCCGCGTCGAAAAGGGAACGGCATCCGGCGGTGCCCGGCTCGTCGTCTACCGGACAGTGCCCAAGGGCTCCATAAGAGCCTTCGTCGTTCATTTCAACTGATTGTCGCCTGACGAGAATACGGACTTTACCATGACATCACGCAACAACTCGAAATTCTGTGCCGCCATTACCATTTGCACCCTCCTCCTCCCGCTGCAGGGAGGACTTGCCCAAGCGGCCCCGTCTTCTTTCGAACTCGAACTCAAGGACCTGGAGACAACCAAGCCCTCGCCGAAACCACGACACCGGCAAACCCGCCAGCCCCGAAAGGCCATTGATTCCGACCCCGCATCCGCCGCAACCGCCCCATCCGCCGGGCTTACCCGATATACCGTAAAGCCGGGAGACTTTCTCTTCAAGATACTAATCCGGAATTTCGGCCTCAGCAACGCCCAGGCCGAAGCGCTCATCCCGGAGATTCAGCGGCTAAACAAACTGCCGAGCGCAACGCGCCTCGAAGTGGGACAGACCATCCTCATTCCGCGCACCCGCCGCACGCCGACAGCGGAGATTGCCGACAAACCGGCTCCAGTGCCGCAAGAAGAGGAACACCAACCCCTCGTGATCCCCCCTGTGTCCTCTTCGGCCGTCGCGCCGCAGCCGGCCGCGCCCGTTGTTCCCGAACCGCCGCCCCCCCATCGGATCGAGCCGCCGGAGCAAATCGCACCGGCACCTCAACAACCGCAGCCACAGGAGCCTGCCAAGGCCCCCGAGCCGGCCCCTCAGGCCCCGGATCAAACGCCCCATTCTTTCGCCGCGTCACTCATCCGCCTATGGGAGGAGATTGTCCCAGGGCAGAAGATGATAGAGCCCCTGACCGTGGACGGAAAGGTTCTCAACCCCGATGACTATCCGCTCCTTTTGTCCGCCGACGGAGGCAGGATACTCGTGGATGTCAGAAACTCTCTCCCGGCAGGGCTTCGCAGCCAGATTGTCCGGAAATACCCCGATATCCGCATTGTCACCAGGGGCAAAGACAGCCTCAGACTGTTCTTCTCCTCGCTCATGAAAGCCGCCGAATTTGCCCGGATAGAAGAAAACGTCACTGTGAGCCTGGGAGCGGACCCACTACTGTCCGTCCGCGCAGACTTTCGCATCGTGCGGCTGCCATCCGGCCGGGGCGGTCCCGAAACCGTCCTCGTCTTTCTGGACGAAAACGGCCCCTGTCTCCCGGCATCTCTCACCGGCTACCTTGAAAGGAAGGGCTACCAAGTGGCTCAGCTCAGCAACCGGTCAGATGATGCCATTGCCGACCCCGGGTATGATCTTCGGTCTATTCCTCCCTCCAGCCCCTGCGACATGGCAATGTCGCTTCTGGAGGCTCTTTCCATCAAGCTCGACCGCAACAAGATCGTTTCCGGAACCATGGGGGAGAATGCGGACAACCGCTTCAGCATCAGGGTGGAAAGCTACTTTGAAGCGAACGGAAAGCGTTTTGTACTCGACTGCACCGGCAACGACCCTTACAACTACACCCTCTTCAGGCTCCTTAAAGTCCAGGGCTATGGCGTAATCCAGCCCCAGGGGAATGACGATTTCAATGCCGTGGCAGAGCACCTGTTGACGGAGCTGAACTATCCCCACGCCTTCGGGCGTTATGAACTGGATTATGGGCGGTACAAGATCACGATCACAGGATTCAAGATTACACGTCGGGACAATTCGACAGGACGGCTGATCCTTTCATCACGGCCAGCCGATCCGGTTTTTGCGGATCTGATGCGTTGGGAACCAGGGGGGAACAGGTAATTACGAACCGCTGAGGCGGGGTCTGAATCCCCATCACATGTTGGTGGGGGAAACAGTTTCTATTGGCCGGCCATCTTCATTAGGGCATCGGCCCGATAGAGAGTTGCATCGGGTAGCAGGGGAGATTCCGGATAACGGGCCAGGAACCGGTCAAACGCATCGAGCGACTGCTGGTACTGGCCCGATTTGTATGCGCCCACTCCCTTCTCGAACAGGGTCTGCTCGTTCTCATCGAAGGTACGGACAGCCGGGGGGGAGGAAACCGGCCCGGGGGCAACAGGCTGGGATGCCCTGGACGGCAGAGCGGGCACAACGGAAGCAGAAGGCACCTTCGCCATCTGCTTTTTCTCTTTGGGCTCCAGGGATACTGCAGGACTTACCGCCGGATGTTTACCACCACTTTTTCCCTGTGCGGCAGGACCGACTCGCCGCGACGGCGTCATCACGCCCTCTCCCTGACCGGGCTGGAGGGGAACCAGGAGTCTGTTTCCCGCATAGATAAGGTTGGGATTCGTTATCTCGTTGAAGAGGAGTATCTGGGAGAAGTAGGTACCCTTGCCGTTAAACCGCCGCGACAGGGAGTAAAGGGTATCCCCCTTTTCAATGGTGATGCGCTTCACGAGCACCCCCTCGCCCGGGCCGGACATGGGCTTGCCGTCCGACGGCTGCGGGGCGTAGCGAAGGTACTCGGCACCGCCGGCCGGTGCCAGCGATGCGAGGGAGAGGACAAGAGACGACGCGACAAGCCTGAGGGTGCCGTTCATATCAATACCTGTTCCCGAGTTGGTCCTGATAGTTCAGGACGTTTTTCACCTGGATGCTCCTGCCGACGGCAGTTCCCGCCTTGACCCGGAAGGTCACCTTGATGACCCGCTTCTCTCCGGCGCCAAGTTCGTCAAATTTCCACAGATAATCGCCATTGCCGGCACGACCGAAGGAAGGATCCGAAGCAACCAGCTCCAGGTCTTGCGGCAGAACGCTCTGGAGTTCCACCGCCTTCGCCATGCTTGAACCGCGGTTGGTGAAATTGAGCTCGAAGGAAGATACCTCTCCCGGCTTGAGTCTCCCCCCCTTGCCGGTCATGGCAAGTTCGACAACCGGACGGGAGTAAAGCAGCCGCAGATTGGCGACAGCGCTCCGGACCTTGTCGCCTTCGGGTTCAAAGGCCATGACAACTGTGGCACCGGCACCATCAGCTTCAGAAGCCGGCGTTGCGAGGTCGAGGATCACATAGGATTCCTCCTTCGGTGCCAGCGGTCCGACGTGATTAATAATGGGCTCATTTGCCTGACGGATGCCGTCCCGGTTCATATCCTGATAGAATGTGTACGTAACGTTGGGAGGAAGCTGAGGCTTGATGAGGAAATCCTCCCGCACGTTTCCGGTATTGGTGACAATGAGGGGGACTGATATCGACTGACCGGGAATCACTACCAGCCTGTCGCTGTTGGTCCTCACGGCAACGCCGCTCACCGGCTTGACAAAAGAAGCTGCCGAAATGAACGAGTCGCGCGTCTCGAGCTCGGTGTTCACCACATCGGCCCGCAGGAAGAGTTCCTGCTGGGCTATGGCCTCCTCTTTCAGCTGGAACGCCACCTCAAATTCCCTGCTCTCTCCCGACGCAAGACGGATGCCGTCAAGGACCAGCGCAGCTTTCATCTCCTGTTTGAAGCCGGCTTCCACAAAACCGGCCGGTTCGTACTGGGGCGGATAGTTGAGACGCAGGCTTACACCCTGGGCAGTTGCGGTACCGATGTTAAGAAGCGCCACCCTGTAGGTGACCTTCTCGCCAGGAAGCACCTCTCCCTTATCGGTCTTGACCACAGCGCGGAGGAGCGGAGCCGAGGCGGCAAGCATTATGTCCCGTGCCTGGGTGGCATCACTGTCGAGTCTGGAAGCAATTTTAACGGGATAGATTATCTTCTGGCCGTCAATGAATTCTCGCGGCACGGTTATGGAAATCACGCCGCTGAACCGCTCGCCGGGAGCGAGGGACGGCGTCAGGTTGATGGGCATTTCTTTCCTGGCGGCATCGGCAAACTGGGCCGCAAACTCGGCGGGGAAGCCAGATTCGAGATAGAAGCTGTCGGAGCCGTTACCCCTGTTGAGAACCTCGAAGGCTATGTCGTGCCGCTTGCCGACCTCAAGGCTCTGGCCCACGGGGACGATTGTCAGGTCCGCATCGGCAAACTGCCCCACCTCCAGGGAGAGAACCTGGGCATTCTTTTCGGGAAGCGCCGGTTTCACCGCCACCACGGCAGCCCCGGGAACCGGGTAGACAATGCCGAGGTCCTTCAGCTTGCCAGCCGCCGAAGCTGCCGCCCGCGTACCAGGGAAACGATCGATGAGCGACTTGTACTCGGCGATGGCCTTTTCCCTGAGAACCGCACGTTTGCCCTCTTCCGCCTTCTCGGCGGCGAGACGATCAGATGCTGCCTTGTCGCTGGCTGCCTTTTCCGCTGCCAGACGCTCGGCTTCGGCCTTTTCGGCAGCCACTTTCTCTGCCGCAACAAGTTCGGCGGCACGTTTCTCGGCTTCGGCCTTCTGCCTTGCCGCCTGTTCGGCAACCAGACGCTCGGTTTCGGCTTTCTCCCGCGCAAGCTTTTCGGCTGCCAGGCGCTCTGCGGCAGCCCGCTCCGCGGCGGCTTTCTCGGCGGCAACGCGCTCGGCAGCCGCTTTTTCGTCAGCGGCTTTCTGGGCGGCAATGCGCTCAGCCTCAGCCTTTTCCTGGGCAGCCTTTTCGGCGACCAGACGCTCCGCTTCGGCTTTCTCCAGCGCAAGCTTCTCCGCCGCCAGGCGTTCGGCGGCAGCCCGTTCCGCAGCGGCTTTCTCGGCGGCAACACGCTCGGCGGCTGCTTTTTCGTCCGCAGCTTTCAGCGCGGCAATGCGCTCAGCCTCCGCCTTCTCCTGGGCAGCCTTTTCGGCAACCAGACGCTCGGCTTCGGCTTTTTCCCGCGCAAGCTTCTCCGCTGCCAGGCGTTCGGCGGCAGCCCGTTCCGCGGCGGCTTTCTCGGCGGCCACACGCTCGGCGGCGGCTTTTTCGTCAGCGACTTTCAGGGCGGCAATACGCTCAGCTTCCGCCTTCTCCTGAACCGCCTTTTCGGCGGCGACACGCTCGGCTTCAGCTTTCTCCCGCACAAGCTTCTCGGCTGCCAGGCGTTCCGCGGCAGCCCTCTCCGCTGCGGCTTTCTCGGCAGCGGCACGCTCGGCGGCGACTTTTTCCGCAGCTGCTTTTTCTGCCGCGCGGCGCTCGGCCTCGGTTACATTTCGTGCGGCCTGTTCAGCAGCCTGTTTCGCGGCCGCCGTCTTATCGGCCAGTGCTTTCCGCTCCGCCGCCGACGCGGCGGCCACTGTCGCAGGAGCAGGACGTTTGGCGACAGCGGGAACCTGCTCCCCTTTGTCGAAACGAGCCACAAGATCAAGGAGCTCATCTTCGACGGTTCCCTTGAGGGGACTGTCGGGATACTCTTTGATGAACTGGGACATATAGCGGGCCGCATCCCGGTCGAAGCCGGCCTTGAAGTTGGCCCGGGCAAGCCAGAAGATGGCCATGTCGCGCAGCGGGGTATCGGGATACTTTTCAAGTACCGCCTTCATCTGCTCGATGGCCGTCTGGTAATCTTTTTTCTGGTATGCGTTGAAACCGGCTATAAAGATTTGGGAATCTTCGGAATTAACGGCATAGACGGGTGAGGAAAGGAGCAACGAAATTATGAGACATCCGGTCAGGCACCGGAAAGCGGCAGTGCGGAAATATTTCATAAAATCCACAGGCTTGACCTTTCCCATCGTAAGGGCGAAGAAATTAGAGCAATCAGATTCAGTTACATAGCACCATAACCGCATCTTGTCAACGAAGAATACCTGCGCCAGCCCCTGTAACTACGCGGAAAATGGCCTTACGGAACAAGTGTTGCTTGCGGGCAACATGTGTGCCCCGCCACTCTTCCCATCGGCGCCGGCAACGGGTATACTGGGCAGCATGTTTGACAAGTCCCGCCTGAACACTCTCCCCGACTCTCCCGGCGTCTACCTCATGAAGGGATCAGACGACACGGTCCTGTATGTGGGAAAGGCCAAAAACCTCAAAAAAAGGGTCCGCTCCTACTTCAGCGCAGCCGGAGAATCCCGCTGGCACATCCGCTTCCTGGTGGCCAGGGTGGCAAACGTGGAAGTCATCGTTACCGATACGGAGAAAGAGGCCCTTATACTTGAGAACACCCTCATCAAAAAATACCGCCCCCGATACAACCTGGACCTCAGGGACGACAAGACCTATTTCTCGCTCCGGATAGACACGGCCGAGGAATTTCCCCGCATCACCATAATCCGCAAGGTGCTCCGGGACGGCGCCCGCTATTTCGGCCCATATTCATCAGCCTCCTCGGCGCGCGAAGCCCTCCAGCAGCTTTACAAGCTCTTTCCCCTGCGCCACTACCCTCTTGAAACTTGCCGCAAGCGCAGACGTCCCTGCCTTTTTTTCCAGATGAAGCAATGCTCTGCACCTTGCCACGGCCGCATAACCATCGAAGAATATCAGGAACTGGTTCAGGGAGCGGTCCTGTTTCTCGAGGGGAGGAACCGGGCGCTGATGAAAATCTACCGGCAGCGAATGGCGGAGGCAGCAGGGAACGAGCGCTTTGAAGAAGCCGCCCGCTTCCGGGATCTCATCCGCGCCATAGAAGTAACGGTAGAGAAGCAGAAGATGGTGACTGCGGAAGGAGATGCCGACGTTCTCGGAATGCACCGGGAAGGAAATACCATCTCTCTTGCCCTCCTCTTCATCCGGGGGGGACGTCTTGTCGGCAGCCGCAGCTACATACTTGCATGGGAACTTGAGGATGAGGAAGCTGTTTCGTCCTTCCTCAATGATTACTACAGCCGGGAAGTCTTCATCCCCGACCAGGTGCTCCTGCCGCTCCCCATCGCCGACGGTGCCGCGCTGGAGGAGCTTCTCTCCGAGCGCCGGGGAAAACGGCTGGCGATTACGCACCCCCTGCGAGGGACAAAAGCGGACCTGGTAAGGCTGGCGGGCAAGAACGCAGAAACGGCCCTTCGCGAGAAGCGGCAACGGGATGAAGGATCGGAGACGATACTGGCCGAACTGATGGAGCGGCTTCATCTGAGGAAGCCCCCCCGGCGCATAGAGTGCTACGACATATCCAACATCCAGGGAAGCTACCCGGTGGGGAGCAGGGTTTCATTCCTCGACGGCAAAGCGGACAAGAAAAGCTATCGCCACTATCGCATAAAAACCGTCTCCGGCGCCGACGATTTCGCCATGATGCAGGAGGTTCTCTCCCGCAGGTTCAGGGACGGCCCGGCACAGGACGCCTATCCCGACCTGATTATAGTGGATGGTGGCCCCGGCCAGCTGAACATCCTGACCACGGTCCTCAACGAATTGAAGGTTGAGGGGATCGATGCGGCGTCCCTGGCAAAAAGCCGCGTAGAACAGGACATGACGGCGGAGGAATTGACCCGTAGCGCCGAGCGGGTATTTCTTCCGGGTCGCAAGAATCCGGTGGTACTCCGCCAAAATAGCGCGCCGCTGCTCCTTCTGGCCCAAATCCGCGATGAAGCGCACCGTTTCGCCATCACCTATCACAAGAAACTGCGGGGCAAGGACACCATCCAATCGGCCCTTGACGCAATTCCGGGCATCGGGCCGAAGCGGCGCAGAGAACTGCTTCGCCACTTCGGGAGCATGCGCGGGATTAGAGCGGCAAGCCGAGAGGAACTGGCAGCCATGCCTTCGGTACCACCGGCCCTGGCGGAAGCCATCTGGACGGCGCTGCATGAAAAAGACAAAGGCGGCACCCCCTGAATCGGGATGCCGCCTTTGGGCAACTGATTGCCGAACCGGCCTATTTCTCTGCCAGCAGTTTCTTTATGAGATTCTCCATGTTTTTGAGCGTTGCGTCAGACCCGCCCATAAACCTGTCAGCCACGTTCCCTCTCTTGTCGATGACGTACACCGTCGGCAGCGAGCGGAGACCATAGTCGGTCTGAATGTCGTGGCCGGCCAGGGCCACCGGATAAACAAGCCGTTTGCTGACAATGAAATCCTTGAGCACATCTTCATCGCCATCATCAAGGGAAAGGCCGAGAATCTGGAGCCCCTGTTTCCCGTACTTGCGGCTCAAACCGTTCAGGTGGGGAACAGCATCCCGGCAGGGGGGGCACCATGTGGCAAAGAAGTCGATGACGAGAACATATCCCCTGTAGTTGGCAAGGCTTATCTGCTGCCCCGAAGTGCTCACAACCTTAAGAGGCGGAGCGGGCGACCCCTTCTGGGGAATTGCAAAGGAAGGCGCGGCAAACGCCACGGTAAGGGCGGCTGCCACGACAAACGCAGTCAATGCTCGTACAATTCGCATAAATTATGCCTCGGCCCTTATCTACGCCTTAGACAGCCTTTTTGATCAGGGCCTCGAGCTGGGCTTTGGGAACCGCGCCCACAACCTGATCAACGACCTTGCCATCCTTGAAGAGGATAACCGTAGGGATTCCGCGCACGCCATACTTGCCGGGGGTACCGGGGTTGTCGTCCACATTCACCTTGCCCACTTTCACCTTGCCTTCGTACTCTTCGGCAATGGCGTCAATGACCGGAGCGATAGCCTTGCAGGGGGCGCACCATGTTGCCCAGAAATCGACGAGAACCGGAACAGAAGCCTTAAGCACATCGGCGTCGAAGTTATCATCGTTGAACATCAGCACTTTTTCACTGGCCATGAAAGCCTCCTTGTCAGACATATTGTACTTTTAGAATATAGACGAGCTTCCCCAAAACTTCAAGGGCGAAAAGTCAAAACTCCGACCCCTTGGCAATTTGCTTAAAATCTGGTACAGACAAGACCTCCCATCTATACGGGACAGGCGAGGCCCATGATCCAGTTCCCCGTCAACCTGAATATCCGCAACCGCCCGGCAGTAATTATCGGCGGCGGTGCCATTGCCACGCGCAAGTGCCTCCTTCTCCTGGATGCAGGAGCACGGATCACCGTAATTGCACCGTCAATCGCCCCCCGCCTGGAGGAACTTGCAGCGGATGCGAGAATCACCTGCCACCGCAGGCCATATGCCGCGGGGGATCTTGAAGGTGCGTTCCTGGTCTTTGCCGCCACTGACGACCCTGCCGTGAATCTGGCGGTGGCCGGGGAGGCATCGGACCTCGACATACTTGCGGACATTGTGGATGCCCCGGAACGGGGTAGCTTCACAACCCCCGCCGTCATGCACCGGGGCGACCTCGCCATTGCAGTTTCAACGGGGGGGAAAAGTCCGGCCCTGGCCCGGCGGCTCCGCAACGACCTGGCGCGGCAATTCGGCCCTGAATACGCAGAAACACTGGCTATACTCGGTGCGGTACGTGAAAAGCTGTTGACTGCCCGTGGCAACACCCCCTACAATAAGTCGATTTTACGCGCCCTTGCCGACGCAAACCTCCCCGAGCTGATCCGGCAGGGGGAGTACGATGCGATCGACCGACTCCTCGTGACCCACGCCGGCCCCGGATTCACCCTGGCCGACCTGGAGACGAGACCCGAGGACCTCCCATGAACACCCTGCTTTTCAACCTGACCCTGGCCGTATATTTCGCCGCCACCGTTGCTTACCTGGCCTATCTCGTCAAACCGCAGGAACTGCTCGGGAAAGCTTCCCGCTGGATTCTCACGGCAGGCTTCGCAGTCCATTTAGCCTATACGGTTGACCGCTATCTGGAGGCGGGACACACCCCCATCACCAACCTCCACGAGTCCCTCTCCTTCTTCAGTCTCGCCATTGTGGGCGTATACATACTTTTCGAGCGCAAGTACCGGATTTTAATCCTCGGTTCCTTCGTAACCCCGCTGGCACTGCTGATAATGGCAGTATCAACCGGTTTTCCGTCGGCCATCATGCCCCTGAACCCGGCCCTCAGGAGCAAGTGGCTGGCACTGCATACGATCATGGCGTTCCTGAGCTACGCCGCCTTTGCCGTTGCCTTCGGGGCTGCCATCATGTACCTGATCCAACAGCATTTCCTGAAGAACAAGAAGCTGGGCCCCATGTACCAGAAGCTCCCATCCCTGGACGTGCTTGACGAAATCAACTACCGCTGCCTCACCATCGGGTTCCCGCTGCTTACGTTCGCCATCATCTCGGGAGCCATTTGGGCGGAATCGGCATGGGGAACCTACTGGAGCTGGGATCCGAAGGAGACCTGGTCGCTCATCACCTGGTTTGTCTACGCGGCACTTCTCCACGGCAGGCTCACCACCGGCTGGCGGGGCAAGAAAGCCGCAATCCTCGCAATTGTCGGCTTCTTTGTCCTCCTGTTCACCTTCCTCGGCGTGAACCTGTTCCTGCCGGGGTTGCACAGCTACAAATAAGACGTAAGAGGCTCGCATGAACATTGTGGTTGTGGGGCTGTCGCACAAGACCGCCTCCGTCGATATAAGGGAAAAAGTCGCCTTCGCTCCGACCCAGATGGAGAAACCGCTGCGAACGCTGCTGGCTCTGGAAGACATTGCCGAAGCGATCATCGTATCCACCTGCAACAGGGTCGAAATTTACATCTCCACCCGCGACATTGCCGGAGGCATGGCGCGGGTAAAACGCTTCCTGGCCGACTACCACGGCATCGCCCCCGAAACCCTCGAACCGCACCTCTACGCACACCACGGCGAAGCAGCCATCCGCCACGTTTTCCGGGTCGCCTCCAGCCTTGAGTCCATGGTCGTGGGAGAGCCCCAGATCCTGGGGCAGATCAAGACCGCCTACGGCTACGCCGCCGAGTTCAAGACGAGCGGCATCATCCTCAACCGCTTCCTCCACAAGGCTTTTTCCGTGGCCAAGCGGGTGCGTACCGAGACTAAAATCGCCTCATCGGCCGTCTCCGTCTCCTTCGCCGCCGTGGAACTGGCCCGCAAGATCTTCGGCGACCTCTCCGACAAGACGGTCATGCTCATCGGCGCCGGCGAGATGTGCGAACTGGCGGCCAAGCACTTCATCAACAACGGCGTACGCGGGGTCATGGTCACCAACCGCACCTACGAGCGCGCCGTGAAGCTGGCCGAGGAGTTCGAGGGGAAACCGGTTCAGTTCGAAGACCTGTTCGACCAGCTCCACAAGGCCGACATCGTCCTCTCCTCCACCGGGGCAACCCAGTTCATCATCAAGCCCAGGGATGTGGAGGAAGTAATCCGCCGCCGCAAGCTCAAGCCGATGTTCTTCATCGACATCGCCGTCCCACGGGACATCGACCCCAAGGTGAACAACGTGGAGAACGTCTATCTCTACGACATGGACGACCTTCAGGGAGTTGTCGCCAGCAATCTGCAGCAGCGGGCAGAAGAGGCGAAAAAGGCCGAGGCCATCATCGACGAGGAGATCGGCCAGTTCCACAAATGGCTTTCGAATCTTGAGGTGACGCCAACCATCGTGGCCCTGCGCTCCAAGTTTGAGGAAACCAGGAAAGCCGAACTGGAAAAAACCCTCGCAGCATGGAAAGACATCCCCCCCGATGGCGCGAAGCGACTCGAAGCCCTTACAGCCGCCATCATAAACAAGCTCCTCCACCCCCCCACCGCAACCCTCAAGCGGGCAGGCCAGGGGGGGAGGACCGATCTCTACGTGGATGCGCTGCGCACCCTCTTCGAGCTCCAGACCGGAGGGGCGGACGATGAGGACCTCGGGGAGCTGGAAGAATAGACCAGGATATAGAAATACAAAAGGAGACTGCAATGGCACCAAAGCATTTCAGAATAGGAACCCGGGCGAGCCAGCTCGCCCTCTGGCAGGCGAACTGGGTAAAGGGAGAGCTGGAGAAGCGCTATCCGGGCATGATGGTGGAACTCGTCAAGATCAAGACCATCGGGGACAAGATTCTTGACGTCCCCCTGGCTCAGGTTGGCGGGAAAGGGCTCTTCGTGAAGGAGATCGAGGAGGCGATGCTGCGGGGCGAAATTGACATCGCGGTCCACAGCATGAAGGACGTCCCCACCGAATTCCCCGAAGGGCTCGGCCTTTACTGCATCACCGAGCGGGAAGATCCGCGCGACGCCGTCATCTCCAACGGCGTCAAGTTCGCCGACCTTCCCCTGGGGGCCAGGATCGGCACCTCGGCCCTGCGCCGCCAGGCCCAGCTACTCAAGGTGCGCCCCGACCTCCAGATGGTGATTATCCGGGGCAACGTCGAAACCCGCATGCGGAAGCTCACCGACGAAAACCTGGACGCCGTGATTCTGGCGGCGGCGGGGCTCAAGCGCCTGGGCTTTGCCGATCAGGTTACCGAGTACCTGCCGGTTGAACTGTCGCTTCCGGCCATCGGCCAGGGAGCCCTCGGCATCGAGTGCCGCCTGGACGACGAAACGATCAAGGAAACCATCGCCTTCTTCAACCACCCCGACACCGCCCACGCGGTCAGGGCCGAGCGGGCGCTCCTGTGGCGCTGCGAAGGGGGCTGCCAGGTACCCATCGCCGCCCACGGCCAGGTTGCCGGCGACACTCTCACCCTTACCGGTTTCGTCGCCTCGGTGGATGGCTCGCGCTCCGTCAAGGATTCCATCACCGGATCGGTAGCCGACTGTGAAAAGCTCGGCATCGCCCTGGCGGAAAAGCTTCTGGCCGACGGTGCCCACGAGATCCTCGCCGAGGTCTACCAGCGGGAAGTTTCCCGGGAGAAGGAAATCCCGGTTTAGCCGTTCGAATCTCACTATCAAAAGCTTTAACCACAGAGGGCACAGTGGCACACCGAGGGTAAAACACCTTAAATTGCATTGCTGTCGACAGCAGAGCTTCCATTTGTTCCCACCATGAATGAGCTCACGCTTTTTTGTTTTTCCTCCGTGACACTCTGTGCCCTCTGTGGTTAGCTTCGTTTTTTAATCCAATGCCCGAAAAATCACCCAAAAACCCGCTCGTCTACCTAATCGGCGCCGGCCCCGGCGACCCGGGCCTCGTCACGGTCAGGGGGCGCGAATGCCTGGGACTCGCCGACGTTGTCATCTATGACTATCTCGCAAACGACGACCTCCTCCGCTTCGCCCGTCCAGGAGCCGAGCTCATCTATGCCGGGAAGGTCGGTGGACACCACAACCGCGAGCAGTGGCAAATCAACGAGTTGCTTGTGGAAAAGGCCCTGGCCGGCAACGTTGTCGCCCGGCTCAAGGGGGGCGACCCCTTCGTATTCGGCCGGGGGGGCGAAGAGTGCGAGGCCCTCGTGGCAGCGGCAATCCCCTTCGAGATCGTCCCCGGCGTCACGGCCGGCATCGGCGCCACCGCCTACGCCGGCATCCCCCTCACCCACCGGGGCATCACCACCTCCGTTGCTTTCGTGACCGGCCACGAGGGGCATGACAAGGAAGTATCCCAGATCGACTGGGAAGGGCTGTCGCTTGGGAGCGGCACCGTGGTCTTCTACATGGGAATCAAGAATCTGCCGCAGATAACGGCAAACCTCATGGCCCACGGCCGACCGCCGGAAACACCGGTAGCCCTGGTCCGATGGGGAACCCGCCCGGAGCAGGAAGTCCTCACCGGAACCCTGGCCGACATCGCCGAGCGGGCTTGCCAGACCGGCTTCAAGGCTCCGGCCATCACCATAGTTGGTGAAGTGGTACGCCTGCGGGAAAAGCTTCGCTGGTTCGACAACCGTCCCCTCTTCGGCAAAAGCATCCTCGTCACGCGAGCCGCTGACCAGGCGGGTGAGTTCGGCGCCATGCTCGGCGCCCTGGGCGCCCGGGTCGTAGAGTGCCCCACCATCGCCATCGTACACCCCGAAACCTGGGACGATCTCGACGGGGCAATCGCCCATCTTGACCGGTTCCACTGGATCGTCTTCACCTCCGTCAACGCGGTCCGTTTCTTCTTCGAGCGGCTCGCCGCCTCCGGCAGGGACTCCCGCTCCCTGAGTGGCTGCCGGGTATGCGCCGTGGGGCCTAAGACCTCTGCGGCCCTTGCCCCCTTCGGCATCCGCCCGGATCTGATCCCGGTCGACTACAAGGGAGAGGGGGTCGTGGAGGTGTTCCGTTCGGAGGCTATCACGGGAAAGCGGATCCTCTTCCCCAAGGGTGACCGGGCCAGGGATGTCATCCCCCAGGGGCTCGCGGAACTGGGGGCCGAGGTGACGGCGCCGGTCGCCTACCGCAACGTGATGCCCGAGGCCCTTCCCTCAGGCGTCATCACGGACCTGGAAGAGCGGCGCATCGACTGCGCCACCTTCACCTCGTCATCCACCGTGGAAAACCTGGCCGCCATCGTGGGCGAAAACCGCCTCATCCGCCTCCTGGAAGGGGTCACCGTCGCCGCCATCGGTCCCATCACCGCCGGAACCTGCCGGGAACTGGGACTTGATGTCCACGTGGAACCACCGAAATACACCCTTGCCGCCATGACGGACGCCCTTGTGGATCATTTCTCCCGGAAGGCGTAGCCACTCCCCGCCACATCTTGTCCGCCGCCGGATTGCGGAGCATCGCGATGCTGACCGACACCCACTGCCACCTGGATGATCCAGCGTTTCGCCCGCGCATCAGTGAGGTTATGGCCGCAGCACGGCAAGCCGGGGTCAGCCGAATCATCGTACCCGGCGTCTCCCCGTCGGGATGGGACGGAATCGCCTCCTTGGCACGGGAACATGACTTGGTCTTTCCCGCCTTCGGCATCCACCCCCAAGCGGCAGATCAGGCCAACGACGACACCCTGGCGCGGCTTGCCACCCTTGCCCGCACGGCAGTTGCCATTGGCGAAATCGGGCTAGACCACCTGCTCCACCATGTTCCCCGCGCCGTCCAGGAAATGGCCTTCAGGGAGCAACTCCGGATCACGGTGGCAGCGGGAGTGCCGGTCATCATCCATTGCCGCCGAGCCTTCGAGCCCCTGCTTCGGATACTCCGGGAGGAAGGAGTTGCCCGCGTCGGCGGGGTCATGCATGCCTTTTCCGGGAGCGTGGAAACCGCCCGGGAGTGCATCCGGCTCGGCTTCCTCATCTCAGTTGCGGGGACCGTCACCTACGCTAACGCCGTGAAGCCCGTGGCCGTCGCCCGGGAAATCCCACTGGAGCACCTCCTTCTCGAAACCGACGCCCCCGACATGACCCCGGAGCCCCTTCGCGGCACCACCAACGAACCGGCCTTCCTCGCCCTGACGGCCCTCCGCCTGGCAGAACTGAAGGGGGTGACTCCGGAGCAGGTGGCCCGGATCACCAGCGCCAACGCCACGCGGCTCTTTCGCCTGTAATTTAATTTCACCGAGGTATACCCATGTCCCCACTCCACCGCTTTTCACGCACAGAGATCCTCATCGGCCCGGAGAAGCTCGACCGGCTCCGGCAGTCCACCGTAGCCATATTCGGCCTCGGCGGAGTCGGAAGCTTTGCCGCCGAGGCCCTCTGCCGGGCAGGAGTAGGCCGGCTCGTCCTCGTGGACTTCGACGATATCTGCCTCACCAACGTGAACCGGCAGCTCCACGCCATGGACGGCACCGTTGGAAGGGCGAAGGTTCAGGTCATGGCCGAGCGGCTCCGCCTCATCAACCCCGAGGCGGACATCGTACCCCAGAAGGATTTCTATGAAGCGGGAAACAGCGAATTTCTCCTCTCGGGAGGATACGACTACGTGGTGGACGCAATCGACCATATCACGAGCAAGCTCCACCTGATTCGCAGCTGCCGTGAACGGGAACTGCGGATCATCTCCAGCATGGGGGCCGCCAACAAGCTGGACCCGACCAGTATCCGCGTGGCCGACATCTCAAAAACCAGCGTCTGCGGCCTGGCGCGGGTGATCCGCAAGCAGTTGCGCCGGCAGGGAATCAAGAGCGGAGTCACGGTGGTCTACTCCACCGAGGAGCCCCGGGAGCAGGCGGTAGCCGATGCCGGCTGCCGCTCCAACTGCATCTGCCCCAACAAGGAGGAGCAGCGTTTCTCCTGCGAACACCGCCGGAACATCCTGGGGAGCATCTCCTTCATCCCGAGCATCTTCGGGCTCACCATGGCGGGGGTTGTGGTAAACGATCTGCTGGGGGATTGACTAAAAATAACGCCTGGTTGAACCGGAGCAATTTACCGCTATACTTTGTCTACACTCCAACATGGAATACGATGAAAGGGGGTAACGGTATGGGTAGAGAGTATTCGGTTCAAGAGGCCCTGAAGCTTGCAATAAAGGGCGAAAAGGACAGCATGGACTTTTACCGGAAGGCAGCTTCGGTGACCAAGAATGAACGGGCGCAGAAAGTCTTCGACCTCCTGGCCAATGAAGAGGTGGGGCACCTCAAGGCATTCTTCGACCATTACAAGGGAGGAGAATTCGGCGATGTGGCTACATACATGGCGCAACCGCCGGACACGAAAAACCCCACGTACACGGCCCTCATGAAGGCCGTCGGGGAGGATACTCCGGAGCAGGCCGCCCTCGAACTGGCCATCAAAGAGGAGAGCGCCTGCATCGACCAGTACACGGTCATGGCAAAGGACATCATCGATCCCCTCGTCAAAGCCATCTTCCAGGGGGTTATCAAAGAGACCGAGAAGCATCTGGCGATGATCGAGGAAGAGTACCGCCACGTCATGGCCATGGTGCACGAGTCGGATCAGGACATCTATGTCCGGGAATAGTCCCTTGAACGGCAGGCGGGATGCCACGGGAACGGAGAAACCTCTACCTTTCCGGCCAGCACCCATCTTCCGTGAAGACATCGCAACCGTCCCAACAGGGTGAGGGGGAACGCGGAGAGCGGCCCCCTCATCCAGCTTTCGGCACAATTATCCCCCATTGTCGACTGGATGCTGCAGTTATTGCCGCCATGTCAACGTATATTTGCTGGCGGCCCGACTAACTGCTGTTATACTACGTCCCATGAAAAAACAATCCCCATCAAAGCCCTCTGAGAAAGAACCCGCCACGGCTCCAGCACAAAACTCGCTGTCAGATCAAGCCCCCCCCCTCCCCATTGTCGGCATAGGCGCCTCCGCCGGCGGGCTGGAAGCGCTGGAACAGTTCCTGCGGCACGTGCCGCAAGGATGCGGCATGGCCTTTATCATAGTCCAGCACCTGGACCCGACCCACAAGGGGATCCTGCCCGAACTGCTCCAGCGCACCACCGGAATGGCGGTCTTTCAGGCCAGGGACCGGATGCGGGTCAAGCCGGACTGCATCTATGTGATCCCCCCCAACAAGGACATGTCCATTCTCCACGGGGTGCTGCACCTGTTCGAACCGACGGCGCCCCGCGGCCTGCGCCTTCCTATCGATTTCTTCCTCCGTTCCCTGGCCGAAGACCAGCAGGAGCGCAGCATCGGCGTCATCCTTTCCGGCATGGGCTCAGACGGCACCATGGGACTGCGGGCGATCAAGGAAAACGCGGGAGTGGTGCTGGTGCAGGAGCCTTCATCGGCAAGGTTCGACAGCATGCCCCGCAGCGCCATCGATGCCGGACTGGCCGACCTGGTGGCCCCGGCGGAGGAACTGCCGCCCAAGATCATCGAGTATCTCCGGCACGCCCGCGTCCTCACCAGGGCTGAACGCCCCCTGGAGGAGAAGGACCAGAGCGCCCTGGAGAAAGTCCTCATCCTGTTGCGGGCCAAGACTGGCCACGACTTCTCGCTGTACAAGAAGACCACCATGTACCGACGGATCGAGCGGCGCATGGGGATTCACCAGATCGACCGGATCGCCGCCTACGTACGCTACTTGCAGGATAATTCCCAGGAGGTGGAACTCCTCTTCAATGAACTTTTGATCGGTGTGACCAGCTTTTTCCGCGACCCGGCGGCATGGGAACAGCTGAAGGGAGAGTTTATTCCGGCACTCCTGGCGGAACGACCGGCCGGCGGGGTGCTGCGGGCCTGGTCGGCCGGCTGCTCCACCGGGGAGGAGGCATATTCGCTGGCCATCGCCTTCAAGGAGGTGCTGGAACAGCTCAAGCCCACGGAGAGTTTCAAGTTGCAGATCTTTGCCACCGACCTGGACCGGGACGCCATCGACAAGGCCCGTCAGGGGGTCTATCCGGCCAACATTGCCGCTGACGTTTCTGCCGAGCGCCTCCGCCGGTATTTTATCCAGGAAGGGACCGGCTACCGGATCGGCAAGGAGATCCGGGAGATGGTGACCTTCGCCACCCAGAACGTCATCATGGACCCCCCCTTTACCAAACTGGATATCCTCATCTGCCGTAACCTTCTGATCTATCTGACGCCGGAACTGCAGAAAAAGCTCCTGCCGCTCTTCCACTACAGTCTGAACCCGGGCGGCATCCTGTTTCTGGGGAGCGCCGAGACCGTCAGCACCTTTACCAATCTCTTCGCGCCGCTGAACACCAAGTCGAGACTCTTCCGGCGCCGCGAATCGGTGCTGCCGGCCGAACCGCTGGCGTTTCCCTCTTCGTTTGTACCGGCCCTGCCGGGAGTTCCCAAGGAGTTGACGATGATGAAACCTGCGGCCAACCTCCAGACGCTGGCGGACCAGCTGCTCCTGCAGCACTTTTCCCCGCCCGCCGTGCTGGTCAATGACAAGGGTGACATCCTCTACATCAGCGGGCGGACGGGCAAATATCTTGAGCCGGCGGCCGGCAAGGCCAACTGGAATATTTTCGCCATGGCCCGCGAAGGGCTCCGCTTCGATCTGGGAAGCGCCTTCCAGAAGGCGGTCCGGCACAAGGAGGAGATAACCCTCAAGGGGCTCAAAGTCGGGGAGAACGGCGGCACGCAGACCGTTGATGTAACGGTCCGGGCGATCGAAGAGCCGGAGGCGCTGCGGGGGATGGTGATGATCGTCTTTACTGAAGTGGCAGCGCCCCCGGAAAAGAAAGCAACCGGCCGCGCCAGGAACTCTCCGGCAGGCAGCGCCCGAGTGCTCGAACTGGAGCAGGAACTCCGGCAGGTGCGCGAAGAACTGCAGACGACCCGCGAGGAGATGCAGTCCTCCCAGGAGGAGCTCAAATCCACCAACGAGGAGCTGCAGTCCACCAACGAAGAGTTGCAGTCCACCAACGAGGAGCTGACCACCTCCCGGGAAGAGATGCAATCCCTGAATGAAGAGCTGCAGACGGTGAACGCCGAGCAGCAGTCCAAGATGGATGAGCTTGCGCGCATGAACAACGACATGCGAAACCTGCTCAACAGCACGGAGATAGTTACCGTGTTCCTGGACAACGACCTCCATGTCCGGCGGTTCACCACCGGGGCGAACAAACTCTTCAAGCTGATCCCGGGTGATGTGGGGCGGCCTCTCAGCGACATCTCCAGCGACCTGCTCTATCCCGGCATGATCGAAGAGGCCCGAGAGGTGCTGCGGACGCTGGTCTTTTCGGAGAAGCAGGTCGCCGCCACCGACGGGCGCTGGTTCTCGGTGCGCATCATGCCCTACCGCACCATGGAGGATATCATCGGCGGAGTGGTGATCACCTTTGCGGACATCACCGTGACCAAGACGCTGGAGGCGGAACTGCGCAAGGAGATTTCACGGCTGAAAGCTGATGGCTGATGGCTATAGACTAAAATTGATCACCGCCGCCTGCAGCAGTCCGGAGGAAGCACACTATGCCGTAGCCTATCGCTGTGGATACAGAACGGAGGTTGCTATCATGGACAAGCGAACAGAGTATGTCGAAAAACTCTCTGCACAAATGGTTGAATGGGATAACCAGATTGACCTGCTCAAGGACAAGGCAGAAAGTGCCACACCCGAAGTGAAGTCTGAATTTCACAATGCGATTGCAATGTTGCAGCTCAAGCGGGATGAGGCCGCGGCAAAGCTTCAAGGGATATCGACCGCCGGCGATGATGAATGGGAAGAACTCAAAAAAGGAACGGAACAAGCCTGGAGCGGGATTAGAACTATCTTACACGATGCCATCATGAAGATTAAATGAGCACGGCAGCGGGTGCGATCATCGAAGCGGTCTTCGGGGGGAAATATAACAGAAAGCCACTTCCGATGATGCGGCCTTTCGCATATATCGCCACACGTTGACATGTCATCGACGTGATATATAGTTAAAATCGTTGGCGATAACATTTCCGAGGAACAGAAAGGGGAGGTCATCATGGAAAGACTGCGCCGCATTTTGAAAGTACTGGTCTGCATCGGGCTGATAACCTCATTCCTCGGGTGCGCATCCACGCACAAACAGGAAAGCACCGGCCAGTATATCGATGACTCCGTCATCACCACCAAGGTAAAAGCCGCAATTTTTAGCGAGCCGACATTGAAAACCTTGCAGATCAATGTCGAGACGTTCAAAGGGGTAGTTCAGTTAAGCGGTTTTGTTAATTCATCGCAGAGCGCTAATAAGGCAGGAGAGATTGCCCGCAACATTAATGGTGTCGTATCGGTGAACAACGACCTGGTCGTAAAATAGTTGCATTGCTTCTAGTGAATTTACGACCCACTCCGGTGGGTCTTTTCGATTCTGGCAGACATTCAACGGGGTTTTCAAAACGGCAGAGGCGATCGATCCCTAACGGGTCTTAACAGATGATTTGTTTCCAACCGCCTTTCGCCTGAATAAATGGTGGCAGCAATGGGAATCGACAACGACAAGAGATTGTCAACGGATACCGCCAACCTGCGCCACCGTGCCGAAGAGCGTTTGAGTGAGAACAGGGCGAAGCGCACCCCGCCCCGGACCGTAGAAGAGACAAAGAGGCTTGTCCATGAGCTTGAAGTCAACCAGATCGAGTTGGAAATGCAGAATGAAGAGCTGCGCCGAGCCCGGGAGGAGCTTGAAGTATCGCGGAACAAGTATGCCGAACTCTATGACTTTGCACCTGTCGGCTATTTCACCTTTGATGCCAACGGAGCGATACGGGAGGTAAATCTTGCCGGCGCGCAACTGCTGGGAATAGAGCGGCGACTGCTGGTCAACAAACCCTTTGCCGATTTTATTGCCGATGCAGGCGACCGGGAGATTTTTTCCAACCATCTCGCATTGGCTTTGCAGCGGCAGGTCATGATGAGATGTGAAATCCGTTTCACGAGAAACGACAGCACGGTGATCAATGGCCAACTTCAGAGCGTAGCGGTCAGAAACGAAGGCACGGACGGATATATCCTCACCTCCATCGTTGACGGCACGGTCCGCAGGCAACTGGAAGAGGCGCTGCAAAATGCCCATGACAAGCTGGAGCTGGCGGTACATGAACGTACCGGAGAGCTGACCAGGGCCAATGTGCAACTCTCGCGGGAAATAGAGGAGCACAAGGAGACGGAAGAGTCTCTTCAGGGTGCGTTTGCGGAAATCAGTCAGTTGAAAGACCGGCTCAGGGCCGAGAATATCTATCTGCGACAGGAGGTTGCCCGGGAGTACGATTTCTGTGAGATCATCGGGCAAAGCAATGCCATTGAGTATGTATTCTTCCGGGTCGAGCAGGTGGCCCCCCAAGATGCGACCGTTCTCCTCCTTGGCGAGACCGGCACCGGCAAAGGAATGATCGCACGGGCCATCCACGGCAGGAGTTCACGCAAGGACCGGCCGATGATAACGGTCAACTGCACGGCCCTGCCGGCAAACCTCATCGAAAGCGAGCTCTTCGGACGGGAAAAGGGTGCATTCACCGGGGCTGATGCCCGGCAGATGGGGCGTTTCGAGTTAGCCGACGGCGGAACCATATTTCTCGACGAAATCGGCGAGATGCCGCTGGAGCTGCAGAGCAAGCTGCTGCGGGTCATCCAGGACGGCGAGTTTGAGCGACTGGGCAGCCCCCGCACCATCAAGGTAGATGTCCGAATCATCGCAGCCAGTAACCGGAACCTGGAAGAAGAGATCCGCGCAGGGAGGTTCCGGGAAGACCTCTTCTACCGGCTCAATGTTTTCCCCATCACGATCCCGCCACTGCGGCAGCGCAAGGAAGACATCCTGCTGCTCGTCACGTATTTTGTCGCTAAATACAACAAGAAAATAGGCAAGAAGATAGAGACCGTTTCGAAAGAGACCATGAACGCCCTCCAGGAATACCACTGGCCCGGCAACGTGCGGGAGCTGGAAAGCGTCACCGAGCGGGCGGTCATCACAAGCCAGGGGGCTACACTCCAGGTACTGGACCGGTTCGATACGTTCCGCAACGCAGGGGAACCGGCAGAACAGGACGTCAAAGTCCTCGCCGACCTGGAGCAGGAACACATCCTTCAGGTGCTCCAGAAAACCGGCTGGCGCATCGAGGGGAAAAACGGTGCAGCGGTTCTCCTTGGTCTCAACCCCAGTACACTGCGTGCCCGTATGCGGAAATACGGCATCCGCCGCCACTAACGGTAAAACATGCAAGGATTGCGAGCAGTTGCCCCAACAGAATCCGTCATATATGGCAGTTACGTTACATATGACGGATGCCGCTGACGGTTTTCCCTTCACCGCACACCCTTCTCTTCCATTTTACTCCGCACAATCAAACCCTTGCACCGGCAGTATCCGCAGGCTTCCTCTGGCTCGTTAGTTGCGATGCACCTTCTCGGCAGGACATGAGTAACGACATGTTTTCTGCGAACTTTGAGCTAACAGGAGACTCCACCATGAATTACATCGCTGTCGGCAAAGAAAACTCGACCAGCATCAAGCTCTACTATAAGGACTGGGGGAGCGGGCAGCCAGTAGTCTTCAGCCATGGCTGGCCGCTCTCTGCGGACGCCTGGGAAGACCAGATGCTGTTTCTGGGTGCCCGCGGCTATCGCTGCATTGCCCATGACCGCCGCGGCCATGGCCGATCGAGCCAGCCCTGGCATGGCAACGACATGGACACCTACGCCGACGACCTGGCAACACTCGTCGAAGCGCTGGACCTGAAGAACGCGATCCATGTGGGCCACTCCACGGGGGGCGGCGAAGTCGCCCGCTATATCGGCCGCCACGGCACGAAACGCGTAGCCAAGGCGGTTTTGATCGGTTCGGTGACGCCACTCATGCTGAAGACGGCCGCCAATCCCGGCGGCCTGCCGATAGAGGTCTTCGACGGGATCCGCGCCGGCGTCCTCGCCGATCGCTCGCAGTTCTTCAAGGACCTCACCACGCCATTCTACGGCGCCAACAGGCCGAACGCCAAGGTCTCCCAGGGCCTGCGGGATTCGTTCTGGCTCCAGGGGATGCAGGCCGGCTTCAAAGGGGTCTTCGATTGTGTCAAGGCCTTCTCCGAAACGGATTTCACGAAGGATCTCGAGAAAATGGACGTGCCGACCCTGATCCTTCACGGCGACGACGACCAGATCGTACCCATCGGCGCCTCGGCGCTGCTATCGGCAAAGCTCATCAAAGGCGCGACCCTGAAGATCTATCCAGGGGCACACCACGGCCTGTGCTCGACCCTCAAGGACCAGGTCAACGAGGATCTGCTTGCGTTCATCAAGGGGTAGGCGACCAAATCCTGGACCCGGTCGTGATCGCTGCCCGTCAAGTGGCCAAGGAGTTATGATAACGTATCGGCAGGGAGCAGGTTCCGTGCTTGCACGGCATCAGTACGCTACCGATTCTCAAAGGAGACCATCATGCTATGCAGAGCACAAACACTCAAGGGATACACCCTGGACAGCCTCGACGGGGCAATCGGAAAAGTCAAAGAATTTTACTTCGATGACCAGTACTGGACGATTCGCTATCTGGTGGCCGACACTGGAAACTGGCTTAAGGAGAGACAGGTATTGATCTCCCCGTATGCGATGGTCGCCGTGAACGAGGAAAAACAAACCATCGAAATCAATCTGACCAGGAAACAGATAGAGGACAGCCCTCCCCTGGACAGTGACAAGCCGGTCTCGCGACAATTCGAAGATGCCTACTACGGGTTTTATGGATGGCCGATGTATTGGGGCGGCCCAAACATGTGGGGTGCTTATCCCTTCATTGTGTATGATCCTGAAAAATGGAGGGAAGCCGTCCGAAGCGAGAAAACCTGGGATCCCTTTTTGCGCAGCAGTCACGATGTGACAGGCTATCACATCCAGGCCGCGGACGGCGGAATTGGCCATGTGGATGATTTTATCATCGATGACGAGACTTGGGCGATTCGTTATCTCGTTATCGATACTCGGAACTGGTGGCCAGGCAAAAAGGTACTGATTTCACCCAAATGGATCGAACGCGTGAGCTGGATCGAGTCGAAAGTCTTCGTCAATCTACCCAGCGAGGCCATCAAGCAGTCACCGGAGTACACGGATGAGACTCTGTTGACAGGGGATTATGAGACCAGTCTTCACATACATTACAATCGCCGGGCATACTGGGTCGATGATCCCGGCGGGAAAGAGCAGGCGACAACCATGCTGATCAAACTATCTACCGGGAAAACCGTGAGTGAGGCTGCGGCTGCCTTGCAGGCTGCCGTTCTGGCCAATAATTTTGGCGTCATGCAGGTACACAACCTCAAAGAGACCATGGCGAAGAAGGGGGTGGAGCTCGCCCGTGAATGCCTGATAATCGAGGTGTGCCAGCCGCACCAGGCAAAGACGGTGCTCGACCAGAACATTGGCATCTCCACCGCACTGCCGTGCAGGATCTCCATTTACGAGGAGGGGGGGAAAACCATACTGGCGACCCTGAAGCCGACCACTCTCCTGGCGATGTTCAACGCGCCGCAGCTTGCTGAGGTGGCGCAGGAAGTGGAGGACACGATTGTAAAAATCATGAAGGAGGCTGCTGCGGTTTGATTGGAGCAAGCAATGAAAACTCCCTACTGTTCTCCCAAAATGCCAGTCGCCGGTAGCTAAGTGTTTCGCGCCACGGTCCATGATGGATCGGGGCAGGCTTCGTTGTGGATTGGCTCCTGACCGCGGCACGCCGCGTAGGATAAGGTCCTTATGAGGATTGGAATCAATAGGGCGACAATAATGACTCTGTTCCTAGTCTGTGCGTTTACGGCAATGATGTCCGGTTGCCAACCCGACCAGAGCACCGAGGGGTCACCGGGGGACGTTGTTGTCCCCCGTGGCTATATGGACCGACTGGAGCAGGTACATGTCGGCCGGATGATCGGGTTCGGCCCCTTCGTGGGCTATTATTTTAGACCGGAAGACCCCAAGGATCTGAGCCGGCTGCACTTCATCTGTTTCAACGAAAACCGGTTCTACAGTTCGGACATGCCCGACGGTGCCAAACTGTACGAAGGAACAGCGGTCAGGACGACGCTGCCCCAGGCCGATATTACCATCCCCGCTCAAGAGAGGATCAATCCGGTATTTTTCCCGGAAGCGCCCGAATCCTGGCGCAACACGCGGCCGGATCCTCAGGATGTCTTTGTCCATTTTCACTCCTGTTACAACGGTGCGGGCCCAGTGCGGACCGGATACTGGCTTCGCCATTTGGCTGTCGCCGATTTCACCTATGACATGGGAGGACGGGTCGGGAAAGAAAGCCTACTGTATCATCGGGTCCGCAAAGGGCCGGACCGGGGCTTCGCCAGGATCATCGAATTCGACCGGGGGCCGGGAGAGGACAATTGAATCGCATCTTTTGGATCCGGCTCGCAACCTTTGGAGACGATACGCTAAAGGAGATGGAGGGGAAAAAGATGAAAACGGGAGAAGTGATTCGTTATGTGGTGATTGTTGCGATTTTGCTGCTTAGCCTTTATTGGTCGCTGGCTTCAGCAACCGGTAAAGATTATCCCAACGCTCGTTTTCTGGCTACCGCGGAGTGGCTGAAGGCCCACCAGCGCGACGCGTCGCTTGTCATCGTCGACGTCCGGGCGGGCAAGGACGTTGCCGGGAAGTTGATCCCGGGCGCCATTAGCATGCCATGGGAGCTGTTTCAGCAGGACGATACCGCCAACAACATGGGCGAAGTCTTCGTGGGGATCGCGCGGGCACAGCAACTGCTCGGCGAGCACGGCATCGCCCGGAACGACACCGTAGTGCTTTACGATTCGGTGAAACGCGACGGGGGTGCCACCAGTTCCTACCTCTTCTGGATTCTCGACCTGCTGGGGCATAAGAAAATGAAGGTGCTGGAGCGCGGTATCGACGGCTGGATCGCTGCCGGTGGAAAGACTATCTCTACCCCCCGCAAGGCCGTGGCGGTTCTCTACCAGGCCCCGGCGGGCGAGATCAAACTACGTAAATGGGCGAAAGCCGACTACCTGCTGCCGCGGCTCGATGACCCCTATTATCAGATCCTGGATGTAAGGTCCCGAGCAGAATATCTGGGAGAAAAGCCTAATACCGCGCTGGACGGCACGGCACTCAGGCTGGGACATATCCCGACCGCATACAATACCGATTACACCCTCAACTGGACCTCCCCTGCGTATTCCGGACGAATCCGGCCACCATTCCGGCGGGAAAGCGGCCACCGTTCCGACGGGAAACCGGCCGGCATTCCGATTTGATTGCGGCCACCATTCCGGAGCAATCCGGCCAGTGTAAAATGAGAGTGTAGTCGCGGGGTAACTCCAACAGGTATCCTGCCTTCCTTGATTGAATAACGAGGAGGGCGTGATGCCGAGAGAAAGAGTTACCATGCGAAAGATACGAGAGATACTCCGCCTTGTTTGGTCGTGTAACCAGAGCCGGCGTGATACATCCAGGACCTGCGGTGTCGGCAAGAGCACCGTGGATGACACCATCAACCGGGCAGTCGCCGCCGGTTTTTCCTGGCCTTTGCCTGCCGATCTCGATGATGAAGCCCTTGAACTGCGCCTCTATCCCCCCGTTGTCAACCCAGCCTCCCGCAAGCTGCCCCAACCCGACTGGCGGGCTCTGCACGATGAACTTGTCAAACATAAGAAGCTCACCCTCATGCTGTTGTGGCAGGAGTACAAGGAGGGCGAACCCTCCGGTTACCAGTACAGCCAGTTCTGCGAACTGTACCGGCAATGGAGAAAGAAGCTCGACCGCTCCATGCGCCAGGAGCACCGTGCCGGCGAGAAGTTCTTTGTCGACTACAGTGGCCAGACGGTACCGGTTGTGGACGCCACCACCGGCGAGGTCCGGGACGCCCAGATGTTCGTGGGTGTCATGGGCGGCAGCAACCAGACCTATGCCGATGCCACTTGGACCCAGTCACTTGCAGACTGGACCGGATCCCATGTGCGGGCGTTCGGTTTTATGGACGCCGTCCCGCATTGCATCGTTCCCGACAACTTGCTCTCCGCCGTCACCAAGACCTGCCGCTATGAACCCGATATAAACCCCACCTATGCGGCACTTGCCGATCATTACGGCACCGCCATCGTTCCTGCCCGTGTACGCCATCCCAAGGATAAGGCCAAGGTCGAAGGGGGCGTGCTGATTGCCCAGCGTTTCATCCTGGCAGGCCTGCGCAACCGGACCTTCTTCAGCCTGGCCGAAGCCAATGCCGCCATTCGTGAACGCCTTCTCCTTCTGAACAACCGCCCCTTCAGGAAGCTGCCCGGATGCCGACAGAGCCGGTTCGAGGAGATTGACCTTCCGGCCATGCTGCCTTTACCGGAAACACCCTATGAGTATGCCCAGTGGAAGAAGGCCCGGGTGCACATCGATTACCATGTCGAACTGGAAGGGCACTTCTACAGCGTCCCGCATCGCCTGGTGAAGGAACAGGTGGATGTGCGTTACACCGAGACGATCGTCGAGTGCTTCTACAAGGGAAACCGGGTTGCCTCCCATCCCAAGTCATCTGTCCAGGGCAAACACACCACCACACCGGAGCATATGCCCAAAGCCCACCGTGAGTTCGCCGAGTGGACACCGGAGCGGATCATCTCCTGGGCCGCCCAGACCGGAACAGCGACGGCACAGGTGGTGGAAACCATTCTGTCACGCAAGGCATATCCCGAGCACGGCTTCCGATCCTGCATGGGGATCATCTCGCTTGCGAAGCGCTATACCAAAGAACGTCTGGAGGCGGCCTGTGAACGGGCAGTCACCATTAAAGGCGTCACCTACAGAAGCATCAAGTCGATCCTAGAGAACAACCTGGATCAGAAGGCGCTACCCAAACAGATGGAACTACTTCCGGTTGCCCACGAGAACATCAGGGGCACGGATTACTACAACGACGAAAGGAAACTGTATGCTGACACAACCGACCATCGAGAAGCTGAACTCGATGAAACTGACAGCCATGGCTAGGGCCTTTGCGGACCAGATGCAATGCCCGGACATGGCACAGCTCTCCTTTGAAGAGCGCTTCGGCCTGATCGTGGACTACCAGATGACCGATCTGGAAAACCGGCGGATGCAGAACCGACTCAAGAACGCCAAGCTCAGGCTGTCTGCCTCGATCGAGGATCTGGACTTCCGCCAGGGAAGAGGTGTTGACCGCTCACAGGTCATGTCCCTTGCCGGGAATCAGTGGGTGAAGAGCCATCACAACATCCTGGTGACCGGGCCGACCGGCGCCGGCAAGAGTTACCTGGCCTGTGCGCTGGCACAGAAAGCCTGCCGGGACGGTCACTCTGTTCTCTACCAGAGAGTGCCGCGGCTGCTTCAGGAGATCGCGGTATCCAGGCTCGATGGCCGCTACAACAAGATCATTGCGCCGCTAACCAAATGCGAGGTGCTGATTCTGGACGACATGCTCATCTCTCCCCTGACGCGGGAGGAACAGCGGGAACTGCTGGAGATCGTCGAGGAACGTTATGACCGCAAGGCAACCGTTATCACCAGCCAGCTGCCGGTGAGGGCCTGGCATGATGCCATGCAGGATCCGACTCTGGCTGACGCCATACTGGACAGACTGGTGCACAATGCCTACAAGCTGGAACTGAGGGGTGAATCCATGAGACGAAAACGATCCGTGCTTGACCAGAAAACAGAAACTGTGACAGAGTAAAAACCCACACCCCGAGACTCTCTCTCACCACTGGCCGGAATCACCGGAACGCTGGCCGTATTCACAGCGGAACGGTGGCCGCCATCACGTCAGTTCGACTGGCCGCTTTCACCGGAATACGCACTCCCCCGACAGCAAAGCGATCAAGCCTTACGCAACGTTGCAAAAGCTCTACAGTGGCTTCGACTCCGGCAAGGCCGTTATTACCTACTGCCAATCGGGGCGCCGCGGATCATTCGGATATTTCATCCTCCGGCTCATGGGCTTCGAGGACGTGATGCTCTATGAGGCCTCGTGGATGGAGTGGGGCAATAAACGCTATTACTACCCGGTTGAAACCACGGAAAACATTGTAAGCGGCGATACCCTGCAGGGTACGGCCTCTCCGTCCGCTGCCTTCAAACGACAAGGAACTACGCCCCCGAAAAGCGGCGCAGGCGCACCATCCGGAGGCGGCAGCGGTTCCAAAAGCGGGTACGTCTCCTGCGGAGGATGAACACCATGGAATCCAAGAACAACCAGAACATCCCCTATTGGAACTGGATCCCGGCCGCGTTTGCCCTATCGGGTATCATTGTTTTTATTTTTGCCACCTACGGCCCCCCGGCCTCGTCCAGCGGATTCGTCAGCACTCTCAATGGCTTTATTGCTTGGATGGCGCCGGAATACGCAGCCTCCAAGGCCCACTACAGGGCCATTCCCGGCCCCGGATCATGGCTCTTCACCTTTGTTCTGGGCATGGCCATCGGCGGCTTTATTGCCGGGCGAACTAACAAAGAGATCCCTGTGCGCGATATACCACCTATCTGGAAGCAGCGCTTCGGCGAGAGCCGGGCAAAACGGTACGCCGCCACTTTTTTCGCCGGTTTTTTGATCCTTTTCGGATCGCGACTGGCTGGCGGCTGCACCCTGGGGCTCTTCATCTCCGGGTCAACGCAACTGGCCATCAGCGGCCTTTATTTCGGTGGCGTAATTTTTGCGGTGGCCATGTTCACGGCCCGGGTGCTCTACGGGAAGAGCGCTGGAAAGGAGGATATCCAATGACAAATATTTGGCTGGGACTCTTCTGCCCCGGCACCATCTGGGCTGCTGCAGGTGAAGGCCGCATCGATGCAGCATTCGCCCTGCTGGGCGGACTTGCCGGCACGGCCCTTTTCGCCCAATTGCACGAGACGCTGATTCCCATTTTATACGATCCCACCAACGTGGGGCAGATCACCTTGACGGATCTTTTCGGCAATTACGGCGTCGCCGTTACGGTGCTGGCCGTCGGTCTAGTTCTATGTATCTGGGCCATCGGAACCTTGAACAACTCGAAGCTAAGGCCGTGAAACTGCCCCAGCCGCGCCACCGTGCGCAATATCCTGCAGAACCTGTTTTTCGCCTTTTTTTATAACGCGCTGGGTATCCCGGTGGCGGCGGGAGTCCTTTACCGGACAACCGCCGTTGGCGACCAGCGTCAACAAAAGCAAAACATTCAAAATTACAAATAGTTGCCTCTACACATTCCGTCATATATTGCAGTTATGTCAAATATGACGGATGCCGCTGGCGGCTTACCCCCACCCACGCACGGTCTCTTTCCATTTTACCCCGCACAATCAGCCCCTTGCACTCTCAGTATCTGCGGCTCTTCTCTGGTACGTTAGTTGCGATGTAACTTTATGGCAGAATATGAGGTTCCGCGTGTTTATGAAGGAGAAGCGCCGTTGCCTTTTCAAGTCACAGCCTCAAAGTGGACAAAGATACAAGGACAGTGAAATGATTTACCAGTCGGAACCTTAACTGAGAAAGGAAATGGTTATGTTAGGAACTATTCTGATCGTTATCTTAATTTTGTTGTTACTGGGTGCACTGCCCACATGGCCTCACAGTAAACAGTGGGGTTACTACCCGAGTGGCGTGCTTGGCTTGATAGTTTCGATTCTTATAATTCTGCTGCTTCTAGGCAAATTATAAGCAGTAAACCTTCATTCAGATGTCGCATGCAGTAGATGATTCAGGCCTTTTTGAAAGAGTTGTTGCAAGAGTTGACCTTAAACTGCACGAATCGAAGAGCCACTTAATGGGGAGCGGATTGTCTCCCTTCAGAGAAGAATTGACGATGGGCGTATCAGTAAGCGCTTGCCTCTTGCCGAGGAGAGAGAATTCCAGGCCAGGCTCGACTCCATTCGGGTTGATTACCTGCGGATGACAGAAGGAGGCCGATACACGACTCAAGATGAGAGAGCAGACATATCCCGTCGACTTGATTCATTGGAAATTGATTTGAATCGGTTCCGGTAGGATATCACCTTCAAAGGAGGCAAGCCTTGGAAAAGCGGCAGAGAGAATTCCACGAGTTGGAAAATGTCAGATTCCAACCCCTTGACTGGCAAGAAATTCATCAGCACAAACGACAGGAGGTCACCATGAAATCGAGCATCAGGGACAACGCGGAAGCGAAGTTTCACGAAGTGAAGGGCAAAGTCAAGGAGGTCGCCGGGAAAGTCACCGATAATCCCGAGTTGGAAGCCAAAGGCAAAGCCGAAAAATTAGCCGGCAAAGCCCAGGAGAAGATCGGCGAGGTCAAGAAAGTCCTGGGAAAATAGGAGACCAACTTCCCGTGCAAAGGAGAGGGAAATGATACGGAAACTAGCAACATCTGCTGCGCTTCTTGTGGGCATGTGGGCTCTGTCCGGCTGCCATACCGTTCATGGTGTCGGTCAGGATATGGAGAGTGGCGGACGAGCCATCGAGAGGTCCTCGGGAGAATAGGAGAACATCATGAACAGAATAGTGCTCGCATTGTTGTTGACCGTTGCTTTTGCGGCGCCCGCTTTTTCACAGATGAAGAATATGCCCATGAAGGAGCAGCGGGCAGGATATGGACCGATGATGGAAATGGGCTCCATGGACATGATGGGCGACATGATGGGCATGTGCCTCGATCATGCAGACGAGATTGGGCTTACCGATGACCAGGTTATGAAATTGAAGCCTATCCATCGGGAAATGCAAAAGAAGCATGCTCGCTTCAAAGCCGACCTTAAGATTGCAGAGATCGAACTCATGGAAATCATGGAAGTGAAGGATTTTGATCTGGAGAAAGCCAGCGCCGCGGTCAAGAAAACTGAAGGGATAAAAACAGCCCATCATCTGGAAATGCTGCAGGCCATGAAAGAAGTGAGGGGGTCATTGACGGACGAACAGTTCAAGAAAATGAAGACGATGATGATGTCCATGCAGCCGGGTGAGAAAAAACCGGCAAAAAAGACGATGAAAAAACATTGACGATTACTACAAGGAGATCATTCCAATGAAAAGACTATATTCACTGTTTCTGATGGCAGCTGCCGTCGCCCTGTTGGCGACCAGCGTTCCTGCGCACGCGTCAAGTATGGATGATCGCATCGAATCATCAGCCAAAAAGACCCATGTGTTTAAGACCTACCTCAAGAACGACAAGGTCAGGGTCGATTCCAGGGACGGTGTCGTAACCCTGACGGGGACCGTCTCGGAGGAATCCCACAAGTCATTGGCCCAGGAAACCGTGGTGGGTCTGCCCGGCGTCAAGAGCGTTGACAACCGGCTTGAAGTGAAAGGGGAGCGCCCCTCTGATATGTCAGATGCGTGGCTCGCCACAAAGGTCAAATCCACACTCCTGTACCATCGCAGCGTGAGCGGCTTCAAAACCGAGGTTGAGGTCAAAGACGGCATCGTGACCCTGCGAGGCAATGCCCCCAGTCAGGCGCAAAAGGAATTGACCACTGAATACGCCATGGATATCGAAGGGGTCAAAGATGTAAACAATGAGATGACCGTGACGGACACCTCGAAAAAGACGCGGACGATGGGCGACAAAATCGATGACGCTTCCATCACCGCCTTGGTCAAGATGACGCTGCTCAGCCACCGCTCGACCAGCGCCATCAACATATCGGTCACCACGAAGAATGGTGTGGTTACCTTGACCGGCAAGGCCAAAAACTCAGCCGAACAGGACCTGGCCACCAAACTCGCCAAAGACGTTAACGGCGTGAAGAGCGTAGAGAACCGGATGACCATCGAGTAGTTTACGTTCATGAATCAACAAGACTGAATGATCACTGCCGGCAGGGCGATACCCCAGCCGGCAGTGATCATAGCAATCAGGAAGGAGGATCTCATGTTGTGGACAATAGCTGTGATACTGATCGTTCTCTGGGCCTTGGGACTGGTGAGCGGCTACACGCTGGGTTCTTTTATTCACGTCCTGCTGGTCATCGCCATTATTGTACTGCTTGTCGGGTTCATCCAGGGGCGGAGAACATGATGGTTCCCTGCCATCGACTGCGTAATACCTGAAGGATACGGCCAATGATCGACGCCATTATCAAGATAACGATGCCACCCGAAAAGCGGAAAGAGATATCGGCGGGCCCCGGGGCGCCATCGAGCGCAACGCGGTCCGGTACTATTTCGCGATCCAGTCCTTTCTGAATACCTTGCACTATCCCGAGGAAAGCCGTTTCGGCAATAGAATCAGACAGTGGTATGATCTTACGAGCCGCTACAAGAGACAACTTTTCGATTTGGAGAGGGATGACTACCTCACACTCAAGACCAAGGAGCATAAGAACCAGGTGACGCTCCAGCGCTCAGTCGGAACAGGCCAGCAGTGAGTGGAAGGTTCAACCCCATGGCGTAAATCTGGACGCAATGTAGAATGATTCTTCCGCCGACAGCCTGACAACCTCAATAAGGGCCAACAATGGAAACAGAAAAGGAAACGAGCCTGGCAACAACAGCCGCCGAACTGCGCCGCCGTGCGGAAGAACAGCTGACCCCGAAAACGCCTGAAGCGGGCCTCACCAGCACGGGCGATGAGACACAGCGGCTCCTTCACGAACTGCAGGTCCACCAGATCGAACTGGAGATGCAGAATACAGAGCTCCGACGGGCCAGGGAAGAGATGGAGACGGCACTGGAAAAATACACCGACCTCTACGATTTCGCCCCGGTCGGCTACTTCACCCTCGACCGCGACGGTGTTATACGAGCCGCCAACCTCACTACGGCAAACCTCCTTGGAATTGAACGCGCCCGGCTGCTGGGCCGACGCTTCGGGCACTTCGTCGCCTATGATGCCCGTCCCGCCTTTGCCGAGTTCCTCACGAGGGTACTGGAAAGCCGGACCAAAGAAGTCAGTGAAGTGGCGCTCCTGAAAGGGGAAACGTACCCGCTCTTTGTGCAGATCGAAGCCGTAGCCGAGGCATCGGGGAAGGAGTGCCGCGCCGCGATCATCGATATTTCCAGGCGTCGTCAACTGGAGGAGAGGCTCGACATTCTGCACACCGACCTGGCCGCCCGCGCCACCGAACTAGTCGCCGCGAATATCGAACTGGAGGCATTCAATTACACGGTCTCCCACGACCTGCGCAAACCGCTGACACTTATCAACAGCTACTGCCAGGTGGTTCAGGAACTCTGCGGCAGCAAACTCGATGACCAATGCAAGGGATACATGCGGGATATGTACGAAGGCACCCTGCGGATGAACCGGCTCATTGACACCCTGCTCGATTTTTCACGCATCACCCACGTCGAGATGCACCATGAACAGGTTGACCTCAGCACTATGGCAAAAAATGTTGCCATGGAGCTGAAATTGACGGCGCCGGAGCGTCGGATCTCCCTCAGAATCCAGGAAGGAATCGTGGCCAACGGTGACGCGGGGTTGTTGCGGGTTGTCCTGGACAACCTCATTGGAAACGCCTGGAAGCATACCGGCAACCGGGAAGAGACGATCATTGAATTCGGAGTGACGGATAGTGCCGGGAAGCCGGCTTTCTATGTACGGGACAACGGGTCGGGTTTCGACATGGCACTTGCGGACAAGTTATTCATTCCTTTCCAGCGGCTCCCCGGAACGGACGCTGAGGGGAGCGGTATAGGCCTGGCCACGGTGGAGAGAATCGTCAAGCGCCACGGCGGGCGAATCTGGCCAGAGGGGGAGCCGGGCGCGGGGGCGACGTTCTATTTCACCCTTGAATGAACCGCCTGAACCGAAGCGGTGAGAAGCGGAGGTGGATCCATGCGCGAAGAAAAAAAGATCACGGGAATGGGTGCGATTCCCCACGATGGGGGGGTCGCGTTCCGCGTGTGGGCGCCCCATGCAGAGCGGGTATCCGTCATCGGTTCGTTCAACGGATGGGACGGCGGCAAACATCCCCTGCAGGCCGGGGAGAACGGCTACTGGTACGCCGATGTGGCAGAAGCCCAGGTGGGCGATGAGTACAAGTTCCTGCTCACCACCGAGAAGGGTGAGTTAAAGCGCATCGACCCCTATGCCCGCGAGGTGACCAGTTCGGTCGGCAACGCTATAGTTCACGATCCTGGCTTCGACTGGCAAGGGGACGATTTCCAGTTCGCGCCGTGGAACGAGCTGGTCATCTACGAACTGCATGTCGGCACGTTCAACGACCAGGATGACGACAACAAACCGGGCGAGTTCGCTTCTATTTCGGCGCGTCTAAGTCATTTGAAAAAGCTCGGCGTCAATGCGATCCAGATCATGCCGGTGGGCGAATTTGCGGGGGATCGGTCCTGGGGTTACAACCCCGCTCATATCTTTTCGGTGGAGATCGCTTACGGCGGCCCGTTGGCGTTCAAACAGTTCGTAAAGCGCTCCCACCAGGAGGGTATCGGGGTGATTCTTGACGTTGTTTACAATCACCTGGGCCCCAGCGACCTGGATCTTTGGCAGTTCGACGGCTGGTGCGAGAATGATCGCGGCGGGATCTACTTCTACAATGACGAACGGGCCATCACCCCGTGGGGGGAAACCCGGCCCGATTACGGCCGCGGCGAGGTCCGCCAGTACCTCCTCGACAACGCCTTGATGTGGCTCACGGAATACCACGTTGACGGCATCCGCTTCGACTGCACCCAATTCATTCGTACCGTCAACGGTGTCGGCACGCAGGAACTGCCCGAGGGGTGGAGCCTGCTCCAGTGGATAAATAGTCAGGTGGCGGAGAAGTTTCCCGGCCGCATCACGATCGCCGAGGATCTGCAACACAACAGCTGGCTCACCAGGGACGTTGGCGCCGGTGGGGCCGGGTTCGGTTCCCAGTGGGACGCCATGTTCGTCCACCCCATCCGCCTGGCGGTGACCACGTCCAAGGACGAGCAGCGCTCGCTCGCCGCCGTTCGCTACGCCATCTGCTACCGCTACAACGATGACGCCTTCGACCGGGTCATTTACAGCGAATCCCACGACGAGGTAGCCAACGGCAAGGCACGTGTGCCCCAGGAGATCAGCCCGAACGACCCCAAGGGATGGTACGCGCGGAAACGTTCGACCCTGGCCGCCGCCATGGTCTTTACGGCTCCCGGCATTCCCATGCTCTTCCAGGGGCAGGAATTTCTCGAAGGCGAATGGTTCCGCGACACTGTCCCCCTCGACTGGGACCAAAAGGACGAATTCCACGGCATCGTTCGGCTCTACCGCGACCTCATACGGCTGCGTCTCAACCGCGACGGCTTCACCCGCGGCCTCTGCGGGCAGTTCACCCAGGTCTATCACCTGAACGAAGAACGCAAGGTCATCGCCTTTCACCGGTGGGACAAGGGGGGACCGGAGGACGACGTCGTGGTCGTCGCCAACTTTTTCCACGGACCCCAGGATGGCTACGTCATCGGCTTCCCGGCCGCGGGGGCCTGGAAACTAAGGTTCAACAGCGATTGGCAAGGCTACAACGATGACTTCCACAGCCATCCGAGCACCGATGTCGTCGCCGAACCGGGCGAGTGCGACGGCTTTCCCTTCCATGCCGTGCTTTCCATCGGACCCTACAGTGTGCTTATCTTTTCTCAATAACCCGCTGCTACGAGCCAAAGGAGGAAATACCATGCGTAAACGTATAATCAGCCAGGACATCGAGGATATCATACCCCCCGATGAAGACTGGCTGGATCTGGAAATCCTGGCCAAGGCGGAACTCACGTCCGAGGACCCGTCACACCCGATTGAACTGGCGTTGAGACCCGGAGATGGACCTGGCTGGAGAGCATCGGAATCGGGCCAGCAGGCAGTCCGCCTCTTGTTTGACAAGCCCCTGCGGGTCCGGCGTATTTATCTGGTGTTTCGGGAAGATGAGAAGGAACGTACTCACGAGTTCGTGCTGCGGTGGTCCTCGGACGGCGGCAAATCCTACCGGGAAATTGTACGCCAGCAGTACAATTTCAGCGCTCCCCACAACACGCTGGAGATAGAAGACTATGATGTCGACCTAGCTGGATTGACAACACTGGAACTGAGTATCATCCCCGACATGAGCGGAGGACTCGCCCGTGCATCGGTTGCGCAGTTCTGCCTGGCATAACCGCCAGAGGTGCTCTGGGATCAGTGGGCGGAAGCGCTGATGTGACAAGAAGATAAGCAAGGTGATGGGAAAAAGGGCGGTCCGGAGTATCTCCGGCCGCCCTTTCGTGCGTTGCAGCAAGGCTAGTTCGCCCTACCCCAGCTTGCCCAGAAGCGGCACGATGAGGAGCGATACGATGTTGATGATCTTGATCATCGGGTTGACGGCCGGGCCGGCGGTATCCTTGTAAGGGTCGCCGACGGTGTCGCCGGTGACGGCGGCCTTGTGGGCATCGCCCCCCTTGCCGCCGTGGTGGCCGTCTTCGATGTACTTCTTGGCGTTATCCCACGCACCGCCGCCGGTGGTCATGGAAATGGCCACGAAGATACCGGTTACGATGGTGCCGACGATGACGCCGCCGAGGGCCTTCGGGCCGAGGGTGAAGCCGATGATGATCGGGGCGGCGATGGGGATGATGCCGGGGATGACCATCTCCCTGAGGGCCGTTTTGGTCACGATATCGACGCAGGAGGCGTAATCGGGCTTCCCGGTCCCTTCCATGATCCCCTTGATCTCGCGGAACTGGCGACGCACTTCTTCCACGACCGAACCACCCGCCTTGCCGACAGCCTCCATGCAGAGGGCGGCGAAATAATAGGGAAGCATCCCGCCGAGAAACAGGCCGACGATAATGTACGGATCGGCCAGGTTGAAGTCGATGTTTTTGCCGACAAGTTTCAACTCATCCACGTAGGAGGTAAAGAGGATGACTGCGGCGAGGCCGGCGGAGCCGATGGCATAACCCTTGGTTACCGCCTTGGTGGTGTTGCCGACGGCATCAAGCGGGTCGGTAACGGCGCGGACCGAATCGTCCAGTTCCGCCATCTCGGCAATGCCGCCGGCGTTGTCGGTAATGGGGCCATAGGCGTCCATAGCAACTACGATGCCGGTCAGCGACAGCATGGAAACGGCGGCAATGGCGATGCCGTACACCCCGGCGCACTGGAAGGCAACGATGATGCCGGCGGCGATGACGATGACCGGCATGGCGGTGGACTTCATGGAAACGCCAAGGCCGGCGATGATGTTGGTGGCATGGCCGGTGGTGGAGGCCTGGGCGATGTGCCTGACCGGCCCGTACTCCGTTGCGGTATAGTATTCGGTGATCCAGAAGATAGCACCGGTAACCACGAGGCCGACAATGGCGGAGATGAAAATGCTGGCGGCCGTAAACGTCTCGCCATAGGCGTTAGTCAGTCCCTGCGGGAACATCTGGACCGTCACGAAATAGAAAGCGATGCAGGCCAGAACCGCTGAAGCGATAAGCCCCTTGTACAGGGCGGGCATAATCTTCTGGCTCCCCCCCAGTTTGACGAAGAAGGTGCCGATGATGGAGGTGATGATGGAAATGCCGCCCAGAATCAGCGGGTAGTTGACGGCAGCGGTGTTGCCGGTGAAGGCGATGGCGCCCAGGAGCATGGCAGCAATGAGGGTTACGGCGTAGGTCTCGAACAGGTCGGCGGCCATGCCGGCGCAGTCACCAACGTTGTCACCGACGTTATCGGCGATAACAGCCGGGTTGCGGGGGTCGTCTTCGGGAATCCCGGCCTCAACCTTGCCGACCAGGTCGGCGCCGACGTCGGCCCCCTTGGTGAAGATACCGCCGCCGAGGCGGGCGAAGATGGAAATGAGCGAACCGCCGAAGCCAAGACCAACCAGTTGGCTGACCACATCTTTGATCGGTGCGCCGGGCATAAGCTGCTGGAGGACAACATAGTAACCGGCAACCCCGAGGAGGCCGAGGCCGACAACGAGCATGCCGGTGATGGCGCCCCCTTTGAAGGCAACGTTAAGTGCCTTGTGGATGCCGGACTTTGCTGCTTCGGTGGTACGGACGTTGGCGCGAACCGAAACGAACATGCCGATGAAGCCGGTCAGACCCGAGAAGAGAGCACCGATGGCGAAGCCAATGGCGGTTTTCATCCCCAGCGTGGCGAACAGGGCGATGAACATGACCACCCCGACGACGGCAATGATGGTGTACTGGCGCTTCATGTAGGCGCCGGCACCCTCCTGGATAGCCGCGGCAATCTGGCGCATCCGATCGTTGCCCTGGGGCAGCCCCAGAATCCACTGGGCCGAAAAGAGACCGTAGGCGACGGCCGCCACGGCACAGGCCAGGGCGAAGTAGACTGCATATTGTTCCATTTACCAACCTCCTCTAAAAATAGCCTGCGAAAGGCCTAAAACCCCCATCAAGCAAACGGTTCACCGTAAACAAAAAACGTAAAATTGTTATAGGATATGCGGAGTTTTGTCAATCTTTAAATAATTTCATCCGGACACCTGTCTTACACAGTGGCTGCGTGAAAACCGTTAGCTGCCAGGAATCCGCTTGACTGCCTCAAAGGCTTGCAATAAAGTACCAATTACCATGAAATCCATTATAAGCTTCAAAGCACAAAAACTCCGGGACCTGGAGGAACAGTGCCGCCGGAACGGGCTGGCCATGACCGTTCAGCGCCGGGTTGTTCTCGACGCCCTGGCCGAGCGCACGGACCACCCTTCAGCCGACCAGCTTTACGATGCAGTCCGCGGACGGCTCCGGGGGATATCCCGCACCACCGTGTACCGGGTTCTTGAAACCCTGGTGGGAATCGGCGTCGTCCTGAAGATCAGCAACCCCGAGTCCAAGGCACGCTACGATGCAAATGCGGAGCGCCACCACCACATACACTGCATCCATTGCCAGAAGATCCAGGACGTGCACAACCCCGCCATCTGTCTCTCGCAAATGCCGGCCGAGACTGAAGCGGGGTTTACCGTACTTGACTATTCCATAAACTTCAGCGGAGTTTGTCCTGATTGCATGCCTATGACACTTACAGCGAAAGGAGGGCACAATGAAAAGATGGAGATGCGTTGTCTGTGACTACATCCACGAGGGACCTGAACCTCCCGACGTCTGCCCCGTTTGCGGAGTCGGCAGTGATCAGTTCGAGGAAGTTCAATAGCAGCATTACATGGCCATTTAATTAAGCTATCAAATCAGCGACCTGGAGGAAAGGCCGGATGGAATTCAAGACCCTTGACGATATCATCAAATTTGCCGTTCAGCGGGAAGAAAACGCCTATCAACTCTACAAGACCGCCGCACAGAAGGCGACCAGCATCTCTGCCCGCAAGATGTTCGAGGAAATGGCCGAGGAAGAGGCCGGCCACAAGGTTGCCTTCGAAAAGCTGGACATGGGGGGAGCCGAGAAGTACACGATCGCCGACCGCCCCGACATGAAGATCGCCGAATACATGACGGAGCTTCCGTTCCGGGAGGACATGAGCTATCCGGAAATTCTCCGTTACGCCATGAAAACCGAGGAAAACGCTTACAAGCTCTATACGGCAGCCTCCGAGCTTACCGACGACCCCAAGTTCAAGCGGATGCTGCTGGTACTCGCAGACATCGAGAAGGGGCACAAGCTGAAAATAGAGGCTGTTTACGACGAGCGGGTCCTCACCGAGATGTAACCCCCCGGCAGTTTGCCCAAGGCGGGGGCGCTGCGGCGCTCCCGCTTTCGTTTTAGGCATGCCGTCGCCTTCGGGGATTTTCCCGCAGGCAGATACAACCGACACCATTAACAGGAGGATAGAGCCCGTGAAGGCAGTAGAAATAAAAAAGGATATTTACTGGGTCGGCGCCGTCGACTGGGCGGTGCGCGATTTCCACGGCTACGAGACGCCGCGGGGAACCACATACAATAACTACCTGATCATGGACGACGAAATCACCCTCATCGACACGGTCAAGTACGACTTCGCCGAATACACAATCAAGAACATCAGCGGCGTCGTGGACCCGGCACGCATCAAGAACGTCATCATAAACCACATTGAAAATGACCATGTCACGAGCCTCGACCGGATCATGGACCTGGCCCCCAACGCCACCATTTACATATCGGAAAAAGGGAAGAAAGGCCTCGATCGCTTCTTCGACCTGTCCCGCTGGAACATGAAGACCGTCAAGACGGGGGACACCATCACCATCGGCAAGCGGACCCTGGAATTTCTCGAAACCCCCATGCTCCACTGGCCCGACTCCATGGTGACCTATGCCCGCGAGGACAAAGTCCTCTTCTCCCAGGACGCCTTCGGGCAGCACATAGCTTCGGCCGCGCGCTTCGACGATGAATTCGAAATTTCCGAATCAGTTGCTAAACTCGAAGATTCGGTCATTGACTACTACGCCAACATCCTCATGCCCTTCGGCCAGATGATCAAAAACAAGATCGCCGAAATCCAGACGAAGGGACTGGAGATCGACATGATTGCCCCGGACCACGGCCTCATCTGGCGCAAGGACCCGGGCAAAGTGCTCAACATGTACCTGGATATGGCAAACGGCAAGGCACGGGAGTCGGTGGCCATCATCTACGACACCATGTGGCAGAGCACCGAGAAGATGGCAGTCCCCATTGCAGAGGGGATCAGGGCCGAAGGGCTCGACTGCCGGGTCATCAAGCTGCGGGCCACCCCCACCAGCGTAGCCATCAAGGAATTCTGGAAATGCCGCGGCACCCTCATCGGCTCGCCGACCCTCAACAACATACTCTACCCGAGCGTTGCCGAATTCCTCACCCACATCCGGGGGCTGCGCCCCAAAAACCGGATTATCGGAGCCTTCGGCAGCTTCGGCTGGGGCGGGGGCGCCGTGAAGGAAGCCTATGACGTGTTTAAATCAATGGGACTCCAAACCGTTGAACCGGGAATCCAGATCGCTTATCGCCCCTCACCGACCGACGAAGAGGCCTGCTTCGAGTTCGGACGCAACTTCGCCCGGCAGGTATCCGAATACCACAAAGGTTTCTAAGGGTTACCCATTTCATGGACCTGCACTACGGTGACATCCTGCTTCCCCTGAACCTCCCGCCGGAACGACTCCTCGGCGTGATCCGTCCGGCGGCTCCCGCCGCGCCGGAGGAGCCGGAAACCATCATCGGCGCAGCCCTCGACCACTGCGCCGCCCTGATCAGTTCCTTCAAGGCCGGGGAGCGGGTTGTCATCGTAACGTCCGACATCACCCGCTACACCGGGAGCGATATCTACCTCCCGCTCCTCGTGGAACGCCTCGTTGCCGCCGGCATCCGGGAGCGGGACATGGAAATCCTCGTGGCCCTCGGCATTCACCGGAAGCAGACGGAGCACGAGCACAAAAAGATCGCCGGCCCTCTCCATGGCCGAATCCCGATCATTGACCACGACTGCGACAATCCGGGGGAACTGGCCTTCATCGGCCGCACCGCCAACGGCATCGACGTAACGGTGAATCGCCGGGTGGTGGAGGCGGACCGGGTCATCCTCACCGGCACCATCGGCTTCCACTACTTCGCCGGCTTCGGTGGGGGGCGCAAGAGCATCCTCCCCGGCGTGGCGGCCAGGGCAACCTGCATGGCCAGCCACTTCGCCGTCCTGAACCCCGGCGAGGGAACCGGCAAGAACCCCCTGGCCGTTACCGGCAACCTGGAGGGGAACCCGGTCCACGGCGCCATGGTGGAGGCGTGCGCCATGGTGGAGCCCGACTTCATCCTGAACACGGTCCTCTCCCCCGACAAGCGGATTATGGCCGCCTTTGCAGGGCACTGGCGGGAAGCCCACGAAGAGGGATGCCGGTACTACGCCGAGCGTTTCGCCTGGCCGCTGCAGGAGAAAGCGGACCTCGTCGTGGTCTCCTGCGGGGGATTTCCAAAAGACATCAACGTCATCCAGTCCCACAAGGCCATGGAATACGGCAGCCAGGCCCTCAAAGAGGGTGGCGTCATGGTCCTTCTGGCCCAGTGCCGGGACGGCTACGGGAACGCCACCTTCTTCGACTGGTTCCGGTTCAGGGAGCTGGCCCCCTTTGAGGCGCGCCTGCGGAGCCATTACGAGATTAACGGGCAGACCGCCTATTCCCTGCTGCAGAAAGCGCAAAAATTCCGTATCATCCTCGTTTCGGACCTCCCCCCGGAGGAAGTCCGCACCATGGGAATGACCCACGCCAGGACCCTTGACGAGGCCATGGCACAGGCGACGGAGCTGCTCCCGGCCGACTACACCGCCTATGTCATCCCCGAGGGGGGAACGGTGCTGCCAGTTGCAACAAACAAATAAATAACACGGAGAAACGGAGCACACGGAGAAGAGCGAGAACAAAGCAAAACGCCAGAATTGCCCTGTAAATCAAGCAAACCATTTTTTCAAAGACTCTGATTATAAAAGTTTCTCTCCGTGTTCTCCGCCTCTCCGTGTTATTCAAACCGAGGTTTTCATGTTGGAAAAGCGAATTATTGATGAATTGAAACAAATCGTCGGCGCCGACAACGTGGCCACCGATCGCCAGGACCTGATCTGCTACGGCTACGACGCCACCCAGATGGAATTTCTCCCCGACGCCGTAGTCCATCCCGGCACCACCGAAGAGGTTTCGGCCGTCCTGAAAGTGGCCAACCGCGAAAAGTTCCCGGTCTATCCCCGGGGGGCCGGCAGCGGCTTCACCGGCGGGGCACTCCCCAAGGGGGGGGGCATCGTCCTGGTGGTGACGCGGCTGAACCGCATCCTCCGCATCGACACCGAGAATCTCATCGCCGAGGTGGAGCCCGGCGTGGTCACCGAGCAGTTCCAGATCGAGGTGGAGAAACTGGGGCTCTTCTACCCCCCCGACCCCGCCTCCCTCAAGTTCTCCACCCTGGGGGGAAACGTGGCCGAGAACGCCGGCGGCCCCCGCTGCGTGAAGTACGGCGTCACCCGTGACTTCGTCATGGGGCTCGAAGTGGTGCTCCCCACCGGCGAGGTCATCCGCACCGGCGGCGAAACCTACAAGGGGGTGGTGGGGTACGACCTGACCCGCCTCGTCTGCGGCAGCGAAGGGACCCTCGGGGTCATCACCAAGATCATCTTCAAGCTTCTGCCGCTCCCCGAAGCGAAGAAGACCATGATGACCATCTTCGACTCCATCGACGGCGCCGCCAAGGCGGTCTCCACCATCATCGGCAACAAGATCATCCCCACAACCCTGGAGTTCATGGACCACGCCACGCTCCAGTGCGTGGAGAAGCGCTTTAACCTGGGGATTCCGGCCAGCGGCCGGGCCGTACTCATCATCGAGGTGGACGGCGACCGGGAGCTCATCGAAAAACAGGCGGCCCGCATCCAGGAACTGGTCAAGCCCCTGGGGCTCGTGGAATGCAAGGTCGCCAGGGACGCCGCCGAGTCCGAGGCCCTCTGGAAGGTGCGGCGGCTGGTATCGCCGTCGCTTCGGGACGTGAACCCGGACAAGTTCAACGAAGACATCGTCGTACCCCGCTCGAAGGTGCCGGATGTCATTCGGACCATCGAAAAGATCCAGCAGAAATACGATATTCCCATCGTCAACTTCGGCCATGCGGGCGACGGCAACATCCACGTGAACGTCATGATCGACAAGTCGGTCCCAGGGCAGGA
Source organism: Geobacter benzoatilyticus (assembly GCF_017338855.1). Taxonomy (NCBI): domain Bacteria; kingdom Pseudomonadati; phylum Thermodesulfobacteriota; class Desulfuromonadia; order Geobacterales; family Geobacteraceae; genus Geobacter; species Geobacter benzoatilyticus. Next base: position 889,770 of record NZ_CP071382.1, read on the forward strand.
GGAGAAAGCCCACGAGGCCATCGCCGAGGTGTTCCAGGCGGCCCTGGACCTCAACGGCACCATGTCCGGCGAGCATGGCGTGGGGCTCGCCAAGCAGCCCTATATCCACCTGGAGCTGAAACCGGCCCAGGTTGCAGCCATGCAGGCCATCAAGAAGGCCCTGGACCCCAACAACATTCTCAACCCGGGGAAGATGTTCCCGATGTAAGTAACTGCAAGACCATCATCATTAATAACACAGAGAGACGGAGAGCACGGAGTTCCAGCCCTAGCAGGAAGCTGGCTGCACAAATGATTTCATCGTAATTCGATGATCCGCTGGACTTCGTAAAAATGATTTCCTTTAACTTCCAAGCTTTTCTCCGTGCCCTCAGTCTCTCCGTGTTATTCAAAAAGGTTTTCCCGTGGATCCTCTTAAACGAGTCGAACAAGAACTGAAAAAGTGCGTCAAGTGCGGCGCCTGCCGGGCCCACTGCCCGGCCTTCGCCACCTTCGGCAAGGAGCCGGCCGTGGCCCGTGGGAAGGTGGCCCTGGCCCAGCACCTCCTCAAGGGGGATATCGAACTGGACGACGCCACCTATGCCGCCATGTCCAAATGCCTCCTCTGCGGCAGCTGCGTGGAGAAGTGCCCCAACGACGTCCCCACGGACGAGATCGTCATGACGGCCCGGGAAGCCCTCTCCGGCCAACGGGGTCTCACCACCTTCCACGCGGCGGTGGGGCGGGTCATCAGGAACCGGTCCCTCATGAAATTCGGCGCCGCGGCGGCCCGCATCCTCGGTCCCCTCTTCTTCCGCAAGGTGCCGGAGACCTCGGGGCTGCGACTCCGCTTTCCCCTTCCCTTTGTCGGGGGTAAGCGCCACATCCCTCCCATAGCGAAAAAGCCGTTCATGGACCGCCACCCCGAAGTGATCCAGGGGGAGCCGGGCAAACCGCGCATCGTCTATTTCGTCGGCTGCATGACCAACTTCTGCTATCCCCAGGTGGGAGAGGCGGCCCTGGCCCTGTTCCGGCACCTGGGGTGCACGGTGATTATCCCCAAAAACCAGCAGTGCTGCGGCCTGCCGGGGATGTCCGGCGGCGACCTGGACACGGTGCGCGGCCTGGCGGAAAAGAACCTGGCCGAACTGGAGCGATACGAGGCCGACTACGTCATGACCGCCTGCGCCACCTGCGGCGGGGCGCTCCACAAGTTCTACCCAAACCTGGTGGGGAAGCGGCATCCGGAGTTGGCGGCCCGCCTCAAGGCCATCGCCGAAAAGACCGTGGACGCATCCCAGCTTCTCCAGAAACTGGGGCTGAACCCCGAGGAGACCGGCGCCGGCGGAGACATCCGGATCACCTACCACGACCCGTGCCACCTGAGAACCCGCGCCATCACCAGGCAGCCCCGCGAACTTCTGCGGGGGGCTCCCGGCGTCGAACTGGCAGAGATGGAAGGGGCCGACAAGTGCTGCGGCCTCGGCGGGACCTTCAACGTCTACCACTACGAAAGCTCCCTGGCCATCAACCAGATGAAGAGCGCCGCCATCATCAACACCGGAGCCGAGGCGGTGGTAACCGGCTGTCCCGGCTGCATGATGCAGCTCTCCGACGGGCTCAAGCAGCGTGGCAACCGCACCCGGGTCATGCACACCCTGGAAATTCTGGCTCGCGCCCTCCGCAAATGACGGATAGCATGAGAGGGGGAGCTGAATGTCCAGCCCCCCTTTTCTGGAAAAGTCGTTCTACACCATGCGGACCCATGGATTTCCGGACCGGCCAACCACAATCCCTTCTGCCCACGCTGCTTGATATTAAGCCAAGATAAAAATTATTTTATTGACAGTACAAAGCTCTTTAGGGTATGTAAACACTGGATAAAAACAGGTTTTACTTCTTTCACCTACGGGGTAGCGGATGACGGAATACAACATCGGAGCCAAGATTAAAAAACTCCGTTTAGCCAAAAAGCTGACGCTCCAGGCAGTTGCCCGTGAAACCGGCTTCTCCCCTGCCCTCATATCCCAGATCGAGAACAATAACGTCTCTCCTCCCATCGCGACCTTGTCCAAGATCGCAAAATTTTTCGACGTAAAGATCAGCCTTTTCTTCTCCGAGGAAGAAGAGGAATACCGCTATGAAGTGGTCCGCCGGGGCGAGCGCAAGATTATTCCCCGCGTCATCTCCCGGGCGGGCACAAGCCAGGGATACTCCTACGAATCCCTCTCCTTCCGCAAACAGAACAAAAAAATGGAGCCGTTCCTCCTCTCGGTCACCGAAAAGGCCGCCGAGGAAAACACCTACAGCCACGATGGCGAAGAATTCCTCTTTATAATGAAAGGGGCCGCAGAACTCCTGCTCGAAAACGAACGCATCGCCCTGGACGAGGGTGACTGCGTCTACTTCGACTCATCCCTCCGGCACCGCCTCCTGTCCAAGGATGGAACCGAGGTCCAAGTGCTGGCGGTGGTTACCCGCTAGATAAAACATCCCCCCCAGATAGTCTGCTTTTATGCTAAGCACATACACACATTCACTGTTCATAAGCATGCAATACACTCAACAGAAGGGATTTGCCCAATGCGACTGTTGAATAACTCTACTCACCGGAAGGATGGCCGCGATGTCTAAGAATGCAATTAAACCGCAACTCAAAAACCCGTTTGACCCCCCCGAGAAAGTAGAATTCACCATTCCGGGCGAAATCTCCCGTGCAACCGGCCCCTATGAAGAAGCAATGAAAGAGGGGCATGACCTCATCCAGCGCCCCATAAAGTCTGTCAAGATCGACCAGATCGAAAAGCAGCACTTCAAGAAGCGGATGACTGTCTGGGAGCGCCTCAAGGTCCTTTCCGACCAGGCCCCGAACGTCCTGTACCAGAACTGGGGAAAGAATCTGGACGGTGCCTCGCTGGTTACCGCCATCCTGAACATCGACGGACGTGACGTGGCGGTCTACGGCCACGACTTCACCGTTCGCGCCGGCTCCATCGATGCCACCAACGGAAGCAAGCTGGCCCGGCTCTTCAACATGGCCGGAGAGAAGGGTATTCCCCTTATCGGCATGAACGATTCCGCCGGCGCCTTCGTCCCCGCGGGGGTAGGCGGCCTCGACGGCTATGCCGAGGCGTTCACGGCACTGCGCAAGATCAGCGGCGTAGTCCCCTCCATCATGTGCATGTTCGGCTTCAACGCCGGCGGCGGCTCCTACCTGCCGCGCCAGGGGAGCTTCGTCATCCAGCCTGCCGACACCTTCTTCGGCCTCACCGGCCCCGGCGTCGTCAAATCGGTTCTGGGCGAAGACATCACGCCGGACGAGCTTGGCGGCCCCAAGGTCCACGGCAAGTCAGGCGTTGCCGACCTTACCGTCGAAGACGAGGTGGCGGCCCTGAGGACCGCAACGCGGCTTCTCTCCTACATTCCGGACAACAACAGCATAGGAGCGCCGTTCCAGGCAACCAGCGACCCCCTGGACCGCAAAACCTGGGAAATCAACACGCTCCTCAAAAAGGCCTTCAACTCGCCGACGGGCTTCAACACCCCCTTCGACGTTTCCATCATCATCCAGCAGATCTGCGACCATGGCGACTACTTCGAGCTGCAACCGGAGCGGGCACGGGAAGCCGTTACCGCCTTCGGGCGCCTCGGCGGCCAGGTGGTGGGCTTCGTGGCCAACAACTCGGCCGTCTCCTCCGGCCAGATCGACTGCGACTCGGCGGTGAAAATCGCCCGTTTCGTCCGCTTCTGCAACATCTACAACATACCCATCATCTTCATGGAAGACACCACCGGCTTCCTGCCGGGTCGCGAGCAGGAAAGCCGCGGCATAGTCCAGGCGGGCCGCTCCATGCTCGACGCCATCGTCGACGTGCGCACGCCGCGCATCCTGCTGATTCTGCGCAACGCCTTCGGCGGAGCCTACGCCTCCTACAACAACTACCCCACCGGCGCCGACATGGTACTGGCGCTCCCCACCACCCGCCTGGCGGTCATGGGGCCGGCCGGCAAAGAGTTTGTCTACAAGGATGAACTGCGCAAGATCCGCGGCGCCGTCGCTGAAATGATCAAGAAGGGTGTTGAAGCGCGGGTCACCGCAGGCATGGAGCCGGGCGCCGCGCGGCGGGATGCGGAACAGGAAGCTGCCGACTGGCTCAAGGGAGAGGAAGCGGCCCTGAACCAGCGTTACGAAAGAGAACTTATGAACCCGAAGGAAGGTCTGGCCCTGGGCTCCATCTCCTCCATCGTCATGCCGACCGACCTGCGCCAGGTGCTGGGCGAAAACATCGCCTTCCTGATGCGGCACTACAAGCCGTCGCCCATGTGCGGCCCGCAGCGCGAGTTCCACTAAAAAATATCAATAACACGGAGCAACAGAGCAACGGAGAACGGCAAAGAAAACAACTAAGATTTGAAATTAGACTAGATAGTCTTCAGTATTTATTGTTTTTTTGAATTTTGGTTTTTATGAATTTGATTTTCTCCGTGCGCTCCGTTGCTCCGTGTTATTAAAAAATTTTTTATAATTCGATTGATTGGAGATAGAGACCAATGACCGACCTGTATATGAACAATCCGCTGACTCACCGGAACCGCCGCCTGGGCCTGTCCGATTCCGAATGGGTGCGCTCTTTTTCCTGCGAGGATCTGAAGCCGCTCATCGTCTGCCGCGGCCCCATCCGCAAGGAGGCCATGGATGTCTTTGAAGAGATGGGGATCACCCACTACGGCATCCTTCTGTCCGAGAAGGACTCCATCGTCTACCCCAACGCCCTGGCTCCCGAACTGCGCCAGCTGACCGATTCCACCCGCGTTCACCGGGTGCCCGACTACTCCGGCGCCAGCAAGGAAGAGCGGGTCGAGCGGATCGGGCAGATCATCCAGATCGCCAAGGATAACAACTATGACGCAATCTTCGCCGGCTACGGGTTCATGGCCGAGGATGAAGAATTCGTCGCCGCCATCGAAAACGCCGGGCTCACCTTCATGGGCCCCAACTCCCGCACCCAGGCCGACGCCGGCAAGAAGGACGAGGCCAAGCGGACCGCCCTGCAGGTGGGCGTCAGCGTCACCCCCGGCATCAATAACGTCACCGCCCGGACCCTGGTCAAGAAACACGGGACACGGGAAGCGCTGCTGGCCCTGGCCAAGGCCGAAAACCTCGACGTGGACGCCAAGGTTCTGAAGGACTCGAAGCTTCCCCTCGAAGAGCTGGCCGATGCCATCCTCTACGCCTCCTACGCCAAGGGGATCGACCTCTACTCCATCGAGGAGCTCTGCGCCCAGGTACAGGTGGAAGTGGCGGCCATGTTCAGCGAATATCCCGGCAGCCGCATCCGCCTCAAGGCCATCGGCGGCGGCGGCGGCAAGGGGCAGCGGATTCTCGGCGCGTCCCTCCTCAGCATCAAGAAGCCGACCGAGGCCCAGATCAAAGAGGCGGCAGCCGAGGCCCCGGGCCTGGTGCGCGAGGTCCTCAACGAGGTGAAGGCCAACGGCGTCGGCGACAACAAGAACGTCCTCGTCGAGCTCAACATCGAGCAGACCCGCCACAACGAGATCCAGCTCCTGGGCAACGGCGATTGGTGCGTCTCCATGGGTGGCCGCGACTGCTCCCTCCAGATGCACGAGCAGAAACTCCTGGAAATCTCCGTCACCCAGGAGGGGCTGACCCTGGCCATCGAGAAGGCGAAGGCCGCCGGACGCAAGGCCGAGGTAAAGGCTCTGGAGAGCGACCTCAAGGTGCTCAAGCGGATGGAAGAGGATGCCGCCAAGTTCGGCGCCGCCGTGGGGCTCGACTCCGCCTCCACCTTCGAGTGCATCGTGGACCGCGACCGCTACTACTTCATGGAGGTGAACACCCGCATCCAGGTGGAGCACCGGGTTTCCGAGCTCTGCTACGCCCTCAAGTTCACCAACCCCAAAGACAAGAACGACTTCTTCATCGTCGAATCCCTGGTTGAGGCCATGGCCCTGCTGGTTCGCCACAAGAAGCGGCTCCCGAAGCCGGAGCGGATTGCCCGCTTCGGCGCCGCCGCCGAGGCCCGCCTCAACGCCACCGACGCCTCCCTTTCGCCCCACGCCGGGGGCATGATTCGGTACTGGTCAGCCCCCATCGAGGGCGAGATTCGCGACGACCAGGGGATCTGCCTCCCCAACCCCGACACCGGCATGTTCATGCGCTACAAGGTTGCCGGGGCCTACGACTCCAACATCGCCCTCCTTCTCACCAACGGTGATGACCGCCTCGCCAGCTACCTGAAGCTCTCCGAGGTTCTGGGCAAAACGACCCTGCGGGGCACCGACCTGGCCACCAACCTGCAATTCCACTACGGCCTGGTCAACTGGTTCATCGGCCAGAACGTCATGGCCAAGCCGACCACCCGCTTCGTGGTCCCCTACCTGACCCTGGTGGGCCAGCTGAAGGAAGAGGCCAACAAGATCGACACGGTCTTCGCCTTCATCCAGATGAAAAAGGCCTATGCCAGGAAGATGGCCGAGCAGTTCCCCGATGACCCCAAGATCGCCAAAGAGATGTCTGCCATCCTCGACCGGAAGGGAACGCTGGTCACCCGCCCCATGGACCGGCTCCTGGCCGATCCCCATCTCCTCTCGGGGTGGCTCTCCATCAACCGGAAGAATTTCACCATGGAAAACGGCAAGGTGGTCTGGCACGACAACCCCTTCGTGATCCTGGGCGACACCTACGAATATCTCAACATGTCCTACGACCCGGCCGCACCGGCAGCCGAGGTCATCTGGAGCCACGACAACGACCTGCTCCAGAAGGGACTCCGTTTCTACACGACCCTGGCAAATCACTTCAAGCTGGGGCTCCATGAGTTCGACGCCCTTTCGGCAATCCTCGTGAAGGACAAGCCCCAGGGCGGGTTCCCCGAAGAGCAGTGGCTCCAGATCCAGTCGGCCCACATGGGGTTCGAGGCAGGCCTCGAACTTCTCGGCATGCTCTTCATCATTGCCGAAACCGTGAAGTTCTGGGATTTCAAGGTGGAAGACGACCTGGAAGTCACCATTCCCGACTACCTCAACGATACGGAACTGCAGAACCGGCTGAAAAAGGTGCTGGTCCCGCCGCCCGCCACCAAGGCCGACGAGATCGTCGCCATGTGCGGCGGCATGTACTATGGCCAGGAAGCTCCGGGAATGCCCGCTTTCGTAAGCGAAGGGATGCACTTCGAGAAGGGGCAGCCCCTCTACATCATCGAAGTCATGAAGATGTTCAACACGGTACGGGCCACCTTCTCGGGCACCATCGACAAAATCATCATGGATGGCGCGGACGGCAGCATAGTCCAGAAGGGGCAGCCCCTGTTCAAGGTCACCCCGGACGAAAAGTTCGTGGAAATAAACCCGGCAGAGCTGGAACAGGTCAAACGGGAACGGACCTCGGCCTATCTCAAAGCCGTTCTCTAAACGCGGGGCGGATGGTTAGCGAAAGGGTTCCCCGCAATAACCGGGAACCCTCGTCGTACCGGCTGACCCCGCCCGAAAAGGCGGGGTCGGTTTTTATGGGGATACGGCCCCAAGGCGCCGGCAGCTGCCCGCCGGTATCCGCGCCGGTTCATTGGCCCTTGCACAAAACTACTTACAAACGCTCAGGAGGTTACCGTGAGAAAAGGTAAATTCATCGTTATTGAAGGAATCAGCGGCTCGGGACAGCAGGTGAAGTCGGGAATCGTGGCTCTCCACAAGGCCCTGGTCGAGCAGAAACACGACGTTATCGAATGCGCCAACCCGGACTCGGGGCGGGTCAAGGAATTGGGCATGTCCACCATGCTCAACTGGCCCTTCGGCAAAAATCCCAGGGCTGACTTCATCTTCGAAGGGGCGGTCCGCACCGAAATCTTCAAAAACGTCGTCGAACCGGCACTGCAGCAGGACAAAATCGTTCTCTGCAAGCAATCCAGCATCTCCTCCCTGGCCAACGCCTGGGTCAACGGATACACGAAACATTTCGACGTACTGCGGCTCATCGACAAGATATCCCGCGGTTCCCTCTTCGAAGACGAAATATACCCCGACCTGACGATCTTCTTCGACGTGCCGGCGGAAGAGGCCTTCGAACGGGTCGAGGATGTCCTGCAGATCCACCATGAGGGGGGAATCGAATACTACCAGAAGATGCGCGACTTCTATCTCAATGAGATTTCCCGCTGGCGCGGGGTGAGAATCGACGCCTCCGCCTCCCGGCATCCCGATGAGGTGAACGCCGAAGCATGGGAACTGGTAAAAAACATCCTTTAACCCCCTCAGGGACGCCTCCCGAACCGCCCTTGAGACAGAAAAGCATCATCCACAGCACCGTAAGGAGAGTTTCATGAGCATCAGCGACAAGAAACAGGCATGGCAGGATGCTGTCGTGGCCAAAAGCATTGCCAAATCCCCGGAGCGGAAGCCCGAATTCCGCACCACCTCCAATATCGTGATGGACCGCTGCTTCACCCCCGGCTTCGACGACTATCCGGGCTACGAGGAAGAGCTGGGCTTCCCGGGCCAGTACCCCTTCACCCGCGGCGTCCAGCCCACCATGTACCGGGGCCGCTTCTGGACCATGCGCCAGTACGCCGGCTTCGGCACCGCCAAGGAGTCCAACGAGCGGTACAAGTATCTGCTCCAGGCGGGCCAAACCGGCCTCTCCGTCGCCTTCGACCTCCCCACCCAGATGGGGTACGACTCCGACGCCGCCATGGCCCAGGGAGAAGTGGGCAAAGTGGGGGTCGCCATCGACTCCCTGGCCGACATGGAGATCCTCTTCGACGGCATCCCCCTGGACAAAGTCTCCACTTCAATGACCATCAACTCCACCGCCGCCATCCTTCTCGCCATGTACATCGCCGTGGCCGAGAAGCAGGGGGTATCGCCGGAGAAGATTTCCGGCACCATCCAGAACGACATCCTCAAGGAGTACATGGCCCGGGGCACCTACATCTACCCCCCCCAGGAGTCGATGCGGATCATCACCGACATCTTCGCCTACTGCAAGGATAACGTCCCCAAGTGGAACACCATCTCCATCTCCGGCTATCACATCCGCGAGGCCGGCTCCAGCGCCGTGCAGGAAGTGGCGTTCACCCTGGCCGACGGCATCGCCTACGTGGAAGCCGCCATCAAAGCAGGCCTCAATGTCGATGAATTCGCCCCCCGGCTCGCCTTCTTCTTCAACGCCCACAACAACCTTCTGGAAGAAGTGGCCAAGTTCCGGGCCGCACGCCGCATGTGGGCCACCATCATGAAAGAGCGGTTCGGCGCCAAAGACCCCCGCTCCATGATGCTCCGCTTCCACACCCAGACCGCCGGCTGCACCCTCACGGCCCAGCAGCCCGACAACAACATCATGCGGGTCACCATCCAGGCCCTGGCCGCCGTTCTCGGCGGAACCCAGTCGCTCCACACCAACTCCCGGGACGAAGCCCTGGCGCTCCCCACCGAAGACTCGGTCCGCATAGCGCTTCGCACCCAGCAGGTCATCGCCCACGAATCGGGCGTAGCCGACTCCATCGACCCCCTGGCCGGCAGCTTCCTCGTGGAATCCCTCACCGACCAGATCGAAATGGCCGCCACCGAGTACATCAACAAAATCGACTCCCTCGGCGGCGCCGTCGAGGCCATTTCCCGGGGATTCCAGCAGAAGGAAATCCAGGACTCCGCCTACGCCTACCAGCGGGCCATCGAAACCGACGACCTGATCATCGTCGGCGTCAACAAGTTCACCGTCACCGGCGAACCGGCCCCCGAGCTCCTCAAGATCAAGGAAGAGGTGGAAATCGCCCAGAAGAAATCCCTGGCCGAAATGAAAGCAACGCGAGACGAAACCAAGGTCAAGGAAACCCTTGCCGCCCTCGCCTCCGCCGCAAAAGGGACCGACAACCTCATGCCCCCCATTCTCAACGCCGTCAAGGCCTACGCTACCCTGGGCGAGATTGCCAACGTTCTGCGCGACGTCTTCGGCGTACACCGGGAGACGGTGGTGCTTTAATGGCTTCAATAACACGGAGCAACGGAGCAACGGAGAAAAACCTTCTTGACGCTGACCTCACCAACGTGATAATCGGGCGAGCCATTGAGGTACACAATCATCTCGGCCCAGGGCTCCTTGAATCAGTTTATGAAACCTGCCTTGTCCATGAACTGACAACAGTGGGACTATCCGTTGAAAGGCAAAAACTTTTGCCGGTAAGGTACAAGAACCTCAGTTTACAGGACGGCCTGAGAATTGACGTGGTGGTAGAAGGCAGGGTTATTGTTGAACTCAAGTGCGTCGAAAAGCTCATGCCGGTACACGATGCCCAGCTTTATACCTATTTAAAGCTTTCCGGAGTTAAAACCGGACTACTGATCAACTTTTTCACGAAGGTTCTTCGGGATGGCATAAAACGAATCGTCTGTTAGGTTTTCTCCGTGTGCTCCGTTGCTCCGTGTTATTAATAGAAAGGTTTCTCCATGCTCACAAAAATCAACCACATAGGCATAGCCGTCCAATCCCTCGCCGACGCCGTCCCCTTTTACCGGGACAATCTCGGCATGGCCTTCATGGGCACCGAAGAGGTGGCGGAGCAGAAGGTCACCGTCGCCTTTTTACAAATCGGCGAATCTAAAATCGAACTCCTTGAGCCCACGGCAGACGACAGCCCGGTAGCTAAATTCATCGAAAAGAACGGCGCCGGAATCCACCACATAGCCTACGAGGTGGAGGACATCGAAGCCGCCATTGCGAAGCTCACCGCCGACGGCGCCAGGATGATCGACAGCGTCCCCAGAAACGGCGCCCACGGCGCCCGCATCGCCTTCATCCACCCCAAAACGAGCCGCGGTGTCCTGACAGAGCTGTGCCAAATGGGACACTAACTGCACAGAACCTCCTCAGGCCTTGATTTTCCGGGAATTTTTTCTTGACATTCCTTCTAAACCAACTATATTGTCCCTAAATTTTAAAACAGCATTTTGCAATTTCACCCATTCGGAACCGGTCCGTAACAATATCGTGACGTTGGCTTGGTATCAATCGGTGGTTTTTGTTGCTGGGACACGGAATTACATACTTTAGGATTGACAGCACCCAAATGATAAGTAGAATCTAACCTCTGAAATGAACACACAGGTACCGATGTCTACACACTATTCTCAAAGCTCATCATGCTCTTACGCGGTCTTCGGCCTCTGGCCGGAGTTGCCCGTGCGGTGACGGAACAACCCCTTTCCCCCTTCATTAGACGGGAGAAAAGGGTTTTTGTTTATGGAGGGGGTACCCCGCCGGTTGCGTCTGGACATTTTTTTCGGGAAAGGTGGTGATCGACGAAACGGCACATCAAACTACGGCTTTAAGCAACACCACTCTCATATGCGGTTTTTATCACCAATGAAGGAGGCAACTGATGAAAAAGAAGCTTTTGGCAGTAACCGCCGCCTGCGCCCTGAGTGCTGCGACGGCAGTTCCGGCTCTGGCGCTGGAAAACGAGTTCCATGGCATGTTCCGGGTGTTCGGCATCGTTAACAACTTCGGCGACGGCAAAGGCGGCCCCATTATCAAAGCTGGCCTGCTGAGCGAAGACTCCAAGACTCGCTCCTACGTCGAGCAACGTGCCCGCCTCATGTACATCGCCAAGGCCAACGACGACCTCAAGCTGGTAACCCACTTCGAGATCGACTCCCGCTGGGGTGATGCCTCCTACACGGATGGTCGCAACAAGGGTGGTGCTATCGGCGCTGATACCACCAACCTTGAGACCAAAAACGTCTACCTGGATTTCAACATTCCTTCCACCGCCATCAACGCCAAAGTCGGTATCCAGCCCTGGACCGATTCCTACGGCGGGATCTTCGTGAACGCCGACATGGCCGGTGCCCTCGTCTCCGCCAAGTACGCCGGGTTCACCAACTCCCTCGGCTGGTTCCGCTTCGACGAAGAACGAGACTCCCTTCCCGGCAAGGCCACCCGCGATCTCCTCGTACTCGACTCCAAGTACGCCCTCTCCAAGGATGCAAAGGTCGGCGCTTCCTATTATATGCTGAACACCGACTACAAAGGCGATGACAACACCTACACCCATATGGTCGGCCTGAACGGCGAGTTCAATCTTGCTCCTGTCACCCTCGGGGCCTTCGGTATGTACCAGTTCGGCCAAACTCCGTTCTCCGACAACAGCGACCTCTCCGCCTTTGCCGCCGGCGTTACCGCCAAGGGCAAGCTCGGCATCGGCACCCTCAGGTTTGCCGCCCTCTACACCTCCGGCGACCGGAACACCGGCGACAACGAAGACAGCAACGCCTTCCAGATTATCGACGCAGACAGCGGTAACGGTTCCAGCGAAAGCAACTTCTATGCAGCTGAAATGCAGATTATGCTCCGCAACAAGTATAACGCCAACTCCGATCGGTCCATTGTTCAATCGCTTAATGGTGCGCGGGCAAACGAAGGCTTCGTTGGCGGTTTCGTCGGTTATGACGCCAACTTCACCCCTAAAGTCTACGGCAGCGTGAACGCCGGCTTCGGCGCCGCCGCCAATACGAACCAGGCTGAAAACTACCTGGGCACAGAAGTGAACGCCGAAATTGGCTACAAGCTCTTCGACAACATGACCGCCAGCGTACAGGGCGCCTACATGTTCCTGGGCGACTACTTCGATGAGGCAGGCGATCTCGACGATCCCTACCAAACCCGTATCATGCTGAACTATGCATTTTAAGTAATGCCCCGTACCGGGAGGAACAGCGCTTCCTCCCGGTGCTTTGATTTTAGCCGTTTGACTTTACCATACTGTCTGGTTAACTAAGAGAACAGAAAGTTCAAACTATCCATCCGGAGGTAAACCATGAAAAAGATGGCCGTATTGCTGATGGCAGCATTTATGATGTCGGCTACCGTGCCGGTTCTTGCAGCCGAAATGACGAAGGAAGAGAAGGACATGTGTCTTCTGGCGTCCAAGAACTGCGGCATGGAGGTCGATACTCTCCAGAAGAAGATCAAGAAGCTCAACGCCGAGATCAAGAAGGGTAAGAAGGTTTACTCCGCCGACGAGATCAAGAAGCTCCAGCAGAAGCTGGACGAGGCCAACGAACTGCTTGACGCCATCCTCAAGGGTGGCGGTAACTAATCCTTTTCGCACTAGAAACACCCCGAGGGGAGAGGCGACTCTCCCCTCTTTTCGTTTCGTCGTTGCATCCGCTCAGACGGCGACTAAAGCTTTGACATGGTAGAGGCGGTTTGCAATAATCCCTCGCTGGAAAGTAAGTGCCCATGGACCCAACCGTAAAAAACTGGATAGCCACATCGAACTACGATTTGCGCACTGCCGAGGCCATGCTTAAGGCGGGACGGTATTTGTATGTGGTATTCATGTGCCATCTGTCTCTCGAAAAAATGTTTAAGGCAGTCCTGGCAGCTTCTTTTCCCGATTCCATTCCTCCCAAAATTCATAGCCTTGCCAGCCTGTACAAGAGAGCCGGACTGGTTATGCCTGAGCAATTCATGGATTTTGTCGAACAACTCGACAATGTAAGCATCGTCACCAGGTATCCGGAAGACCTCAGATCACTTTCCAGGGAGTTCAACCAGGCAAAAGCCGGGGAAGTGCTCCGAGAGACGAGAAAGTTACTGAAATGGCTCAAGCAATCGATATCAGAGAAATCGTAGAGCATTACCTGCAGAACCTTGCCGCGCTGGGAGTACCCGTTCAGAAGGCATTTATCTTCGGATCGCAGGCATCAGGCCGCGCAGACGAAGACAGCGATATTGATCTCGCTGTAATTTCGCCATACTTTGAGCGAATGGGACTGTGGGATAAAGCAAAAGTACTGGGAAGAGCAACCCGCGACATCCCCTGCCCCATGGATATTCTGGGCTACTCGCCCTCCCAGTTGAAAAAGGTCCGTCCCGGGACGCTGTTGGACGAGATCGTCAAAAACGGCATCGAGATCCGTTAAGCCCGGAGCATGGTACCCTCATACTCCCCGGCCATTACTTTACAGATGTGAATCTCAACGAAACACCCGTTAGGAGCAACGATGAAACGACTTTCCCTTCTCTGCGCAGTTCTGCTTGTGGCCCTCTCAACGGCCTCAACTCTTCTTGCGGCCCAGATCAGGGTCTACGTGTCGGAATTCGCCATTACCGGCGCCGCCAACAAGGATGAATTGAAGTCAACGCTGCAGACGCTGTTCGCCTCGCGCCTGAGCAATGATTCGGTGCTTTCCGTGGATTCGCCCGTGGGAGCCGATGTACTGGTTAAGGGAAGCTACATCGCCTTCGGCAAGATTTTCAGCCTCGACGCAGTGGCCAGGGATGCAAGCGGCCGGGTCATCGCCCGCTCGTTCCAGCAGGGTGAAAGCCAGGATGAGTTGATTCCCGCGGCGGGCAAGCTGGGGCAGGCCATGGCGGCAGAGATCGCCGAAAAGATTAAACCGGGGGTGGTCATGGTACCGCAGCCGGTTGCAGCGCCGGTGGCGGTTCCTGTATCGGATGTGGTGCGCCCTTCAGCTCCGCAGGCAGCGTCCGATGTGATCAAGGCCTCCACCACAAGCGATATCGTGAAACCGCAGAATCTGACCCAAACCGCCTCCGGCGGCTGGATGAGCCAAAGGCTGACGGGCACCCTCATCGGCATTGCCGCCGGCAAAAAAGCGGATGACGGCGCCCGGGATTTCTACATTGCCGACGAACAAGCCCTGCGCCTCTATCGCAAGGGCGACGCCCTTAAGCTGGTGGCAGAAGTCTCCTTCTCCCCCCGCGAGCGGGTGATCGGGGTGGATTCCGCCGACCTTGACGGAGACGGGACGCCGGAAGCCTACGTTACCATCATGGATGGTGAGTCGCTCTCCTCCCAGGTGTGGGTTGCGGAAAAGAACTCCCTCAAGCGGATTGCGGCCAAGCTCCCCTATTATTTCCGGGGAATCGCCCTGGAAGGCGCCAACTACACGATCTACGCCCAGCAGATGAGCACCGATGCCGATTACTACGGCGACGTGTATGAACTGGTCAGAAACGGCGACCGCTTTGAACTGAAAAACCCCATCAAGCTCCCACGATTCGGTTACCTCTACAACTTCAACCGGTTCCGCGACGCTTCGGGCAGCAGTTATACCGCAGTCATCAATGAAGACGGCTATCTCATCATCTATTCCGCGGCCGGCGAGGAACTGTGGCGCAGCGCCGACAAATTCGGCGGCTCCGAGACGTATTTCAAGCGCGAAGACCTGTCCAAAGTCATAGTTACCGGAGATCCGTTCCGCTGGATTTTTATGGAGCAACGGATCACCGTTTCACCGACTGGCGAGCTGATCGTACCTAAAAATGAAGGGATGTTCGTCGTCGGCAACAACCGCGCCTACAAGAAGAGCAGCCTCTACGCCTTTTCCTGGAACGGTTCGTCCCTGGACGAAGTCTGGCACACCAAGCAAAGCCAGAACTACCTCGCCGACTATGTGTATGAGCCTGGCGCCAAGGAAATCGTGGCCCTCGAAGTCGTGAAGAAAGAGGGGCTCCTCAACAAGGGAACCAGCATCGTAACGGTAAAGCGGCTGGAATAGCGTAAATGGCTTTTTCCGCTGCCTGATTGTAAGGGGGTACTCGCGTGCCCCCTTTTTCGTCTGTCCCTGCGGATATAATTGATTGACATCGGACCGCTATACTGTTAGGATTTTTCGCGTTTTGCGCGCTTTTTCACTATCTTCCACAACACCTTACAGAGATTACCGTTGACAGATCCCGTTTCCATAGAAGCACCCCTTCCCAAGGGGGTAACCGACTTTCTCCCCGAGAAGGCCGACAAGATCGGCTACATCGAGGGTAAGATCCGCGGGGTATTCGAGCTCTGGGGCTTCCGGCGCATCATCACCCCGCTGCTGGAGTTCCAGGACGTTATGGCCATCGGCCTCGGCGAGGACCTCCGGGAAAAGACCTTCCGTTTTGATGACCGGCAGACCGGCAAGCTCCTGGCCATCCCTTCGGACATCACCCCCCAGGTGGCCCGTATCGTCGCAACCCGCATGCGGAACTGCCCCCTCCCCCTCCGTCTCTACTATCTTGGCCGGGTGCTTCGCCACGTGGAGCTCCAGTCGGGCCGAAGCCGCGAGATGTTCCAGGCCGGAGTCGAACTGATCGGTCTCGACTCACCCGAAGCCGACGCCGAAATGGTGGCAATGGCAGTGGAGATCCTCAAGGGCCTCGGTTTTGATGAATTCAAGGTCGATCTGGGCCATGTGGGCTTCATCCGCGGGGTCATGGCGGCTGCGGGACTTGGCGACGATTCGCACCGGCGGCTCCAGGAGGCGATCGGCAAGAAGGATTCCTCGGCGGTCAAGGCTATTCTCGAAACCGAGCCCATCGCAGACCGGGTCAAGGAAGAGCTTGCCGCACTGCCCCGGTTGTTCGGCGGGCGCGAAATCCTGGCCGAGGCTCAAAAGGTCGCTACCAGCGATTCTTCACGCAAAGCCCTGGACAACATCGCCCAGGTACTGGACATTCTCGATATTCACGGCGTTTCCGGCCACCTGACCCTTGACCTGGGTGAGGTTCGCGGGCTCGATTACCACAGCGGGCTCACGTTCGAGGGATTTGTTACCGGGATCGGCGAAGCGGTCTGCAGCGGCGGCCGGTATGACAACCTGACCCGGCGCTATGGCTATCCGGCCCCTGCAACAGGCTTCGCGTTCAACATCCTCGCTCTCCTGAACGCCCTTGAGAAACGCCCGGACGTTGAAGCGAGCAAAACCCGCGACATCCTCATCTTCAATCTCAAGGACGACCGCCGGGAAGCTCTTGAAATTGCCCAGAATCTCAGGGCACGGGGTTACTCCACCGCCCGCGACATCATCCACAGAAATTTCGATGATTCACTGGACTACGCGCGGCGGATGAACATACGCAGAATGATGGTTATCGGCGGCGATTATTGCGCCTCCGATGAAGTCTACATAGTACGGGTTGCGGACAGGAAGGGAACGGCCGTCAAAATAACCGCCCTTGCCGCAAGCGATTTTTCACTAAATATCCTTCCCTGACAAGGAGAAGACAATGGCAAACGTAGTAGTAGTTGGCGCCCAATGGGGCGATGAAGGAAAAGGCAAGGTCGTCGATATCTACACCGAACATGCGGATGATGTTGTTCGTTACCAGGGTGGAAACAATGCCGGCCACACCCTCGTGGTAAACGGCGAAAAAACCGTACTCCACCTCATACCGTCGGGAATTCTCCACAAGGGAAAGCGCTGCATCATCGGCAACGGCGTGGTGCTCGACCCGGAAGTTTTCATCATGGAGATCAACCGGTTAAAGGAAAAGGGACGCCTCCAGGACGACAGCGCCCTGCTGGTCAGCGAGTCGGTTCACATCATCATGCCGTACCACAAGATGATCGACATCGCCCGTGAAGCCAAGAGCGGCGACAAGAAGATCGGCACCACCGGCCGCGGCATCGGCCCCACCTATGAGGACAAGATCGGCCGGAGAGGCATCCGCCTCATGGACCTGCTCGATCCCGTGGTTTTTGCCCGCAAGCTCCGGGAGAACCTCGAAGAAAAGAATTTCATCCTCGAGAAGATGCTCGGCGAAGCCCCCATGTCTTACGACGAGATTTATGCCGCCTACAGCGGCTACGCGGAAACCCTGCGCAAATATGTCGCCAACACCTCGCTAATCCTCAGCAAGGATATCAAGGCCGGGAAAAAGCTCCTTTTTGAAGGTGCCCAGGGGACTCTTCTCGACGTGGATCACGGGACCTATCCGTTCGTCACTTCGTCCTCCACCTGCTCCGGCGGCTCTTGCACCGGCTCCGGCGTGAGCCCCAGGGACATCCACGAGATCATCGGCATCTCCAAGGCCTATGTTACGCGGGTAGGCAGCGGCCCCTTCCCCACCGAACTCCTCGACGACGACGGCGAAAAGCTTCGCCAGACCGGCGGCGAATTCGGCGCCACCACCGGCCGGCCACGGCGCTGCGGATGGTTCGACGCCATGGTGGTCCGGTTTGCAGTGCAGGTAAACGGCCTTACCGGCATAGCGCTCACCAAACTGGATGTGCTGAACGACTTCGACACCATCAAGGTTTGCACCGGCTACACCTACGAGGGAAAACCCCTTGAGGATCTGCCGGCCAACCTTGCGATATTCGAGAAATGTCAGCCTGTCTACGAAGAGATTCCCGGATGGAAGAGCGACATCAGGGGAGCACGCCGCTTTGAGGATCTGCCGGAGAAAGCGCGGCAGTATGTGAAACGGCTTGAAGAGCTGGTAGGATGCCCCATCGTCCTCGTCTCAGTCGGTCCGGGCCGCGACGAAACGATAACCATCCGAAACCCGTTCGCATAAAAAAGTTCAGCTTTTTTGTTTTTTATCTTGACGCATAAAGCCAAGTCTGATAAAAATCATTTTCTCTTGCGAGCCGCTAGCTCAGCTGGTAGAGCACCTGACTTTTAATCAGGTGGTCGTTGGTTCGATCCCAACGCGGCTCACCATTTAAAAACAAGAAACCCGGTCAGTTTTCTGACCGGGTTTCTTTTCCCCTCGTCCCCTTCGTCTAGCCCGGCCCAGGACACCGCCCTTTCACGGCGGCGACGCCGGTTCAAATCCGGCAGGGGACGCCAAACAGAAAAGCCCTTCCGCAATGAGCGGAAGGGCTTTTTCTTATTCCTTGACCAATTGAAGCCGGCGTCACGTCAGGCAAACTGATTGTAATAACCCTTTACCTTGACGAGATACTCGCGGGTTTCACGGGGGAGGAGATGTGGTTTCCTGTCGACATTGCCGGGCCCCCAGTTGTAAGCGGCAAGGGCCTTGTCGATGTTTCCGTCATAGCGGCGCAGAAGATCCTTGAGAAACCTGGTCCCGGCCATGACGTTCTGCTCGGGGTCAAAGGAGTCGGTAACCCCAAGGCCACGGGCAGTGGCCGGCATGAGCTGCATGAGTCCCCTGGCGCCAACGGGGGAGACGGCATTGGGATTGAAATTGCTCTCCGCCTTTATCACCGCCTTGATGAGTCCCACCTCGACACCATAACGGCGCGATGCGCGGCTGACTACGTCATCGAGCCAGTTATCGCTGTTCAACTCCGCACTAGGCACGGAGGATGAGTCGGAAATTTCCTGAGTTGACGAACCGGACGTCTCGGCCTGCATCGGAACGGGTTCCTTGCCATTTTCGGCAAAGCTTTTAAGCATGAGCTCCACCGCCCGCCCCGTTGCCGGCGGGCTGTCAACACCGTCGACATCGCCGATGCTGAAAGCGCTCCGCATCATGTCAAGACGCATCAATTCCGCTGCGGCGGCAACGGAAGCACGCACCCACTTCGCGGTTTGCGGCTGTACCCCCCCGGCAGCGAGCAGCTCGTCAAAAACGAGGCCGGTGCCGGATTCACGGGAAGAGCTCCGATCAGCCGGGGCGTTGGCGGATTCAGGAGCCGCCGGACGATTGATTAGGGTGTCGATCAACATGCCTACACCTTATGCAAAAGGTGTGGCAATTGTATCGAGTCTCCTCTTTTTTAATTTTTCGATGAGGGTGGTTCGCTTGAGATTCAGAAGCAGCGCGGCTTCTTTCTTGTTGCCGCCGGTCTTCTTGAGCGCCTGAAGGATGAGGTTGTTTTCGAACTCTTCCACCACGGTATTGAGACAAATGCCTGAATCCGGAAGGGTAACACTTTCCGCTGCGGGGGCTATGGTAATGCCGGAAAATTTTTCGGGGAGGTCATTGACGCCGATGGAACCGAATCCCTTGAGGATAACAAGACGCTCCACCAGGTTTTCCAGCTCGCGCACGTTGCCGGGCCAGTCGTAATGGGCAAGGAGTTCCATGGCGTCGGAATCAATCCCCTTGACCTTGCTCTTCTTGTTGCGGTTGAAGCGCTCCAGGAATGAGTTGACCAGAAGCGGGATATCTTCACGGCGCTCCCGGAGCGGCGGAATGAAGATGGGTATGACCGAGAGGCGGTAATAGAGATCTTCACGGAACTGCTTGGTGGCAACGAGTTTTTCCAGGTTCTGATTGGTGGCTGCAATAATCCGTACGTCAATCTTCTTGGGACGGGTGGCGCCAACCGGCTCCAGTTCGCGATTCTGAAGCACGCGGAGGAGCTTTACCTGGAGGTTAAGCTTCATGTCGCCGATTTCATCAAGGAAAAGCGTGCCGCGGTCTGCCATTTCGAAACGGCCGATCCTATTTGCCACAGCGCCGGTAAAAGAGCCCTTCACATGGCCGAACAGCTCGCTTTCGAGAAGTTCGTCCGGAATGGCGGCACAGTTGACCGGGACAAAGTTGCGGGTTTTACGGGTGCTCAGATCATGAACCGCACGGGCCACCAGCTCTTTCCCCGTCCCCGACTCCCCCTGGATGAGGACCGTGGAATCGGATTCGGCTACTTTCTCGATCAACTCAAAAAGAGAAAGCATTTTCGAGCTTTCGCCGATGATATTGGGGATGAGAGCACGGTTTTTGATGGCCGGTTTGGTCCGGTAGGTCTGGCTCTGGAGCGACTGGTGCTCAAGCCCCCTCTTCACATGGGTCTCGAGCTCATCCAGATTGAAAGGTTTTTCCAGGTAGAAGAACACTCCCGCTTTCAGGAGATTTGAAGCCATTTCATAGTTGCCGAAAGCACTATAGGCTATGATGACGGTGCCGGGTCGCATGGCTTTCAGTTTTTTGACGAACTCGAGACCGTTCACCCGAGGCATCATCAAGTCTGTTATAACGAGATGAACCTCCTCGGTCTCCAGCTTGTCGAGGGCATCCTGACCATCACAGGCCTGCACCACCTCGTACCCTTTGTACTTAAGGAAAGCCGCAACAAAATCGCGAGTTTTTTTATCGTCGTCGGCAATGAGCAATCGTGGCGTATCCATGGGTTCCTCGACAAGGGAATGGGTATATGGGAGCTGGTTTTCTTGACGCCCCACACTAGTCATAATCCTGACAAAAGTCAACAAAATGACGAGCGCCAAAAAAATATTTTGCGACAGAACCCTTTGAAACGGCTCTCACTTTTCGGCTCTTTCCACCCCCCAAGGGCACAAGCGCCTCACCAGCGCCGGCCTCCCCAAGTGTCAATTTTTTCAGCAAGCTGTAAACCATCGGGAATCCAGTAAAAAAATTCCTAAAATTTTCGGCTCTTAAGCCGATAGGTATAAATACGCAAGTCTTGCTATTTATTAGGATACTCAAAAAAGGCCCATAACCGGAGTAAGAGAACACTCTTTGCATATAGATACGGCATACTTGGCCGCAAGGAAAAAAATCCCCCCGATAATTCGGAATAAATCCGGAGGAAGAAAATTATGGAAACCGCCCTTCAGACCAAAGTTGAAGAATCGAGGAACGAACTGATCCAGCTCGTGAGTTTCAAGCTGGAGCAGGAGGAATACGGGGTGAACGTACTCAAGGTACGTGAAATTATCCGCATGCCGAGCATCACCCGCGTCCCCAACACGCCCCACTATATTGAGGGTGTCATCAACCTGCGGGGCAAGGTGATCCCCATCATCTCCATGCGCAAGCGCTTCAATCTCCCGGAGGGGGAAACCAGCAACCAGACCAGGATCATGGTTATAGATATGGAAGGCGAGCTGATGGGGTTCGTGGTCGATGCGGTCTCCGAGGTGATAAGAATATCCGAGAGCGAGATACAGCCGCCGCCGGCTGTGGTGAACAGCGCCATTGAGCAGGAGTGTCTGGCCGGCGTAATCAACCAGACCGATCGGCTCCTCTTCTTCCTGAACCTGGAAAAACTAGTCTCCCGTGAAGAGCGGCAGCTTTTCAGCGGTATAATGTGACACGTACGGCAATGCCGAGAATTAAATTTGAAATGCTCCACATTTCATCTACGCTCGCGAGGAACAGCACATGGCGATAGAGTGCGAAGACCAAGAACTTCTTGAAGGTTTTTTGACCGAAACGTTTGAGTTACTCGAAAAACTCGACGACGACCTGGTTGCCCTGGAGAAAGCTCCTGCGGACACGGAGCTCATGAACAGCATCTTCCGGTCGATTCATACGGTTAAGGGAGCATCGAGCTTCCTGGGCTTTGAGCTCCTCGTGAAAGTAACCCACAAGACAGAGGACGTCCTGAACCGCATGCGTCGCGGCGAGCTTGAGGTGACGCCTGAAATCATGGATGTGATTCTGGAGGCGGTTGACCTGGTGAAGCTCCTGGTGAGCGACATCAAGGGTGGCGACATCGTCGAGCGAGAGATCGACGAGACCATCGGCAAACTCCTCCCCTTCCTCTCGGAAAACGCCAAGGAAGCAACCGTACTGAAGCAATCGCCCCCCGCGGCAGCAACCACTCCGCCCGTGGTGGATGAAACACCGCCGGCGCCCCAGGAGCCCCTGGAAACCCATACACAGGAAAGCGTGGAAACGGCTGCTCAACCCGCGCCAGAGCCCGCCCCAACCCCTGACACGGCACCGGTCAAGGCCCCAGAGGCGCCACCCCGCGCCAAAACTGCCCCGCCCCCTGCACCCAGGGATGACAAGAAGGGCGACGACCTGTCCGACAACTCCACGGTCCGGGTTGATGTGAAGCGGCTTGACGATCTTATGAACCAGGTGGGGGAGCTGGTCCTGGAACGCAACCGGATGATGCAGCTCAACACCGACTTCCAGGGGGGCGATGACACCATCTTCGGCGAAGAGTTCAGCAAACTCTCCAAGCGTATCAGCTTCGTCACCTCGGAACTCCAGATGCAGGTTCTCAAGATGCGGATGATCCCGGTGGAAAAGGTGTTCAAGAAGTTTCCACGCATCGTACGCAACATGGCCAGGGATCTGGGCAAAGATGTGGACCTGGTGATCCTTGGCGAGGAGACGGAACTGGACAGGTCGGTGGTGGACGAAATCGGCGATCCGCTGATACACCTGATTCGCAATGCCATGGATCACGGTCTGGAGACCCCCGACGAACGGGTTGCAGCAGGCAAGCCCCGCAAGGGGACCCTTATCCTCTCGGCAGCCCACGAGGGGAACCAGATCGTCATCAGCATCAAGGATGACGGCAAGGGAATAAACACCGATGTCGTTGCCAGAAAAGCCAAGGAGAAAGGGTTGGTGACCGACGAGCAGCTTGCCGCCATGGGGCAGCGCGAGCTTATGGATCTGATTTTCCTCCCCGGCTTCTCCACCAAGGAAAAGGCCACCGACCTCTCGGGGCGTGGCGTCGGCATGGACGTGGTCCGGACCAATATTAAAAAGCTGAACGGCATCATCGACATCCGCAGCGAGCTTGGGCAGGGGTCGGAGTTCATCCTGAAGCTTCCCCTCACCCTGGCCATCATCCAGTCGCTTCTGGTGGAGGTGGAGGATGAAACCTACTCGCTCCCCCTGGCGGCAGTAATGGAGACGCTTCGGGTGGACGAGCGGGAATTTCACACCATTGGCGACCAGGAGGTGCTGAAGCTGCGCGATTCGGTGCTCCCGCTGATGCGGCTGCAGAAAATTTTCAATGTGGCGCCGAGTTCGAAAAGCCGGACCGCCTGCTACGTGGTCGTGGTGGGTGTGGCGGAAAAGCGCGTCGGGCTTGTGGTTTCGCGGCTTCTGGGACAGCAGGAGGTGGCGATCAAGTCCCTCGGCAAGTACCTGGCAAATCTCCCCGGCATTGCCGGCTCCACCATACTCGGTGACGGGCGGGTAACGCTCATCATTGACCCGGCGGGACTTCTTGAAAACAGCGACGGAGGCGGAAGCGGCCGCATGGCGGCCTGACCCGGCATTAAAGACACAAACCAGCGTGATAAAGGAACACTCGTGACACTCTCCGACAAGGATTTCGAATTCTTCAGGGACTTCATTTACAATCACTGCGGAATGTACTTTCATTCAAGCAAGAAGTATTTCCTGGAAAGCCGCCTTTCCCGCCGCCTTGAGGCGACCAACGCACCCAGTCTCATTGCGTATATGGGAATGTTGAAGGATACCCGGACCAAATCCGACGAAATGCTGAAGCTTCTGGATGAAATCACCACCAACGAGACCTGCTTCTTTCGCAACCCTCCCCAGTTGAAGGCCCTGGAAAATGTTTTTCTCCCCGAAGTCGTGGCGACCAAGGGGAAAATAGGCTTCCGCAAACTCAGGATATGGAGCGCCGGCTCGTCATCGGGCGAAGAGGCCTACACCATGGCCATGCTTCTCCTGGAAAAACGCACTTCGATTCTTAAGGACTGGATCATAGAGATCGTGGGAACCGATATCAGCGAAACGATCCTGGCCCAGGCGCGGGATGGGGTCTACACCGCTTACTCGGTACGCAACACCCCGGATTTCTACAAGAAAAAATACTTCCGCGAAGAGGCCGGCGGACGTTTTGTCCTCTCGCCCGACGTGAAGAAACTGGTAACCTTCAGCCATCTGAACCTCTACGAAGACGCAAAAATGGTCTTCATGAAGAGCTTCGACTTCATCTTCTGCGCCAACGTCCTCATCTACTTCGACCTGGCGTCCAAAACCAAGGTGGTTCAGCACTATTACAACAACCTTCAGCCCTACGGCTACTTCTTCGTGGGGCAGTCCGAATCCCTGCACGGCGTAAACGACAAGTTCAAAACGGTCCATTTCCCCGGCGGATTTGCGTACAAAAAGTGAAAGGCGGAACGGATAGCGTGGAACAATCAAGTAAAATGGAAAAAGCTGCCGCTCTGATCCGGGGGATGACCGATCTCCCCACAATCCCCGCCGTAGCCACCCAGGTTCTTTCGCTCCTGGATCAGCCAGAGGTGGAGATAGACCAGGTGGCGGAACTCCTTCTCACCGACCAGGTCATGGCTGCGCGAGTACTGAAGATGGTCAACTCTCCGCTCTACCGGCCGGCCACCGTTATCACGTCCCTCAAAGGTGCCCTGGTCTACCTGGGGCTTCGGCACATCAGGGAATTCATCCTCACCTGCGCCTTTATCCAGAGTTTCGAGGGAAAAGACGGGGTTATCGGTGTGAAACCGTTCTGGGAGCACTCCTTCGGCGTCGGCATCGTGGCGCGCCTGATCGCCGCGAAGGTGGGATACCACGATACCGAAAAGGCCTACATCGGCGGCCTCGTCCACGACATCGGCGAAGTTTTCCTGAGCTATTACCTGAAAGACGAATTCCAGAAGATCGTGGACACCATCAAAGAGACGCCGGCACAGCTTGTGGAGGCGGAAGAGCGCATTCTCGGCACCACCCACTGCGAAGTGGGGCTATGTCTCGCGCGCGAGTGGCACTTCCCCCCCGACTACTGCGAGATCATAGCCTGTCATCACGCACCTCAGGAGGCGAAAAATGCACCTAGGCTCACCGCCATCGTGAATCTTGCAGACCTATTCTGTACGGTACGCAACCTGGATTACGGCGGGAAGGAATGGACGAGTTTTTCCCTAGCCGATGAGCCGGCATGGGAAATGATACAGGACAAAGGCGGAAAGCTTGCTGGCTTCGATGTGGAACGGTTCTGTTACGAACTGGATGATGAAGTAGAAGAAATCCGCGAGCTGGTAACGAATATTTTCAAGGACAGGTAACGGCATCATGCCCCTGAATCAACCTAGAAAGCTGCGCGTACTCGTTGTTGACGACTCATCGTTCATGCGGATGGTTATACGGAGTGTTCTGGAGAAGGACCCTGCCATCGAGGTTGTCGGAATAGCCATGGACGGGGTAGAGGGAGTGGAAAAGGCCCTGACCCTCAGACCCGACCTGATAACCATGGATATTGAAATGCCCCGCCTCGACGGCATTGCAGCCTTGAAACAGATTATGGTCAAGGCTCCGACAAGGGTACTGATGGTTTCCACTCTCACCTGCGAGGGGGCAAAAGCCACTTTCGACGCCCTTGATGCCGGTGCCATCGACTATATCCCCAAAAACGTCACCGACAGTATCGACGCCCAGAAAACCTTCAAGGAGGAACTGCTGCGGAAGGTAAAGGGAGCCGCAGCCTCGATACTCGGCAGGTCCCTGGTGGAAACCGCCCCGCAGCCGCGGGTCGTGGTGCCGCCACGCCCCGTTGCGCGCCCCCGGCTGACGGGTCAGCACTACCAATACGTGGGAATCGGCGCATCCACCGGCGGCCCGGTGGCTATTCAGGAAGTTCTCGGCCGGATACCGGGCAATTTCCCCCACGGGATCGTAGTTGCCATCCACATGCCCAAGGCGTTCACCGGTCCCTACGCCGAACGGCTCAACACCAAGTGCTCGCTTCAGGTGAAAGAGGCAAAGGCCGGCGATATCGTCCAGCCGGGCGTAGTGCTCGTGACCCCCGGCGGCGTACATACGGCGCTGGTCCGCCAGGGAAGCACCATAGCCGTCCGCACCATTCCCACCTCCGAGTGCCCCCAGTACATCTACATCCCCTCGGTCGACCATATGCTGACCACCTTTGCCGATGCCTGCAACGGATCGCTGCTCGGAGTCATACTGACCGGCATGGGCGCTGACGGCTTCAAGGGGATGAAACATCTCAAAGCTGCGGGAGGAGGCACCATCGTCCAGGACGAAGCAACCTCCACCATTTACGGCATGCCCAGGGCCTGCATTGAAGGAGGGGTTGCCGATACGATTCTTCCCCTGACCCAGATAGGACCCGAGATCTCGAAGATCGCCGGCTAACGGCGTGCGGCAAGGGTCAGGCCGCCCGGGACAACCTGAACGCAACACCTGGAGTACCCCATCCGCTTGAGGCGAAAGAGGAGAAACGGAGCGGCAGCGGCCGGGCAGCCGGAAAAGAAGAGCGCGAGCACCCCATCATCATTGACGGCACGCGACGGGTCAGCAAGGATGCCGGGGATGTCGCCGGGCTCCACCGGGGAGAATCCCTGAGGGCCGGGAGCATGTTGACGGGCGGCGTTCCATCCAGGAGCGCCGCCCGTTTGCGTACGTGGGAAAAGGGCATTGGCCGCGACAATGGCAAAAAGCCTCATATCCGCAAAAAAAGCCATGTAGTTACCTCATGCATGGTGTAGACAAGCGGGAATACGTTGCATAAAATGGAGTCCCGAATCAAGTCTTTGGAAGTCCGATGAAAAAACCGCAGCACGTGTCATCACCGTCGCGGCCTGCCGAGGCCACCCTGCCCGTCACCGATCCGGGGGAAACCCGGCGGCAGCTGCTTCGCCTCGTCATCCCTGGAGCCCTCGGCGACAAAGACCTTCAGCGGCGCATTGCGCGAATCGGGGAACGATTTCGCGCCTATGCCGGCACCATCCCCTTCGGCCTCTGGGGCGAGGGGCTCGCCATCACGGCGGAGATGAGGGCTGTCACAAATCTGCTGCTCCCACAGGAAGAACTGAGGCGCGCCTTCCAACGGCTTCTGCGCCTTTCCCTCACCTTCGACGCATCCCTCGAAGGCACTCCCCTGCAAAGAGCAGCCTCATGGTCCGACTGCCTGGAGCGCCTCGCGCCCCCCTTCAGGGAAGCAGACCCTGCGCGCCTTCTGGCGAAGCTAGCGGCTGACAGCGAATTTCGCCTCCGCTTCCTGTTCTCCCTCTTCGTCCCCCGCCATCACGGCGCCAGCGCCGACCGCTATCCTGCCCAAGGAGATTTTTTGGCCCGCCGACTCGGCACAACCGGCAGAAAACCGGGGGGAGTCCTCCGATGCTTCGACGCCGCGTGCGGTGCCGGAGAAGGAACCTACGGCCTCGCCCGACTCCTGCTGAAGACCGGGCTCGCTCCCGACAGCTTCCTTATTACCGGCTCCAGCCGGGATCCCCTCGAAATATTCGCGGCCGTCCACGGTTTTTTTCCCCACGACCCGCAGCGGCAGGAAGCCTTTCGCCGCTTCAGGGAGGAACTTCGCCCAACCGGCGCCCTTGAACGCATCCGCTTCACCGCCGCGGACCTCACTACGACCGGAGCCTACGGCAACGAAACCTTCGATGTCATCCTCTGCAATGGAATTCTCGGCGGACCGTTCATGCACGAACGGCAAACCCTGGAACAGGTAGTGGCGGGATTGGCGGACCGCCTGGCGGCGGGGGGGATCATCCTGGCGGCCGACCGCTTCCACGACGGGTGGAAGCGGGTCGCGCCGCCTGCGATGCTGGGTGACATCCTTGCCGGCAAAGGATTGTCGGTGGTTGCAGCCGGAGAGGGGATCGCCGGAATCAGAGGCGAATAAGGGCGCCCCCCCAGGAAAGACCGCCGCCGAACCCCATTATGAGAAGCAGCTGCCCCGGCTTGAGGATGCCGTTGCGGATATTCTCGTCCAGCGCCAGCCCCACCGAAGCGGCGGCCGTATTGCCGTAACGGTCCAGGTTGAGCAGGAAACGATCCTTGGCGAGACCGGTTTTTTTGGAAATAAAATCGATAATCCTCACGTTGGCCTGGTGGGGGATGATGTAGTCGATGTCGCTGATGTTCACGCCCGCCTTAGCGGTAACCTCCTCGATTATCCGGGGGATCACATCGGTGGCGAAGATGAATACCTGCTTGCCGGACATCTTGAAGGTATTGTCGCGGCTGGCGATGGTGTCGGCGGTAACGGGGCAGCGTGAGCCCGAGGACGGGACCTGGATCAGCTCCCAGCCGCTTCCGTCACTATGAATCACACTCTGGAGAATCCCCCGCTTCTCCTCGGTGGCGCCGAGGATGACGGCACCGGCTCCGTCGCCGAACAGGGGACAGGTCCCCTTGTCCTGGAAGTCCAGGAACTTAGAATAGGTATCGGCCCCGATAACCATGACCCGCCGGTATTTGCCGGAGCGGATGAAGTTGTCGGCGGTTTCCACCCCGAAGATGAAACCGCTGCAAACGGCGTTCATGTCGAAGGCAACGGCGTTTTTTGCGCCGATGTTCTTCTGGACCATGCAGGCGGTTGCGGGCAGGTACATGTCGGGGGTGGAAGTGCCGACGATGATGCAGTCAAGCTCGCCGGGCTCCATGTTGGCATTGGCGAGGGCACTGAGAGCCGCAGCGGTGGCCAGATCCGACGTGGAGACCTCGGGGGCGACGAAACGGCGCTCGCGGATTCCGGTGCGGGATTCGATCCAGTTGTCGGCGTCATCCACCAGGTAGCTGAAAAAAGAATTGGGAACGACCCGCTCGGGAACGCACCCGCCCGTTGACACGATTTCGGCATGAATCATCGCTGCTGCTCCATTCTTACCCGTGATACACGTAAGCCCCCGGGTTCGGGGGCCATACGCTAACTCATTGTTTTATCTCACAGGTTACACGATTTTGTCAAACGCAATTTTACTGTTCGGATGATTCTCCCTTACGCCGATCCACAAGAGCATCGGCTACAGCGTAACACCACAGGGCAGCGAAGCAGGCCAAAAGCGCCCGAGCAGCCGGAGCAACGGAGGAAAGCTTTGCAGCAACAGCGTTTGCATCAACGACACCCGTTAGCTGAGCCTCAACGAGCACCGACCCCATCCCCTTGAGAATCAGGAAAAGCGCTCCCAGGAGAAAGATATTGGCAAAGGCGATTAGTACAAAGCCCTTAACCTGCTCACCCCGTACGACCTGACCAAGCCCCGGCAGTACAAAAGCGGAGAGGAGGGCTGCTTTCAAATTCAGTTTCATTGAGATCCTTTCAAGCTATGCGAACTGTAGCGTCGGAGGGTGGATAAAAAGTGAACCAACGGGTCAAAAATGATATTAATATGGGGATTATAGGGGTTGTTGAACCGAACGAATTCTGCTACTAATGCCACAATTATGGAGTCTAACGCAACGCGAAAACGGCGCGAGCGGCTTATTCCGCTCCTCAAGGACCCGGCCACGGAGGTGCGGAAGGCTGCGTCCGCGGCCCTTGAGCGCCTTGACGGCGCGGGCAGCTTTGCCGAAGTAACCGAACTTCTTAAAAAGGGAGACCGGGCGACAAAGGTAAAGGCTATCTACGCCCTCGGCAAAATCGGCGGCGAACGGGTTCTCCCCCCCCTCATCTACTGCGCAAACCGCCCCGAAGAGGACATAAAGTCGGCAGCCATAGAGGTTCTCGGCCCCATCGCCCATCCGCAGGCTTTTCCCGTTCTTGTCCACGGGCTCCAGGAAATCAACACCGCCATCCAGGCCAAGTCAATTGCCGCCCTCTCCCACTACCGCACCCCGGAAACGGTCCGACTGCTATCCCCCTTCCTCGACGCCGGCGATGGGTTCCTCGATGCAGAAGCCGCCCTGGCCCTCGGCAAGATCGGCGGCCCGGAACTGGAAGCCAAGCTGCTGGAGCTTCTCGACTCCCCCCATGCACAAACGCGAGAGGCAGCGGCCACGGCTCTGGGGATGCTCCCTCCGGGGCCTTGACACTCCGCACCTCACCCCGCCATCATTCCAGGTAGCGGGAGACATCGACGGAAGCCAGATACGGATCCACCTCGGCAACAATCTCCCTGTCATCTTCCTGTGCCAGATCCACAATAACCGGCGTCAGCAGCATCCTCCCATCCCCATCCTTTATTACCTTGACGGCCGGGCGGTCTCCGCCGCTGGCAGCAGGCCTGTACACCACCGCGATCTCGCTGGAATCGAGCCTGACAAGGGTTCCCACAGGATACCGCCCCAGCATTTCCGCAAAGGTTTCCACCAGTTGCGGGTCCAGCTGGGTTCCGGCAAGTTCCCGCAGCATCTTCACGGCTTCACGCGGGTTCAGGGGAGGTTTGTAGACCCGCAGGGTAGTTATGGCGTCGTAGCAGTCTGCCACGGAGATGATATCGCACGCCCTCTCGAAGGGGAGGCCCAGGGCCCACGTGGGATAACCGTTGCGGGAGAAGCCGATATGGTGTCCCAGCACAGCCTGGGCCACATAGGAACTCACCCCCTCGATGTCGCCCACTATCCGGGCGCCATCCTCCGAATGCCGTTTCATCTGCTCGAATTCCTCGGGAGAAAGCTTCCCCGGCTTATTGAGGATGTACTTCGCCACCCGCGTCTTCCCCACATCATGGAGAAACCCGGCCATCCCCAGCTCCCTCAGCTGATCCTTCCCCAGATCAAGGGCGGCCCCGATGGCCATTGTGAGGATTCCCACGTTCACGCTGTGATGAAAGGTGTAATTGTCATAGTCCTTTATCATGGCGAGCCCCAGAAGCGTTGACGGTTCCCGGATGGCAATTTCGGCAACCCGGTCCACAACGCCGCCGAGAGCATCGGTGCTGGGAATCCGGCCGCTCTCCACATCCTTGAAAAGGGAGCTTACTACGGTAATTGCCTGCCGGTAGGTGGCAAGGGGGTCGAACTCTTCCTCGGACACCTCGGGCTGCAACTCTTGCGGCTCGACAACCACATGGCTGCATCCCCTGCGGGAGAGTTCCGCCGCCAGGTTTCCCCCCGTGATATTTCGCCGGGAGAGCAGGTTCACCAGTTCAAGCAGTTCCGGGACAACGATCCCCTTCTGAAACATTACGGACCGGATTTCACGCGCCGAGAGAATCCCCGCAAGCTCGTCCACGGAAGCGGTTGGGGTAAAGAAGAGGTGCTGCTCCAGGAACAGAACGCCGTCGAGAATGCCGAGACGCACCTCCTGCCTGTCCCTGAGCGCTTCATCCAAAAGGGCGCGGATTTCACCCAAAGGCTGGGCAATGGCGGGATGGGCCTCGGGATAGAGCAGAACTCCTTTGACGGTACCAGCCAGGAGGAGAATTACCCGTTGCGCCTGCTCCAGTGACAACTCAGCCATGGGATACTCCCTTCTGCCTCTGCTCTATGGCGCCGGCAGCCGCAACGCAGGCCAAACCGACACGCCCTCCCTTTGCCGCAAGCTCCGAAAGCAGGGGCATGACCGATGGATCACCGATCTGGCCGAGAGCAGCGGCGGCAAGGCAACGCAACTCCTCTCCCCGTCGGGGTGAGAGCCAGTGGCGGCTCCCGAGCAATCCCGCAATTACCGGGACGGCACGCCGGTCGCCGATCCTGCCGAGAGCCGCAAGAGCATCCCTTTTTAGCGGCAGGGTGCGAAGAAAGCTGTCCCGTTTTGCCGCAACGGCAAGCAGTGCCTCCACCGCCCGCTCGCCCTTGATCGTGCCGAGAGAAACCGCCGCCAGACGCCGGAGGATCTGATCGCGGGAAGAGGCAAGACAGTCGATGACGGCCTCCTCCGACTCGGGGCCGCTGATCCGGACGAGGCTCCGGAGGGCCTCCCGGCGCACCCCCTCCTCGGGATGGCCGAGGCACCGCCTCAGTTGCGCCACGCAACCGCCATAACCGACCTCGCCAAGGATCTCCGCCGCGGCCTGGACCACGTGGCCGCGTTCATCGTCAAGGAGCGGCGCCACAAGCGGCCCAACCTCTTCCCCCACCGCCACAAGAGCTGCCGCAAGGTTTTTAAGGGGACGGCCCGCTTCGGCGCAACAGAGGCGCTTTACGAGGGGTGCCGCTGTCCGGAACCCCAACTCGGCAAAGAGGGGCAGGAGTCGAACCCCCTCCATGGCTCCCTGCGCCTCAACGCGGCGGACGAGAAAATCGACCATCCCCTCACCCACGGCCTGATCGAGGGCAAGGAGCGCACTGCCGCACCGGGCAAGCCCCACCCGTTCATCCTTGGCTTGCTGCAGAAGAAGTTCAAGGGGCGGAATTAACCGCTCGAATTCGCCAACAGCCTGCAAACGGCCACTCTCCTTCACGAAGTCCCGGGCAAGCTCACGGTAGCGTTCATCATCGGGTTCCCGCGCCATGAGCGCAACAAGCTCCTCGAGAGACGCCACCACCTGCTCCGCGCCGTTCTCTCCAGGAGGTGGCGGAGTAAGCTCCGAGTCTGTGTCCATACCCGCCGCGAAGGAGGGAGGCGATTGGTCTTCAGGCTGATCCCCGGCAACAGGCATCGCCGTCGCCGCGGCAAGTGACGCTTCGATCTCCTGCCGCTTGCGGTCGATGGCCGTCAAATCTATTTCGTTAACCCAGATGGTCGTAATCCCCCGCTTAGCCATGAGCGTCTCCATCCCGCCGGCCGAGGGGATACTTCGATGGTCAAGGGAAAGAAGCGCGAGGAAAGCCTCCATATCCGACGGGGAAATCCCCGGCAGGAATGCAAGGCGACGCACACGCCGGATGAAAAGCTCCCGGGCAAGGGACAGCATCATGGGAGTCTGCTCCGAAAACGCGGCGCCATCGGAGGAGGCAAAGCCCCCCTTGCCTATGGACAGCATAAGAGGATCACTTCCCACGGCGTCGCGAAGAGCGCCGAAAGCCAAACGGAGACTTTCCGCCCGTAGCGGATGTCCCGCCGGATAAAATCCCATGACCTTGAGCGCTCTGTGGAGCTCGGCCAAGGCAGAATTGCGCCGCCGGGAACCCCCGTCATCACTCCTGCGTCGCTGTTCGTCGCCCTTGACCATCTTTTATCCTTCTCTCCAAGACTAAACGCTTATATCAAGTTATATCAAACGGAGCGCCTTGAGGGAAACTTTCTGACACCGGTTGTCCGGCGACTGCCGTTGACAGACACTGCGAATCGGTTTAGAACGTAGCCTTACGCCCCGGCCCTTAAACGCATTGCGGAGGATGACCCGCTTGAAAATCATGACGTTGTACGTCTGCCAGAACTGTGGATATCAGTCACCCAAGTGGCTTGGCAAATGCCCCGACTGTGCCGCATGGAACAGCCTCGTCGAAGAAGTGAAGAGCAAGGCGAAAGGGAGCTCCCCGACTCATCCTGCCGGCGCAGCGCCGGTCTCCATCAGCGACGTCGCCGGGGAAGCCGAAGAGCGGCTCTCATGCGGCATTGCCGAATTCGACCGGGTACTCGGCGGAGGGCTCGTAACCGGTTCCGTCGTCCTCATCGGCGGTGATCCGGGCATCGGCAAATCGACCCTTCTGCTGCAAGTGATGGACCACTTGGCCCGCTCTGCCGGACCGGTCCTCTACGTCTCCGGCGAAGAGTCCGCGCGCCAGACAAGGCTGCGCGGAGAACGGTTAGGCATCCGGGCAAAGGAGCTTCTCCTCCTTGCCGAGACAGCTCTCGAAACAGTGATGGCCCAGATCGACGCCGTGGCTCCCAGGGCCGTGGTCATCGACTCCATCCAGACCATGTACGCACCGGGGCTAGAATCGGCCCCCGGAAGCGTGAGCCAGGTACGGGAGTGCGCGGGGCGTCTCATGGTGGCCGCCAAGCGCAGCGCCATCCCCACCTTCATCGTGGGGCACGTAACCAAGGACGGCTCCATCGCCGGCCCCAGGGTTCTGGAGCACATGGTAGACACGGTCCTCTATTTCGAAGGGGACCGGGGACACGCCTTCCGTATCTTGCGCGCGGTCAAGAACCGCTTCGGCTCCACCAACGAGATAGGCGTATTCGAGATGAAGGAGGGGGGACTTTGTGAGGTCCGCAACCCCTCTGAAATCTTCCTCGCGGAGCGGCCGCTGGGGGTTTCCGGCTCCGCCGTCATAACCACCATCGAAGGGAGCCGCCCGCTGCTGGTGGAGCTACAGGCCCTCGTCACCCCCTCCTCCCTGGGGGTCCCCCGCCGCACCACCCTCGGCGTGGATGCCAACCGGCTCGCCTTGCTGGTGGCCGTCCTGGACAAGAAAGTGGGGCTCCACATGGCGGGGCAGGACATCTTCCTGAACGCCGCCGGCGGCGCCCGGATAAGCGAGCCGGCCGCCGACCTCGGCATGGTTGCGGCCCTCGCCTCCAGCCACCTGGACAAGGTCATCGACCCGCAGACGGTCATAATCGGCGAGGTGGGACTGGCCGGCGAAGTAAGGGCCATAACCCAGCCCGAGACCAGGGTGCGCGAAGCCGCAAAGCTCGGCTTCACACGGGCCGTAATTCCCGCCGGAAGCCTCAAGCAGGTAACGGCGGTGAAGGGAATGGAAGTGATTGGCGTAAAGTCGGTGGAGGAAGCTCTCGACCGGCTTCTATGACGCCATTGCAAATAAGAGCAAGCTTACTTTTTTCTTTACTTGACCATGCAATCCCTTTATTATCTGAACGATTTACCGTATATCAAGGGAGACGCGTGGCATGGACAAGGAGAAGCTCGAATATTTCAGATCGATCCTCAACGAGGAGATTCGTTCGCTCCAGGAAGAGGCAGGAAAAACAGTCTCGGAAATGACCGTCGACTCCACCAGCTTCCCCGATCCAACCGACAGGGCTACCCAGGAGTCGGACCGAAGCTTCGAGCTCCGCATCCGGGACAGGGAACGCAAGCTTATCAACAAGATCCGTGAGGCCATCGAGCGGATAGACGATGGAACTTTCGGCACTTGCGAAGTATGCGGAGAAGATATCAGCGAGGCGCGCCTCAAGGCCCGTCCGGTGACAACCCTCTGCATCGACTGCAAAATGGAACAGGAACGGAAAGAAAAACACCCGTAAACCTCCTCCATAGAATCCTCCCCGTAGCACTTACTTCATACCGGAGCCGGGATGGCTGTTCAGAATCAGTACATGATAGTGAGCAGTGCGATTCGGATAGCCAACGCCTCCGAACAGCCACATCATGTACGCCTGACAGCCTTCCTGAACCTCATCGCCGAAGCATTCCACTGCGTATCCGCCACCATATACCTTGCCGGCGGCGGAGAACAGCGCTCACTCCGTCGCAAGATATCGACGCTTCTCCCCAACGGGATCAGCGACTGCAACATCCCTTTCGGAAAAGGGGTCGCGGGAAAATGCGCGGCAAAGGGGAAACTCCTCCGCCGCACGGCCGCATCCCTGCATCCCGACGAGTCGTACACAGGCAGTGAACGCCATGTGGATGCCTACCCCATAACCGACGGGGAACGGTTTCTCGGCGTCCTGTCGCTCGGATTCCGCGACACCCCCATCCTCGACATCGATGACAGCGAACTTCTCCAGGTTCTTATTACCGAGGCCTCCGGCGTCATTCGCTGCAAGCTCGCCCTCGATGACATGAACAAGCAGCTTGAAGAGCATGCGTTCCTCTACCGGATCAGCAACGCAATGCTCTCCACCATCAAGCTGAACCGCCTCGTGCATCTGATTCTTTCAGCCCTCACGTCAGGGACTACCCCCCTATTCGACCGGGCAATGCTTTTTCTTGCCAACGAACGGACGCAAACCCTTCAAGGCATGACCGGAACAGCCAGAACCGGAGCAACTGAAACGGACGCGGGCACACCCGCCGCACCCACGCCGGACATCTTGAACATTGCAGACGACGACATCGCTTCTCTACAGCAAACCGAATTTTGCCAACTTGTCAAGGAGACGAGACTCCCCCTTGACAGCTCCCGCAACCATATCTCCAGGGCGGTACTTGACAGGGAACTTGTCTACGTGGACAACCCCAAGCGGAATCACCCCATTGACCGCCCCTTCAACCGGCGCTTTGGCAGCACACCCTTCGCCGTCGCCCCCCTCATAGCCCATGAACAGGTTATCGGCGCCATAATAGTAGACCACAGCGTAAGCGGGCGGCCCCTCACCCCAAGCGAATTGAACCTGCTCCAGCTATTCACCAATCAAGCGGGAATGGCCGCTGAAAACTCCATCCTCTACAACCGGCTCGAAGAAACCAACCGCAACCTCCATGACATACAAGCCCGTCTTCTGCAGGGGGAAAAACTCGCCGCCATCGGCAAAATGGCGGCTGGGGTGGCCCATGAGCTCAAAAATCCTCTTGTCTCGGTGGGAGGCTTTGCGGGACGGCTGAAGAAAAAACTGCCGGCCGAGTCGGAGGAATGGCAGTACGCCGATCTCATCACCCGCGAAGTCCATCACCTGGAAACGATGCTGACCGACATCCTCTACTTCTCGAAAAAGACCACCATATGCTACGCCAAGTGCAGCATTAACCAGATCATCGACGACGCACTGGCCGTTGTGACGATTCCACTCGAAGAGAAGAGCATTAAAGTAAACAAGCTCCTGGCAGCACGCCTGCCATCGGTGCTGGGTGACTACCAGCAACTCCGCCACGTATTCATCAACCTGTTCAGCAACGCCAATGACGTCATGGAACTGGGGGGGATGCTTGAAATCGAATCCGGCCCAGCCAAAATCAACGGCAGCCGGGCCGTATCGGTCCGGGTCGCCGACACGGGAGCGGGCATCCTGAAGGAACACATTCACACCCTCTTCAGCCCGTTCTTCACCACAAAAGAGAAAGGGACCGGCCTCGGCCTTTCCATAGCCCATAAAATCATAACCACGCACGGCGGCAAAATTGAAGTCACGAACCGTAAAGCCGGAGGTGCCGAATTCACCGTCACCATACCGGTATCCCCCTAATTTTGTTCTTTTCAAGGGAACCGGTTTACGGTATAAAAGTTGGGCTGTCCGGTTAACCGGACTCCACACAATGAACAACGGGGACGTAGCTCAGCTGGGAGAGCGATGCGTTCGCAACGCATAGGTCGAGGGTTCGATCCCCTTCGTCTCCACCAATAAAAACAGGCACTTGCAATAGACTTGCAAGTGCCTGTTTCCGTTTCAAGTGGTTGTGTAACCCCTATGAAAGTGAATTAAAATACTACAAAAGGGACGAAATGAAAGTTTAGAATCAGCCCCGCAACATCTCCCTCCCCTCCCCATTGCCGCCCATATTGGTCATTCGAGATGC
Source organism: Geobacter benzoatilyticus (assembly GCF_017338855.1). Taxonomy (NCBI): domain Bacteria; kingdom Pseudomonadati; phylum Thermodesulfobacteriota; class Desulfuromonadia; order Geobacterales; family Geobacteraceae; genus Geobacter; species Geobacter benzoatilyticus. The sequence continues at coordinate 927,180 of NZ_CP071382.1, forward strand.
TGACAATCGCACCCGCGACACCACCGACATATCTACACATTTGAGTTTTTACAAAGTTGCGCCATCATTAATGGCTATCATTGCTTACGAAGAAACTACAGGGTCAACTCCAGCTGGCACCCTTCCAGCTTCGATTTCTTGCACTCCGACCCGGCAGTTGGCCCGTACGGTGAGGCAATCATCGAAGGCGAAGCCGTTGAGCATTTCGCGAGGTTGGCGGCGATGTTTTTCGGACTCAGGTTGGCATAGCAGTAGGTGCACTGGAACGAGCAGGTGTTGTACATCCCCATGTCGATGGATTCGACGCAGAGGCATTCGCCCCGCTGGTTCTTGTCCTTCGGGAAGTCTTTCCGGATGCCGAAAAGAGAGCTGATGAGCCTGCCGTCGATGCAGCTGCCGTGCTGGATGCCGAGTTGGGCCAAGTCGAACTGCTCGGCGCATGAGAGGACTTCCAGGCCGTAATGGTCGCCAATCTGCTTTATCCCGGCGGCAAGCCGGAGCATCTCCTCCCGGCGGCTCTCGTCGGTGATGTCGATGACCCGGATGCCTTTCGTCTTTTCCAGCTCCTTTATCCTCCCTGCAACCTTGCCGTAGAAATCAAGGAAGCTGAAGACCATCCGCGTGGCATGCCCCTGCAATGCCGCAGCAGTGCCGGCGATCATTTCCCGATGGTATTCGAGGGGAGTGGCATCGCTCACGATGATCGGGTCGTAGCGCCAGATCACCCTGCGGGGGCCTATTCTCCGGCTCAGTTCCCTGAATACGGCAATACGCTCGGCCAGCGGCGGCACATGGGGCTCGAAGATCTCGCCATAGGGGTTCAGGGTAAACTGGAAGTAGTAGCGGTAGCCCCGCTTGTCGAGTTCGTCGAGATGGGGCAGAAGCGGTTGCGGGTTCTTGGTCCAGAACACGATGGCGTCCACGTCGTCCGGCGCCAGACTCACCGCTTTCACCTGCTTTGCGTTGAAGGGATTCACGCGATGGAAATATCCCTCTCTGATCCGGTTCATGAACCAGTCGGCGAAAAAGGCCGGAATGTCAGTCCTGCGGCTTGCGGAGATGATCGCCATGGTTACCTCTTGATGAACAGAATCATGCGGTGAAATTTGACGTTGCGCTTCGGCCACAGGAGCCCCTCGTCGATGAAGCGAAATATATCATCATAGGCATTTTCGACAAACACCATTACCTTGCCCGGTTGGCATCAACGCTTGTTTTAAGGAAGTTGCCGGAGCAGCCTTACACTCATTTCCTCGGCAACCGGATTGACACACAATCACAAAAAATGATAATAAGTTTTACTTTATATTTGGCCGGTCTAAGAAAATCCCGTCTTCTTGACCCACCCGCTCGCCCGATTACTTTGCCGACCACAGAATCCAAGGGAGAACACGATGAAGCGTCCAGCCGCTTTATTGCTCTATATCTCTGCCGTTGCATCACTATGCTCCTGCTCCTCGACCCCGGACGTGAAACCTCCGCTGGAGTGGGGTTACGAGAAGGAGGCGATCACCGTCACCCTTAAGGGAGCTCCGCAGCTGAACCTGTTCCAGAAAACCCCCCACGCCCTCGTCGCCTGCCTCTATCAGCTCCGCGACCCCAACGGCTTCAATCAGTTCCGCTCGGAACCCGATGGCCTGGCAAAGCTTCTGGAGTGCGGCCGGTTCGACCCTGGGGTGGCTACCGCAAAGCGGCTCGTGATCCAGCCGGGACAGGAGCTGACCGAGACCCTGGACCGGGCCGAGGGTGCCCGATATGTGGGGTTCGTGGCCGGTTACTACCGGCTGGACAGGGAGCGCTCGGCGCGACTCATATCCATCCCCGCCGTGGAGGAATCAAAGGGCTTCATTCGCCGGACCAAGCTCGTGAAGCCGGGACGGCTTGACATGAAACTCCTCCTGGGTCCCCAGGAGATCCAGGACATGACCGAGGAGACCGAAAAGCCATGACCGCCCATCCACCCCTTCACTGGCACCAGGGACTCTTTCTCCAGCCCCAGCACTTTCAACTCCTGGACCTGTCGATCCAGGGACGCCTCGCCCCCCTTTTCAACCACCTCCACCCCCATTTCTGGGGTGCTGGAGAACTTGAAATCGAAGAGAGCGCCCTCGGCACGGGGATCTTCAGCATCCTTTCGGGGGAGTTCCTTTTCCCCGACGGCACTTGGGCGGTTTTGGGCGAAAACGCCCTCTGCGAGCCCCGCTCCTTCGACGGAGCATGGCTTGAGGGGGATAAGCCCCTCATGGTCTCCGTGGGTATCCGCAAATGGCAGGAGGCGGGAGAAAACGTCACCACGGTGGAGCAGTTGGAGGGGCTTTCGGCGGTCTCAACCCGCTTCGCCTCCCCCATGGACCCGGAGGAAGCCAGGGATCTCCACGCCGGAGGCCCTCCGGGACAGGTGAAACGACTGCGCCACGTCCTGAAGATTTTCTGGGACAGCGAGCGGGAGCAGCTGGGGGACTGGCACCTGATTCCCGTGGCCCGGCTGGAGCGCTTCGGCGCCGAGGTGCGCCTCTCCCGCCGCTTCATCCCTCCCTCCCTCGCCCTGGAAGCCAGCGAGCCCCTCTTCCGCATCGTGCGGGAGATCCGGGATCAGGTGGCGGCCCGGGGGCGGCAACTGGAAGAGCACAAGAAGCAGCGCGGTATCCAGAACGCCGAGTTCGGCTCCCGGGATCTGGTCTACCTCCTGGCGCTCCGCTCCCTGAACCGCCACGTGCCGCTCCTCTTCCACCTGACCGAGGCCCGGCGGGTCCACCCCTGGGACGCCTATGGCGCCCTGCGCCAGCTCATCGGCGAGCTGGCCTCCTTCTCGGAGCGGGTCTCCGCCCTTGGGGAACTGGAAGACGGTATCAGGCTCCTTCCCCCTTACGACCACCGGGCATTGGGAGAGTGCTTCGCCGCGGCCCGGGACCTGATCGCCCAGCTTCTGGACGAGATCACCGCCGGCCCCGACTACGTGATCCGGCTTATCCATGACGGCACCTTCTACAGCGCAGACCTGAAACCGACGGTCTTCGACGGCGGCAACCGCTACTACCTGGCCCTGCGGACGAAAGAGGAGCCGGCATCCTTCCTCCCGTCCCTTGGCACCGCCGCAAAACTCAGCGCACGGGAGCACCTCCCCGTCCTGGCGGCCCGTGCCCTTCCCGGCATTGAGCTTGCCCACCTGCCGATTCCGCCCCAGGAGCTGCCGCGCCGCTCCGACACCCACTACTTAGCCCTGGACGCCACGGGCGACCAGTGGCCCCTGGTGGAGCGGGAGCACACCCTGGCCCTCTACTGGACCAGCGCCCCCGCCGACCTGGAGGTGGAGCTGATGGTGGTGGCAAAGGGGTAGACTGTGCGTGAGGAACGCCTTCTGGAACGGATTCGCTCCTTCGAGCGGGACCCGGCGCGACGCGGCCGGACCGATTACGGCCGCCTGGTTGATTCGGTGCTGAACCACCTGCGCCAGATCCTCAACACCCGCCAGGGGAGCGCCCCCATCGCCCCCGATTACGGCGTCCCCGATTTTCTCGACTTCCTCCAGACCTACCCCGACTCGGTGCGGGAGATCGAGCGGAGCATCCGCACCGCCATCCAGACCTACGAGCCCCGCCTCCAGGGGGTGCGGGTCGCCTTCATCCCCCAGGAGGACGACGCACTGGCGCTGCGCTTCCAGATTACCGCCCACATCTCCGGAGCGGATGGGGAAAGGGTCCGCTTCGAGACGGTCGTTGACACCGACGGCAAGATTTCCGTGAAACGATAGAGGCTTTTGCAATGATTACCCGTCATTATCAGGAAGAGCTGGCCCGCCTCAAGGAACTGGGGAGCGAGTTCGCCGGGAAGCACCCGGCCCTGGCGCCGATGCTGGGGGGCACCTCGGCCGACCCGGACGTGGAACGGCTCCTGGAGGGAGTCGCCTTCCAGACGGCGCTCCTGCGCCAGAAACTGGATGACGACTTCCCCGAGCTGGTCCACGACATGGTCCGGCTGGTGGCTCCCCACTACCTGCGCCCCATTCCCGCCACCACCATCGTCGCCTTCGAGCCGAAGCCTTCCCTCGCGCAGAGCCAGATTGTCCCGGCCGGGACGGTGCTCGCCTCGGTCCCGGTGGAGGGAACCCGCTGCCACTTCCGGACCACAAGCCCCGTGGAGATGCACCCCCTCGCCCTGACCGACGCCTCTTTCAGCCAGCCGGCGGGCAAGGCCCCCGCCGTTACCCTAAGGTTCGAGCTTGCCGGCACCACCCTCGACCAGTGGCAGCCGAAATCCCTCCGCCTCTTCCCGGCCGCCGAACAGTCCGACGCGGCGGAACTCCATCTCCTCCTCTCCCGCTTCCTCTCCCGAATCATCATCACCCCCGCCGAGGGGGGGAAGAGCGCCGTCCTGCCTCCCTCCTTCCTCAAACCGGCGGGATTCGCCGGGGACGAGCCCCTCATCCCCTATCCGTCCCATGCTTTCCCCGGCTACCGGTTTCTTCAAGAATACCTGGCAGCCCCGCGCCGGTTCTTCTTCCTGGATCTGACCGGCTGGGAGCAGTGGACCGGGCGGGGCGCCGGCACCCGCTTCAGTGTCACCTTCGAGTTGCGGAGCGCCCCGGCCCAGCCCCCCAGGGTGAACCGGGAGAGCTTTGCCCTCTTCGCGACCCCGGCCATCAACCTCTTTCCCCACGATGCGGACCCGATCCTCCTGGACCACCGGAAAGAGCACCACCTCCTGCGGCCGGCAACTATAACGCCGGGACACGCCGAGGTTTTTTCCGTGGAACGAGTCACCGCCTTCGACCGCGGCACCTCCCGGGAGTACCCCCTCTTCCCCTTCGAGCAGTTCCGGACGCCGGCCCCCGACCGCCCCATCTACCATACCACCATCGCGGCATCCCCCTTCAGGGACGGCTGCGACGTCCGGCTCTCCCTCGCCTACCCGCCGGGAAGCGTCCCGGCCCTGGGGACGACCCTGTCTGTTGCCCTCACCTGCACCAACGGCAGGCTCCCGGAAAGCCTCCGGGTCGGCGACGTCAGCCACCCCACCATGGATGTGCCCGCCTTTGCCGCGTTTCGCAACATCACCCCCATCACCCCGTCGGTTCCCCCGCCCCTGGGGCCGAACCTCCTCTGGAGGCTCCTCTCGGCAATCCCCCTGAGCCGCCTCTCTCTGGCCCACGCCGACAACCTGCGGGAATGCCTCGGGCTCTACCTCTTCCCCGGCGGCGACCGGACCCTCCTTGCGGCAAACCGGCGCCGTATCGAGGGGATTGAACGGGTCGCGACCCGCCCCGCGGACCGCATCGTGCGCGGCGCCCCCATGCGGGGGCTTGAAATCCGGATCGACGCCCGGGGCGACCACTTCGCCGGACCCGGCGACCTCTTTCTCTTCGGGTCGGTCCTGGACGAGTTCCTGGCGGGAAGCGCCACCCTCAACACCTTCACGCGCCTTACCATCCGCGAAACCGTGCGGGGAGAGGAGTACCAGTGGCCACCGAGAGCCGGATACCAGCCACTCCTCTAGAACGGGATATCCTCGCCCGGGGGCACGAGTTCTCCTTCCTCCAGGTGATGCGGATTCTGGAACTCCTCGCCGAGCGGGGAGGAAACCGGACGCCCGTGGAGGTGCTCCCCAAGCTATCCTTCGGCTTTCCTGCCTCGGACGTGGCCGAAGTAGAGCGGCGCGGCGACGGCTACCGGGTCACCGCCACGTTTCTGGGGCTCTACGGCCAGGCGACCCCCCTCCCCTCCTTCTACACCGAAGAACTCCTCGACGAGGAGGCGGCCGACAGCAGCGCCAGCCGGGATTTTCTCGACATCGTGAACCGGCACCTCTACGCCCTTTTTGCGGAAGCGGCCCGGAAGTACCGCATCTTTTTCCAACTGGACGAGCGCCGGAACGGAGCGGTCGAGGAAAGGCTTCACTCCCTGGGTGGACACGGCGACGGGACGCTCCGGGCGGGACTACCCGAACCCCGCTCGCTGCTGCGCTACACGGGGCTCTTCGCCCAGCATCCCCGGTCGGCCCTGGGGCTGCGGACCCTTCTGGCCGATGCGCTCTGCGCCCCGGTGGAGGTAATTTCCGCCGTCTCCCGCACTATGGCCTTGCCTCCGGAGGAACAAGCCTGCCTCGGCACGGTGGGCACCCTCGGCATGGACACATTTCTCGGCTCCGAGATCCCGGACCGCTCCGGCATGTTCCGCATCGAGGTGGGCCCCCTCGACCGCGACCGCTTCGCCGCGCTCCTCCCCGGCACCCCGGAGCGCAAGCGCCTCGACCTCCTTGTCGACCTATACATCAGCGACCCCCTCGCCTACGAAATCGAACTGATCCTAGCCCCCGGCGAGGCCCCGCAGGCCATGCTCGGCAGCGGCATCCGGCTCGGGTGGGATGTATGGATGACGTCAGGCGAGGATATGGGGAAGGTGTCGGTGAGCTTTCCCGGCGGGGTGTGAGGGAAATATTGGCGGCTTATGAACTGGGATCGACGGATCAAGCAGGTTTCCAACCATGAATCACGCATACGATGAACAATACGAGAATGCAAAGAAGCAGGCGGAATGGCTCCAGTCGGTCCAGAACATGGTCGGGGGTACGATTACCACCTATCTCACAATGATGAAGCAAATGGCCCCTAAAAAGGGGGACCGCCTCATCTTCTGGCTCGGAGCAAGAACGAACATGGTTTTCGGCATGGGTTTCGACATAGGCGTCAACAGAGAAGGAGTTCTTCAAGCCTTTGTCAGTAATACCGGGGGGACTGTCGCCCAGATTGCCGCAGGCAAGGTGGGGGAAAGGCTTGTAACCGCCCAACTCACCAGGTTTCTTGCCCAAAGGGTGCTGGTATCCGTCGGCGCCGCCGCGCTGGCCCCCGAAATCGCCATAGTTGTCGGGGCATGTGGTGTTGCATATGGAGCGTATCAGGTCGGCAACGAGGTGAACGGTTGGATTGATAGAACATTCTTTTCGAAAAAGAAGGACGGTGGTCTTCCCCAATTTCCCGCCACCAACAAACCCTCAAATGGTCAAATCCAGGTGCCCAGCATGGAGCTTCACATGCTTGCCCGTTGGATACTCACCATGGATACCAGTCCTTACACTCTGCCCGCTCCGCTCACCCGGCAGTTTTTCGGTAAAAATAGCGGAAACCATGGAAAGAGAAGGTGAACATGACGGAACAACCGCCCAAGAGCATTCTTTCCGAAATCAGGAGATTAGGATGGCGCCGCCCTGCACGCGTCCTGTTCTTCTACTTTTTCCTCTTCAATCTCATCATCTACGGCCTTGTGGCGTCACAACAGACCATCGGCCGCCCCCATCCGGTCGCCAAGCTCTGCATGTCGGGGGCGGTTGTGATGTACAAAATTTACATCTCCCCGCTGTCCAAGGCTTTCGGACACGGAAATCCCCTGACCAAACCCTTTTATCTGGTGCGGGACGCTTTTTATCACGCCGGCATGAAGGCATTGCCGGAAAACGACGCCGAGCGGGAGATGCTCTGGTATCTCATACGCTACACGGAATTCCATGAGCTCGTGGAGCCGGTCTTTCGCAGGGAAGATGACGCGAGAAAGCCCATCGGGAACCTCAAGGAACTGATCCGCTGGACCGATGAGATCCATGAACACGCGCGGGCAATGACACGCCATTCCTTTCGCGATTCCTACTTCAGAAAGGCCCGGTTCAATATCTTCTACGGAACCATCTGGACCTATGTGACCCTGAGACCCGCGATCTACTCCCGCGCGGCAGGCGACAGCTTTTACTTTAATCCGTTTATCCGAAGCGATTCCGAAATAGCAAGGCTCGAGGAGCTGCAGCAACTTCTCATCGAGTTCCGGGAACGCACCCGTGTTCAGGAGCCAGAAGGGCTCGACTTTTTCTACAATGGAACAGACCGATGGTTTGGAGACACAGAAGCCATCAATATGACTGCACTATTTATTGCTTTAAACCGCCATGAGAAAAAGCAACTCCGCTGCGATGATCCCCAAGCCAAACTGTTTCTTGAAACCAGAAAGACACTTCTTGAGGACATGATGAATGACAAGCGGATGACCGGTGAGTTGAGAAGCAATATTGTTGAGGGTCAGAACCACGATCAATTTATTCAATTACTCAACATCCTGACCGAGCAGTGCCCCCAACTCATGAGAAAACCCGACGAGCCCATCGACATGAGAAACTGGCGCGAGCACGGCCGGTAAACCTATTTCATCACGAGCAACACCTTTAAATTTCAATTTTGTGAGGAGGCTTTTCCCATGTCCGACGGTTCAAGCACCCGGTACTTCTTCGATGTGCCTGACGTCAATGACGCGTTTTCGGTCCTGAGCTTTTCGGCCAGGGAGGGGATTTCATCCCCCTTCGAGGTGAATCTCTCGGTGGTCTGCGACACGACCGTCACCGGCGACATGGTACTGGGGCGCGAGGGGCTGCTGACCATCGTCAACGAGCCGGTTGCCGAGTATTCACCGACCGGCGTCCCCGCCCAGGTGGACACCAACCGCTACTTCCATGGCGTGATCAGCAGGTTCACCTTCATGGGAACGATCGGCAACGATCTCAACCAGTACACCATCCGGCTCGTCCCCGATCTATGGTTTCTCTCCCTCGAAAAGGACTGCCGCATCTTTCAGAACAAGAGTGTGAAGGAGATTGTCACCACCATCCTCGCGGAAGCCATGATCGATGCCGGCCGCTTCGACTTCCGCACCAGGGGAGATGAGGTTAAGCTGGAATACTGCACCCAGTTCAACGAAACGGACCTCCACTTTATCTCCCGACTCCTGGCCCGCGAGGGGATCTTCTACTTCTTCGAGCACACCCCGGAGAAGCATGTGGTGGTCTTCGGCAACGACCCCGGCAACTATCTCTACCTCAAGGGACAGCGGGAGATCCCCTTCAACCCCTCCGGCGGCCTCAACGCCGCAGAAGAAGCGATCACAAGCCTCACCTTCTCCCAGCGGAGCCAGACCGACTCGGTCGCCCACACGGACTTCGACTACACCAACCCGCCGGTGAACCTGGAGACAACTAAAAAAGAGGGGCAGGAGGTGAAGCGGCAGGTCTACGCCTACCCCGGGGCCTACAACGACCACAAAAGGGGAGCCCGGCTCGCCCAGATCCGCCACGAAGAGCTTACCGCCCTAAACGACAAGGCCGTCGCCATGAGCAGCTGCGCGCGGCTCGTGGCCGGGGCCACCTTTAACCTGACCCGCTTCGACAAGCAGAGCCTCAACAAGGAGTACCTCATCGTCACCCTCGAGCACACGGGCTCCCAGCCCCAGGCCGCCGGAGAGTTTGGCGGAGACGGCGGGGGCTTCGTCTACGTGAACGGCTTCACCGCCATCGACGCGAAACTGGCCATCCGCCCGAAGAGCATCCCCAAGCCGCCGGCCCCCGGCACCCAAAGCGCCATCGTTGTCGGCACCAAGGGGGAAGAGATCGAAACCGACGAGTTCGGCCGGGTGAAAGTCCAGTTCCACTGGGATCGGGAAGGGCAGCGGGACGCCAACAGCTCCTGCTCCATCCGGGTCGCCCAGAGCTGGGCCGGCGGCGGCTGGGGGGCGCTCTTCATCCCCCGCATCGGCGACGAGGTGCTGGTGGATTTCATCGACGGCGACCTGGACCGCCCCATCATCGTCGGCTGCGTCTACAACGCCGAGAACATCCCCATCTACAACGCGAAGGAAAACAAGACCCGCAGCGGCTTCCGGACCAAGAGCCACAAGGGGAAGGGGTTCAACGAACTGCGCTTCGAGGACGCCGGGGGCGCCGAGGAGGTCTACCTCCACGGCCAGAAGGATCTGACCATCGAGGTGAAAAACAACGAGACGAAGACCGTGGGCAATGTCATCGTGAACCACGCCGGGAAGACCGCCACCATCAGCGCGGGAGAACAGCTGAAGCTGATCTGCGGCGCCTCCAGCATCGTCCTGGACAAGAGCGGCAAGATCGTCATCCACGGCAAGGAAGTGTTCGCCACCGGCACCGGCTCCCTGCACCTGGACGGCAAGCCGATCAAGATGAACATGGGTGGCACGGCGGGAGCCACCGCCACGGCCCCGGCCATGAAGGCGGCGCCGGCGGCCAAAGCGGCGGGGGCCAAGGCCCTGGCTGCAAAACCGGCGCGGCCAGTGAGGAAACTCTCTCCCGCCGAGCAGGGGAAGAAGGAGCGGCGCGCGGGGCGGTTCAAACTTATTGCCGATGCCCGCCGCAAGGCCCACTACATGAATGGACCGCAGAAAAACAAGGTTCTCAAAGCTGCGGCCGATTTCGAGCAAAACATCGACGGGGCGGAGATGGCCGTGCTGTCGCGGGACGCCTATCACTACTACGACAAGGACATCAAGATGGAGGGGCCGCCGATCGGGTGGGGCCGGGGGAGCGAAAACCTGAAGCAGCTGTCCACCGTCAACGCTACCCTTGACATGGTGGCACCGAAAGATTCGCAATTCCGCGCCGAGGTCTACTTTCCAGACCCTGACGTCCTGGGTCCCAACGCCAAACCGGTCATTGCTTTCAAGGGGACCGATCCCGGCAATTATCAGGATTTACTGGCAGACGTTTCTCAGTCGCGGGGATGGAATACAGAATATTATAAACGTGCCATAAAACTAGCTGAAACTGTTAATGCCGCCACCGGCGGTAATGTGAAAGCGACTGGCCACTCCCTGGGAGGTGGTGAAGCCGAGGCAGTTGGCATCGTAACCGGAATGCCCGCCATCACCTTCAACCCCGCAGGAGTCCATGAAAAAACCGTTGCTCTGTATGGCAAAACCCGAGCCGACGGCAAACATGTGCTCGACTACATCGTTCAGGGTGAAATACTCAATGGCGCCCAAGACAACTCCAAGAAAATCGGCGCTGCCCTGCTTGGCGTGAACCCAGCTCTTGGCGCCAGTATCTTGGCAAATCCGCTACCAACCCATGTAGGAAAAGAAATTCCGTTACCCGGCAATTTTGACATCAATGGCAACACTGTTCCCAGATGGGCTGGAGCGAAACATTCCATCAATGCAGCCATCAGCGGCATAGAAGCCGTCAAGACGCGGGACCAGAAAACTCTGCAACACGCGGTGGGGGGGTGATCAATGAGGCTACTCATAAAGCTCGGCATAATTTGTACGATTTTGTTTTGCGCGGCATGCAATGCCAAGGGGGGAGGAAAGATGAAGCTGCAACCGGAAAAATACTTTGATGGGGAGATGCTGGAGTTGGGTCGTGCCATAGTTGCCAACGATGAAGACAAAATCGAATCGCTCATCAAGTCCAGAGTTGATCCCAACGCTTACGGAAAACAAGGAATCACCCCCTTGATCTTCGCCTTGGGAAACAGGAAGATGGACGCTCTTCAGACGCTTCTCAAAAACGGAGCTGATCCCAACAAACGTATCGATGCTCCAGACGCACCTCCAGGCGTCCAAGGGGAAAGTGCGGTGACTTTTGTTGCCGGAGCACCCGACAACGAATACTTGGCCACCCTCCTCGATCATGGTGGCGATCCAAATGCAAAAAACATTGATGGTGAGCCGATTTTGATCAGGATGATCTATACGGATCCAGCTAATTACATTGGAATGAAGATGCTGCTTGACCGGAAGGCAGATATCAACATAACCGATGCCGGTGGAGCGACACTGTTGATGAATCTGACGATACTGAAGGATTTTGAGCATGCATATTATCTGCTGGAAAAAGGGGCTGATTTCCGGATTAAAGACGGAACCGGGTACGGCCCCGAGATTCATATCTATCAATACAAAATCGACCCCAAGGCCTTCCCTAAAGCCTACGAATGGCAACGCAAATGCCAGGAGTTCCTTGCTGCCCGAGGCGTGAAGGATCCAGGGCCTCTGAGGCCGAAAGTTCTTACAGCCGAGGAAGAGGAAGAAAACAAAAAGTTACTCGACGAGATGTTTGAGAAAGATGCCAAGCGGCGCGAGGAGTATCAGAAAAACCAAGACAAGTAAGCTATAACAGATCGGAGCCGCAACCCATGAACACGTCATTCACTCGCATCGCACTCACCGCCGTCATGCTTGTTTTCCTCTTAACGAAGGTAGCCGTCGCCGCCGGTCCAGCGACACTTCCGCTCACGTTTGAAGGAACGAAATACCACTTGGCGTGGACTGACGTTTCCGAAGAAGGAAATCTCACCAACGAATATCTCACGCCAGGTGAAACCCTGGAGAACTGGACAACCCTAATCGGTGTCCGCCAATGGCCTTCGGTGGAGTCGCTTTCCGACATAGTCCCCCCCTATCTGGAGGAGAGAAAGCCCCTCTTCGTGGCAAGGTCGGAGATTTACTTTCCGGAGGACCGCAAAAACGACATCGTCATCGAGATGTTCCTAGGCGCGCCCCACCTTCCCTACGTCGAATACAACCTCCACCGTTTCGTCATGGAGGAGGGGACGCCGGGGGTCAAGGCCTATCAGTTCGCGCAGCGGATTCCGCTGACCGAGGATCTCGACCTGTCGGAAACCCAGAAACATCTCGAAACCCGGCTCAACCAGCTCAAGGCCTTCAAGGTCACACTTCTCCGATAACCCGAGGACTCCCATGGCAAAACCCGCTGCCCGCCTGGGCGACATGCACACCTGCCCCGCCCGTGAAGGAAAAAAACCCCACAAGGGAGGGCCGATTATCGAAGGCTCACCGGATGTCCTAATCGAGGGGAAACCCGCCGCCCGCGTGGGGGACAAGGCGCAGTGCGAGGCCGGCGGCCCCGACACCATCGTCCAGGGGGCTCCCATGGTTCTCATCAACGGCAGGCCAGCCGCCATCATCGGGAGCAAGACCGCCCACGGCGGAGTGGTGGTGGCCGGGGCCGGGGACGTCCTCATCGGCTGAGCCAGACGTATAAATCAACCGCAAGGAGACCATACCGCACCATGCTTACCGTTGACCTGAAAGCCCTCATCTCCCGACTCAACCCCCACTGCTCCGGCGCCCTGGAGGGGGCGGCGGGGCTCTGCATGGCCCGCGGGCACTACGAGGTGACCGTTGAGCACCTCCTGGCACGGCTTCTGGACGAGCCGGCGGGGGACCTTCCCCTCATTCTCCGGGCCTTCGAGGTGGATGCCGCCACCGTTAAGTCGGGGATAACCCGCGTCCTCGACGAGCTTCCCGCAGGCAACTCGGGGAAGCCGGTCTTCTCGCCGGTGCTCCTGGAGTGGCTCCAGGCGGGGTGGCTCATCGCGTCTCTCGATCTGGGGGAGGAGCGGGTCCGCTCCGGCGCGCTGCTGCTGGCGCTCCTGGGGCGCCCCCTCCAGCTTACGGCGGGGCGCTACGTGGACCTTCTCATCCCCATGGGGCGGGAGACGCTCCTGGCCCGCTTCGGCACGGCCACGGCGGGTTCGGTGGAACATGCCCCCGCCGGCGCTCGCCCGACAGCCGGGGATGAGCCCCAGCGGGGAAGCGCCTCCCTCGACCGCTTCTGCACCGACTTCACCCGCCAGGCGACGGAAGGGAAGATTGATCCGGTTTTCGGCCGTGATCGAGAGATCGGCCAGATGGTCGACATCCTGGCCCGGCGGAGGAAAAACAACCCCATCATCGTCGGGGAGGCGGGGGTCGGGAAGACCGCCGTGGCTGAGGGGTTGGCGCTCCGCATCGTGGAGGGGGACGTCCCCGAGGCCCTGCGGGAGGTGCGGCTCCTGGGGCTCGATCTGGGGCTTCTCCAGGCGGGGGCCGGGGTGAAGGGGGAGTTCGAGAACCGGCTCAAAAGTGTTATCGAGGAGGTAAAGGGGTCGCCCCGCCCCATCATCCTCTTCATCGACGAGGCCCACACCATCATCGGCGCCGGCGCCCAGGCTGGCGGGGGCGACGCCGCCAACCTCCTGAAGCCGGCCCTGGCCCGGGGGGAACTGCGGACCATCGCCGCCACCACCTGGAGCGAGTACAAGAAATATTTCGAGAAGGACGCCGCCCTGGCCCGGCGGTTCCAGCCGGTGAAGCTGGACGAGCCGGACGTGGAGACCGCCGTCCTCATCCTGCGGGGGCTCAAGGAGAAGTACGAGGCGGCCCACGGGGTCACCATCCGGGACGACGGGATCCGGACGGCGGCGGGGCTTTCCTCCCGCTACCTGTCGGGGCGCCAGCTCCCGGACAAGGCGGTGGACCTCCTGGATACGGCAGCGGCCCGGGTTAAGCTGCTGCTCACGGGGAAGCCCGGTGCCGTGGAGGAGAAGGAGCGCCGCATCCAGGCCCTGGAACGGGAGGAAGCGGCCATCTGCCGGGACCGGCTCCATGGTCGGGCCGTGGACGACGAGCGCCTGACTGAGCTGACGGACGAACTGGCTGCGCTTCGGGAAGAGTTGGCAGCCATCACGGAGCGTTGGCACCGGGAGCGGGAGCTGGCCGCTGAAGTGGTGGCCTTGCGAAAGGATCTGGCGACGCCGCCCGAAGAAGGGGCAGAGAGCGGCGTTTCGCGGGAAGAGCTGAAAAGACGGGTGAAAGAGGCCACGGCCCGGCTGGCGGAATTCCAGGGTGACGCGCCCCTCGTCCGGATCGAGGTGGACCCGGAGGTGGTGGCCCGGGTAGTGGCCGACTGGACCGGCATCCCCCTGGGGAGCCTCCGGAAGGACCGAGCTGCCGGAGTCCTCACCCTGGAGGAGGATCTCCGCCGCCGCATCAAGGGGCAGGAGCCGGCCCTCTCGACGGTGGCCGAGGTGCTCCGCTCTTCTGCTGCGGGGCTCAAGGACCCCCGCCAGCCCCTGGGGGTATTTCTCCTGGTGGGGCCCTCGGGGGTGGGGAAGACCGAGACGGCCCTGGCCGTGGCCGATCTCCTCTTCGGGGGGGAGCGGTTCCTGACCGTCATCAACATGAGCGAGTTCCAGGAACGCCACACCACGAGCCGCCTCATCGGCTCGCCTCCGGGATACGTGGGGTACGGCGAGGGGGGGGTCCTCACGGAGGCGGTGCGGCGCCAGCCCTATTCTGTGGTGCTCCTGGACGAGGTGGAGAAGGCTCACCCCGACGTCATGAACCTCTTCTACCAGGTCTTCGACAAGGGGATGCTGGCTGACGGCGAGGGGCGAGTCATCGACTTCGCCAACACGGTCATCTTCCTCACGAGCAATCTGGCGTCCGATGTCATAACCGGTCTCTGCGCCGGGGATCGACCGCCCACCGCCGAGGAACTGACAGAAGCCATCCGCCCCCAACTCTCCCGGCACTTCAAACCGGCGCTCCTGGCCCGGATGTCGGTGGTCCCCTACCTGACCCTGGCCCCCGAGTACTTGGGGGAGATCGTCACCCTCAAGCTCGGCCGGGTGGCGGAGCGGCTCCGGGAGAACAGCCGGTCGGAGCTCACGTGGAGCCCGGCGGTAACGGAACGGATCGCGGCCCGCTGCACCGAAGTGGAGAGCGGCGCCCGGACCATCGACCACATTCTCAGGAGCACCCTCATGCCGCTCCTCTCACGGGAACTTCTTACCCTGCTCGGAACCGGAGAAGCGCCAGAGGCAATACGACTTGACACTACGGACGACGGCTCCTTTGCCGTCGCTATCGATACCAATGGAGGCATGGAACGGTGAATTATCAGCAGAAAACAAAGCATTTAGCCACGGCAGCACTTATTCTCTCCCTCACGACGGCCTGCACCAGCATCAATACCGCACCGGTCGGGAAAAAGACCGGTCCCCAGGCGCCGGGAACCGTTTTTGATGGTGAGTTGCAGGCATCGACAACCGCCTCGACACCGGTTGTACCCGGCACATCGGCGGGAGCGCAGGCAACGAGCGTCGAACAAGCGCAAGTACCTCCTACCGCACCGGCTCCCGGAAGAATAGATCCACGGCATAAGTACGTGAACGTGCGCCCGGCCCCCTCCACCAACAACAAGCCGATAGCGGTGCTCATGGGTGGGAAGAAGGTGGAAGTCCTCGGCACAGAAGGTTCTTGGACAAAGATCCGCTGGAAACGAGGCACGAAGGTTAGCGAAGGGTGGGTCGCCGGGAAATTTGTGGACGCCGGCACTGCAATGCACTAAACACCGGGGGCCGTCTTGCGGCCCCCTGGTTTTCTCCCCTCACATCGTTAAGATGCCCCGTTACCCCAACAACAAAATGCAGTTTTTCCCAACAATTCCTATTTTTTTTTAGTTACTCGCATTTATTTAAAAAAAATCTAAAGTTAAGCAATCCATTGCCGATAGCCTTTTGTATACATGAGCATTTTTTAGAACATAGAGGAAAGCGCAACAACGGCTTGCCCGAAGCAACGGCCGCCAAATAATCAATAAACAATGTTCTGAAAAAAGCAAAACAGCTCTGGCTTGCCTCGGTTAAAGCGAAGAAACATGGGGGTTACACCCGTGACATCATTGCCGAATTTTTACAGGGATAGATCAACCGCGGGAAAACCTCTCCACCTGGTCGGATTCAGGATCGGGAAGGAGGAGTATTGTTTCGATATTCTGAAGGTTCAGGAGATCATCAGAATGCTCCCCATCACGACAGTCCCCGCTTCTCCCCCACATGTGGAAGGGATCATCAACCTGCGCGGCAGAGTCGTCCCCATAATCGATTTCCGCAAACGCTTCAACATATCCGGCGAATGCACCGTCGAAGAAGCTGAAAAAGTCATAGTCGTAACCTCCTCGAAACATGCAACGGTCGGATTCGTAGTGGACGCCCTGACCCAGGTGATGAAATTGCCGCTGGAAGATTTGTCGCCGGCTCCGGCAGGCACGGCAGGATGCGATGCCGAAGCAATCCGGGGAATCGGCAACGCAAGGGACCGGCTGGTAATCGTTCTCGATCTGGAAAAGATGTTTACTTCCGACGAAATAAGCGACCTGAAAGGCGCGATATCCTCCCGGCCGGAGGAATATTTCTGAATCATTATGAAAATGAACCGGCAAGCGGATAAATCCCTGCATTGCCTTGAGTGACAATGGTGTCACCCCTCCCAAGAACTCCCCGCCGGCAGGTGACCCAATCCCCCAGTAAAAGGGACCAAATCATGTCCGATCTCATGACCACCCGCGCCTCACTCCAGGAGACCATGACCTTTCTCGGCGCCATCGCCAGCGGCATCGAAGAGGCCATCGGCGAATCCGCCAACAGCATCACCTATCTGGCCGGCAAACGGCTCGGCATGCTGCTTTCCGCCGACATCCGAAAGACCGACGACGTGGAGGAGGCCCTGGAGGCGGTCCACAAAGTCCTTCTCGACAACAACTGCCTCTGGCACTTCGAACCGTTCAAGGCTCACGACCGGCCGGCCCTCATCCAACCCACCGACAGCGGCGACGAGGACCTCCAACTCGTCTTCCGGGACTGCATGATCCGCCAGTCCCTCTTCCGCTTCGGCCACCACCAGAAGGGCTCCCTCTGCACCATGATGTTCGGCTTTTTCTCCGGGGCGCTCCTGAACGTCATGGGAGTCGATTCCACCCTGGAGATCCTCCACGCCGGGGAAAACGCCTGCCTGAAACGGCTGGTGATCCACAGGAAGAAGGAGGAAGATCAGTGAGCACCATACCCATAAACCTTGAATGGCTGAGCGACTGCTCCGGTTGCCACATTGCCATCGTCGACCTGCACGAGAAGATACTTTCAGTCCTGGACTCCGTCACCATCCAGCGCTGCCCGGTCCTGACCGACGTTAAGGACTACCCGAAGGCGAAGGTGGGGCTCGTCTCCGGCGCCATCAGAACCGACCATGACCGCCACGCGGCCATCGAGATGCGCAAGAGCTGTGACCTGATCATCGCCTGGGGCTCCTGTGCCGTGTACGGAGGCATCGCCGGGGCCGGCAACGTCCACTCCCGCGAAGAGATCATGGACGCGGTCTACACCGGCAACAAGACAACCGGCACCCATACACCGCCAACAAGGGAGGTATCGCCCCTGGAGCCGACCGTTTCTCCCCTGGACAGCGTCATCGACGTGGACCTCTACCTCCCCGGCTGCGCACCGCATCCGGCCTTTGTCTTCGATGCCCTCCTGGCCCTGCTGGAAGGTCGCTCCCCCCGCACCGCCACCGGCGAATCGGTCTGCGCCCGCTGCCGGAGAAAGATGGAAAAGACAGAGGTGGACCGAATCCGGAAGAATTCGGAAGGGGTTCCCGACCCGGACCGCTGCTTCCTGAGCCAGGGATACCTCTGCATGGGATCCGTGACCCTCGACCGCTGCATGTCCCCCTGCCCCCTGAACGGCATCCCGTGCAGCGGCTGCGCCGGCGCCACCATGCAGGTGCTGACCGAGCCAAACCGGGACATCCGGACCGAGATCGCCGAGCGGATGTCGCGCCTGACGGAGATCCCCCGTGACGCCATAGTCCGGGAGATCGAGCGGACGGCCAAGACCCACTACTCCTACACCATGGCGACCCCCATGATCGGCGAGAAGCCCACCTTCCTGATCCGGAAATGGACCGACGAGGAACGAGACGACTATGAACAAGACCATAACCATTGACCCCGTAACCCGCATCGAGGGGCACGCCCGGGTATTCATCGACCTGGACGATGCCGGGGGGCTCAAGTCCGCGGGGCTCGTGGTGAACGAGCTGCGCGGTTTCGAGAAGATCCTGACCGGCATGGACGCGGACCGGATGCCGCTGGTTACGGCCCGCATCTGCGGGGTCTGCCCCACGGCCCACCACCTGGCCGCCAGCAACGCCCTGGACAACGCCGCAGGCGTGGAGCCGCCAACCGCCGCGAAACTCCTGCGGGAGCTCATGTACATGGGGCACCTGATCCACTCCCACTGCCTGTCGCTCTTCGTGCTCCAGGGACCCGACCTGGTCCTGGGGCTCGACGCCGACCCCGCCATCCGCAATGTGGTGGGGGTGGTGCAGGCGGTCCCCGACATCGCCAAAAAGGCCCTCCAGTGCCGCTCCATCGGCCAGAAAATCAACGAGCTGGTGGGAGGGCGGGGGACCCACCCCGTCACCTCGGTGGCCGGGGGAATCGCCTTTGTGCTGGACGCCGACCGGGAGCGCCAGCTGAACGCCTGGATCACCGAGGTCCATGGGCTTGTGCTGGAACTGGCCCCGGTGGTGAAGCAGCTCCTCATGAAAATGCTCGACTCCCACCCTGCCATGCTCAAGGAATGGGTTGCACCGGCCTGGAGCGTCGGGACAGTCAAGGCCGACGGCACCATCGCCCTGGTGAACGGCGAGATCCGCGCCGTGGACCGGGGAGGCGCCCTGAAAGCCCAGTTCCCCACGGCGGATTACGACTCTCATATGTCCGAATCGGCAGTGGAGTTCTCCTACATGAAGCAGGTCTCCTTTGTGGAGGGGGACAGCCGCCACGACTACCGGGTCGGCCCCCTGGCACGGCTCAACGTCTCCGACCGGTACGGCACCCCCCTGGCGGACCGGGAGCGGGAGGAATTCGTCCGGACCATGGGCCGCCCCTGCCACGCCAATGCCCTCCAGCCCTGGGCCAGGCTCATCGAACTTCTCTACTGCAGCGAGCGGGCGAAGGAAATCATGGCCTCCCCGGAGATCCACGGCGAGACCCGGGTGCCGGTGAAATTCTCCGGCGGAAGAGGGGTTGGGCACGTGGAGGCCCCCCGGGGAACCCTGATCCACGACTACGAGATCGACGAGAACGGCATCGTCCGGGCGGCGAACCTCATCGTGGCGACCCAGCAGAACTACGCCCTGATCAACACTATGATCGCCCAGGCCGCCACCTCCCACGTCATCAACCGCCCCGACGACCAGGCGCTCCTCAACGCCGTGGAATTCGGCATCCGCTGCTACGACCCCTGCCTCTCCTGCGCCACCCACGCCCTGGGGGCCATGCCCCTGGAAATCGTCGTGAACCGTGCCGACAGGCCCCATGTCATCAGGAGGAACTGCTGATGGTCGAGATAAAGCTTCATGAAGAAGCATGCCGCGGCTGCCGCATGTGCGTTGACATCTGCCCCACCAAGGTCTTTGCCTTCGACGAGGAAAAGCGGCTCTGCGTGACGGAGCACCAGGAGGACTGCATCGCCTGCCTCTCCTGCGCCTACCTCTGCCCCTCCGGAGCCCTGACCCACGACGACTATCACGTCGTGAAGAATTTCTATCGCGACCTGGCCTTCTGCGCCAAGATGGAGAAGTTCATATGAGCACTGCAACCACGGGACAGGTCACCCTTGAGGACCATGTGAGCGCCGCAACCGAAGTCGCCTTCCTCCTGGATATCTTTGCGGCCACCGTTGACAACATCATGGGAGGGGCCACGGCGTCGGTGGGAAGGATCGCCGGGCGGGAGATGGCGCGCAAGCTCCCGGTCCACCTGACGAATCCGACCCTGGACGAGGTGGTCGAGCTTCTCAATGGACGCATGAAAGCGGGGTATCAGTTCAGGCTGGAGGGAGAAGGGACGGAGCGCACCCTCCTCTTCGACCACTGCATCATGCGGGAAGTCTGCGCCAAGCGGGGGCTCGACATGGGGGCGGCTCTCTGCCGCCTGTTCCACGCCTACCTGGACGGCATTCTGAACGAGCTAATCTGCCGCCCGGTAAAATCGGAGGTCGTTTCATGCGGAAACCAGTGCCGTCTGAACCTCAAAACCCAGTAACGCCCGGCAAAGTGGTAGTAGTCTGCGTGGGGAACGACCTGGTGGCCGACGACGCCGTCGGTTTCGAAGTCTACCGGAAGCTCACGGAATCCCCCCTCCCGCCGGGGGTGACCCTCCACTATGCGGCCGTGGGGGGAATCGCCCTCCTGGACTACCTGACCGATGAAGACTCGGCCATGATCGTCGTGGATGCAGTCCAGTTCGGCGCTCCGACCGGGACCATCCACAGGCTCCGCTGGGATGAGCTCCCCGATCTCGGGCCGGGAGCCATATCGGCCCATTTCATCGGTCTGAAGGAAACCATCGACATCGGGAGGCTTCTCTACCCGGAACGGCTCCCGTCCACGGTGACGCTGGTGGGAATCGAGGGCTGCTGCTTCAACCGGACCCGCAGCGCCATGTCGCCTGAGGTGGCCGCCGCCATTGAACCGGCCGTTGCCTCCGTCCGGGAGCATCTTCAATCTCTCCAACAAGGAATCTGACATGAAGAGAAAAGTCGCCGCCCAAAACGTAGAAGAGACCAGCATGACGCTTCATAAAGAAATTCAGCGGCTTGCCGAAGCCATGGTGGACGGCAGGCTCGACGAACGGGGAGACCCGGCCCGATACGCCGGTGAAGACGCCGCCCTGATCCTCACGGTGAACCGGATGCTGGACACCCTGGTGACTCCGCTTCGCCTGGCCGCCGGCGCCATCGACGAGATCGCCCACGGCCGGATTCCCCCCTTCGTCATCGACGACTACTCGGGGGAATACAACAACCTCAAGCGCAACCTCAACACCCTCCTGGCCACCCTCTACGGCCTCCACAGCGAAACCCGGCACCTCATCGGCAACATCGGCGAGGGGCGGCTCCAGACCCGGGGGAACGACTGGGATTTCGAGGGGATCTGGCGGGACCTCATCAAGGGGGTGAACGGCACCCTCGACGCGGTAATCGACCCCGTTAACGAAGCGAGCAGCGTCCTGAAGAACCTGGCAGAATACGACCTGAGCGCCAGGATGCGGGGGCGGTATCACGGAGAGCACGCCACCATCAAGAAGGCAATGAACGCCACGGCGGAGTCCCTCCACTCCGCCGTCACCCAGATGGCAGAGACGGTGGACTTGGTCTCGGCCGTCGGCAGCCAGATTGCTGCCAGCAGCCAGACCGTAACGGACGGGACCAGGGAACAGGAAACCCAGCTCACCGAGGCGTCCGGCGTCCTCAACCACATCGCCGACACATCCCAGAAGAGTGCCCGGAACACCGCCGATGCCCGGCAGGTGGCCCAGCAGGCCGCAGAGTCCATCGGCACCGCGAAAACGGTCATGGACCAGATGCTTCATGCCATGGGTGAAATACGCACCTCCGCCGACAACACCGTCGGGATAGTCCAGCAGATCGACTCCATCGCCAAGGAGACCGACAAGCTCTCCGCCAACGCCACCAACAAGGCCGCCCTGATCCGCTCCTCGGCCAACGGCTTCAGCGTGGTCGCATCCGAGGTGAGAAGCCTTTCGAAAAAATGCGAGGAGTCGGTGTCCCTGCTCCACGATTTCCGGCGCCGTGTCACATTCACCCCCAACGCCGGCACCACCAGCACCACCGATGAACTGGTGAGCGAATATCTCGAACTCATCCACGACCTGAAGAGCGTCGCCTCAAATTCCGGGCTGCTGGGGGTGAACGCGGCCATCTCGGCAGCCCATGTGGAGGGCGCCGGCAATGACTTCCAGGCCCTGACCGAAGAGATCCGCGAACTGGCCAAGCGCTCCACCGACGCGGCCAAGCAGACCGACACCCTCATCAGGACATCAGTGGAACAGGCCCGCAAGGGGGAGGACCTTTCCCGAAGAATCGACGGCTACCTGACCACTGCGGTGACCGGGGCATCCACCATCAGCACCCTTACCGATGAAATATCCCAAAGCAGCCAGGAACAGGCCAGCGCCATCGAAGAGATAAGTTGTTCCGTCACCCACATCAACGACGTGACACGACAGAACGCCGCCTGCGCCCTCACGTCGTCCCAAGTGGCCCAGGGGCTGGGTCAGCAGGTGACAAAGCTGTCGAAAATGGTCAGCAAGTTCAAACTGGCGAAGTCCGCCGTATAATTGCGCGGCCTCAACAGGAACCCGGCAGACATTATCCGCCGTCGGACTGTAAACAAGCGGCCCTGGCCATAATCCTGCACGATTTTTGCATACATGAAAGATCTGTTTGGCCGCGAGACGGCAATTACCACTTATTTTGGAGGATACTTGTGAAAAACTGTAGTCTTGTATTGCTGGCCACGGCCTTGTTCCTGGGGGGATGCGCCAACTCGCTGCCGATCCAGAAGACCGTGGAGACCAATGTGGAGCGGGAGCTCAAGAGCTATAATCTTGACATCATGACGAGCGAGGGAAGCTCTGTTGTCAATTCCCCGCGCCTGCAGGTATCAGTTCAGGGGGCCAAGACTTTTACGGTAAAGAGTTTCGAGCACCAGGTCGCCTATGACGTTTTCACGCCCTATCAGGGATTGCGGGAACTGTATGAAATCCCGGTGGGGATTGCAACCCTGCCGGTGGCCGTAACGGTCAATATGGTGGATTTTCTCCTCCTGGGGCTCCTGCCCAACAGCTTTACCGATACGTTGCTGGATGTGAGCTTTGCCGGCCTGAACCCTTTCCTGAACATCGAGAGCGAGTCGCGGTTCAAAAAAGAGG
Organism: Geobacter benzoatilyticus; assembly: GCF_017338855.1. Classification (NCBI taxonomy): domain Bacteria; kingdom Pseudomonadati; phylum Thermodesulfobacteriota; class Desulfuromonadia; order Geobacterales; family Geobacteraceae; genus Geobacter; species Geobacter benzoatilyticus. The sequence continues at coordinate 950,382 of NZ_CP071382.1, forward strand.
TATTGAGCGAAGAGAAAAAGCTCCTTGACGAGAAGGAAGAGTTCGTCAAGAAGCCCCTTGCCGGAGGCACCCTGACCATCGCAGCCGGCACCGCCAAGACCACCCACACCCTCGATGCGAACGGCAAGGCGGAAATTCCCCTGCTGCCGATCGGCTCCGCCCTGACGGAGGGGGCGGAACACCTGCTGCTGGAAGCCGAATCTGAGGGGACGAAGGCGACCCTTCAACTGGAAATCGGCAGACAGCTTGAAGCACGCATCAAGCAGGCTGCAGCCATAACCGGAAAGTACGGTTCAGCGCTCTCGTCCGCGGCCTCCAGCGACACTAACGCCGTTCCTGACATCAAGGCCATGGCCACCGATATTGCGGCCCTCTCCAGAATGGGCTTCGATAAGGAATCCAAGGGGCTGGAAAAGATGTTGCTCCAAACACTGAAAGACAACGACCAGGGAGAGTTGCGCAAAGAAATAGTCAACGCCCTGCTGTAAAGACCACCACCACTTCCTGCTCCCATAAAGAAGGGGGATGCTGAAAAATCAGCACCCCCCTTTTCTGTGTTCCCAGCCCTAACTGCGCCCCAATCAGGACTTAAGATACTCCGCAATCTTCCCGGCCAGGGTCCGGTAGATTCGCAGGCACTCGGCCTCGTCCTTCTCCAGCAGCGTCACCCGGAAGCCCTGGAGCGGCGTATTGAATGATGACAGCGGCACAACGCAGATCCCAGTACTGGCAAGGATGTAATAGACGAACCGCTTGTCGGGAGAGACCCCGGGAGCATTCACCAGCTTTTCCACCAGCTCCCGCACCTCGGCGTTCTCGATGGGGAGGGACTGGCGGCCGGTGAGAAGGCCGTCCCGGAAAGCAACCGACATGTAGAAGGCGCCGTTGGTCCGGTTCACCATGAGTTCCGGCACCTCCTTGAGGCAGTCGTAGGTGATGTTGCTCATCTTCTCGTAGCGTCTGATCCGCTCCTGGAGGTAGGTCTGGTACTCCGGGTGCTTCATGATGGCCGGAATGCACTTCTGGGGGAGAGTGGTGGAGCAGACCTCGTTCATCTTGGCCGAGAGGATGGAGTTCACGTACTTGCTGAAGCGGTCATCCTTCCCGCCATTATAAACCTCGATCCAGCCGCAGCGGGAGCCGGGCCAGGGAATTTCCTTGGAGATTCCCTTCATGGCGATGGCCGGCACGTCGCCGATGACATCGGAAATGGGAACGGTGGTCTGGCCGTTGTAGGTGATGTTGTTGTAGACCTCGTCGGCAATGATGAAGAGCTCGTACCTGCGGGCAATGGCCACGATCTTTTCCAGGGTCTCCTTCGGGAACACCATGCCGGTGGGATTGTCGGGATTGATGAGGAGGATGCCGGAAATCTGCGGGTTGTACCGGACGTGATTTTCCATATCCTCCAGATCTGGGAACCAGTTATTGGCCGGGTCGAGCCGGTAGCAGACCGGCGACGCCTGGGCGTGGGCCGCCTCGCCGATGGAGTGGGTGGTGTAGGTGGGGGAAGGCATGAGGATGCGGCTTTCGTGGCGCAGGTTGCCGTACACCGTGGAGATGGCATCTCCCAGACCATTGAAGAAGATGATGTCGTCGGGGGTGATCCGGGCACCGCCCCGGCCGTTGGTGAGCCCGCAGATGAATTCCCGGGTTTCCAGGACACCACGGGTGTGGCAGTACCCCCAGGTATCGTTCTCCATCACCTCATTGGCCACGATCTCCTTCATCCAGCGGGGAATGTCCTCCCCCTTGACGATCGGGTCGCCGATGTTCTCCCAGTTGATTTTCACCCCGCGCTTCTGGAGCTTTTCCGCTACGTTAACGATATTTCGGATCTCGTAGGTCAATTCGCCCGCGCCGGGCGTAACCAGTTCGTTTCTCACGTTTTCCCCCTCTTTTTATCGGTTTATTGAATCCTGAAATGATTAAAGGCCGTGGGGGATGCCCACGGCCTTTTCGATACACGAAGTGTGACGATTCCTCACACGGCAGCGGGACACCATGCGGCGACGGACGCCGCGGCGATGATAGCTCGTGCTGCAATTGCGATGGAAACGATGTTTTTCTTCATAAGGGACTCGAATAACACAGGCGGTTGCCGGACGTCAATAATTTTTTGTCTTTCACTCCAGGGTGATGAGGAAGCGGCCATCCTCGTCCCTCCACCGCAACCATCCGATGACGGTCAGATCGATAAGGACCCGAATCCGGTCCCCCGCCACTTCGAGGATGCGCAAGCTGCGCTCGGGTGTGAGGGGCTCCAGTTCAGGCGCTGACTCATCCGGCCCGCTCCGTGGGACGTAATGACTTTTTTTCAGCCCCCTCAGGAGCAATGCCTGTTTTCCCTTGAGAAACTCATCCCATCGGAGGTAAGGCCAGCGGCGAAACGGCTCCACCCAGGCAGCGCGGCCGGCATCGTCATAGATGACCCTCATCCACCCATCCTTGAGGGCAGTGACCACAAGGGGAAATTCATCCGCCGGCGTCTTGAGGATAGACGCCAGATTAGGGCACGCCGCAACGTTCTTTTCGGCAATACGGCCTATCCCCGGTTCCCTGTAGAGAACAAGCACCGGCGGGGTTGTCGCGCCGGGGGCGGCACGAACCAGCAGGGCGCCTATGCCGGTGTCAGGCCGGGGAGGCGGGGGCGCCGCACCGGCTGCCGGCACAAATAATATGAAGAGCAAAAGAGGAATGATTTTCCGGAAAACGATCATGGTCAGCGAAACAGGGCGACAAGGGAAGCAAGATATGCGTTGACGCTACCATCCCCCTCGACGGGAGCCCATGGGGCCTTCTCCTCTGAGGTCAGGGGGAGGTAGGGGCCCCCCTTGGTCTCAAAGAATACTGTGCCGGGCTCCAGACTCAATACGGTGTGGAACTCGCCATGGGGAATATCGACGGCAACGGCATCATCGGCCTGCAGAAGGTGGGTGCCGGTCACCGCGCCCCCCTCGTCGAAGGCCACAACACCCAGCCGTCCCCGCAAAATCACCATCGACTCATCCTTGTTCGGATCCAGGTGTCGATGGGGCTGAATGAAGGAGCCGGGTTCAATGGCATTCAGGAGGCGGTGACAGCAGAAGGCATCATTGGGATGAAGGTTGTAATTTTTCCGCATGCGGACACTGTCACGGGCCTCTCCGGTCACCTGATCCATAAGGTCCTGGGTGATGATTTTCACAGGGTTCCCTAGCGGTCCGCGAGGGCGAAGAGATTTCCGTCAGGATCGGCAACCACCGCCATCTTCCCCCAGGGGCTCTGCTCCAGGGGCTGCTCGAACCGCACCCCGGCATCGGTCAGTTCCCGGCAAAAATTTTCGATATCCTTCACCCGCAGGGTAATGCCGGTATGGCGACCCGCCAGGGCTGTGGCCTCCTCGGTAAGGGCCATTGCCACCCCAAGGGTTGTCCCGCCCGAAAAGAACTCCATCATCGTCATTCCTTCCTGGGCAAGGGGAAGCTTCAACTGCTCCTTGTAAAACCGCTTCGCCACTTCAAAATCGCGCACAAAAACCACTATGTTTTTCATTGCTTCAACCATCGGAGCCCTCCGGAATAATTAGTCGTCCAATCGTGTGAAGATAGCAGAGGCACCAGCTGGCGGCAAGGGGGAAGTGGCTTCCGCAGATGGCGTGGCTCCATGCCCAGAACCACGGACTCCGGCCGCCCCTCCTGGAGACGGCTTGAATCAGCGGTCCCGCGGGGCCAATGCCACGGTAGCAGCGAATACCGCGGCGGCACCGGCCCCCTTCAGGACCCGGGCGCACTCAGCCAAAGTGCTGCCGGTGGTGGAAACGTCATCCAGAAGAAGTACGCGCCTCCCGGCAATCCGTTCGGGACTGGCCACGGCAAAAGCACCCCGGACGTTGCTGTGCCGCTCCGAAGCCGAAAGGGTCACCTGGGCGACAGTGGGGCGGACGCGGCGCAGGGTGTCGCGCAAGAGCGGCAGGCGCCATTCCCGAGCCAGGACAGCGCCCATGAGAACCGCCTGATTGAAGCCCCGCTCCCGCAGGCGCGAGCGGTGAAGGGGTACGGGAACCATGACGTCTGGAGCAACGGAACTGACAAAGGGGGTGAGCTGGCCAATGGCCAGAAGTGCCAGGGGGCGGCGCAGGTGGACCTTGCGACCGTACTTGTGGCGGTGAATCAGCTCCCGAATGGGGCCTTCGTAGAGGAGCGCCCCCCGCGCCCCGTCAAAGGGGGGCCGGGCCAAGAGGCAGGAACCGCAAAGGTGATCGATTCCCCCCTCCGTTCCGTGGGGAACTCCGCAGACCGGGCAGAGGGGGGAGTCGATGGGGGTCATGGCCCCGAGGCATGACTCGCAAAGATGGAGAGGCCCGGCCTCCGGCACCGGTTCCTTGCACAAATGACAGAGAGGCGGGAAAAGGACGTCGAGAAACGCCCGGAGCAACTCCATCTAGAGCCCCATGTCCTCGTTCACCACCAGCACGCGCAGGTCGGTGAGGCGGGGCTTGCGGTCGATGACGGTGGTAACGCGGCAGATGCGGTCGGGGGAGTTGCAGTCGGAACAGAACCCTGTGGTGCCGCAGGGGGTTTTGTAGTTGAGGCGCCGGGCGTTGGGGGGAGATGCCCACCCCTTTATCCGGTCGACGGCCTCCTGAACACCGCCGTCCACCAGCTTGTTACGGCCCGCCACAACGATCACCTTCTTGGGACCGAAAAACATGGAAGCGGCCCGGTTGCCGACCCCGTCGATGTTCACGAGCCACCCGGAGAGGGTAAGGGCGTTGGTTCCGGCAAGGAAGAGGTCGCAGGTGAGCTGACGGCGCATGATGGCCAGCCGCTCCTCCGGGGAGAGCCCCGGCGCGCCGTGGATGAGGAGCTCCTTCCCCATTTCCCGTAGCCCCTCGATCACCTGCAGATCCGCCACGGTCATGGAGCCCCCGAAACCCACATTCCCGGCCTCAGCCGCTTCGGCAATGATATAGTCGAAGGCCTCCTGCCCGGTGGCGCAATAGACGGCGGTAAAACCGTTTTTCTCCAGGGACTCCACCGCCTTGCGGCATTTCTGTTCGTGGGTCCAGTCAACGAGTTCAGTTGTAAGTGACATGCAAACACTCCTTTCGGTCAAAAGCAATTCACTACAGAAGGCACAGAGGAATTGACTCCCTGGAAGTTTTAAGGTTTCCTCTGTGGTTAAAGCTTTTCGTATGGTTTTTATGGGTTTTATTGCCCCAAAAGCCGCACATACTCGGCATAGGGTATCTGCGATTTCCAGTTCCCCGTGGCGCGCCCCACGAGCGATCCGCCAACGAAGAGAAACACCACCAGGACAGCGAAAAGGATGGCATTCACCACCACCTTCCTCCCCGTCAGCTTCATCTCCAAAGCTCCCATGGCCCGGCAGTGGCTCACGCAGCGCCAGCAGCCGATGCATTCCTCAGACATGACCCGCTCTTTTGCCATGACCGGAATATAAGACGGACAGACCTGGCTGCAAACCCCGCAGGAAACGCAGGTCATCTTTTCCCGGGTTACCTTCACCGGCGAGAGCATCGACACGAGCCCCAGAAGCGCCCCATAGGGGCAGAGGTAACGGCAAAACGGGTTCCGCACCGGGAGCGACAGGACGAGGAGCACGCCGATCACCGCGAGGGGTATCCCCGACAGGTGGAGGAAGAAGTCCAGGAGCCGCACGTCGGCCACCTTGTTGTAGTCGGAATAGATGAAACCTGCAACCGCACCGGCCGGCATGGACCAGAAGATGGAGTAGAGGAAAAAGATGAGGAGCAGGTACTTGGCCCCCCGCAGCGCCACGTCCAGCCACCGGGGGGGGCGGAGATTACGCTTGAAGAGGACGAACCCCCTCTTCCACAGGAGTTCCGACAGGGTTCCCACCGGGCAGATCCAGGAACAGAAGGAGCGCTTCAGGAGGAGCGAAACCGCAACCACCGTCACGAGAATCACCACCGAAGCCGGATGGACGGCATTGATTGTACCGCTTGCAAGCCAATCCTTCACTCCCAGGAGCCCGGCGATGGGGAGAAACCCCTCTACCCCGTCGGCCCGGGGCACGAATGGGGCAGCCCCGCCACTTCGGAAGTGGCGCACGAACAGGAAGAGCCGCACGCCCAGATAGATCATGAAGAGGAGAAAACCCCATTGAATGGCAATCCTGAGGGGCTGCACGTAACGCTTGCTCACGCCGTTACTCCTTAAGACTTATTATGTCGCATGACCGCGGTATCCTGTCATCATCGAACCAGAGGAGGATACCATGGAACCCATCGTTGTCTTCGGCGTCGCCCTAGTGGCATGGGGCGCCTATATCTGCATTGTGGACATGGTCCGGGATCGGGCGCCGGCCCGCATCGCCAAGAAGGAAAAAGCCCCGGCAAAGGCTCCCGTCAGGGGACGGCGCAGACCCGCTGCAGCTCCCGGTCGAGGAGGTGCCGCGGCTGCACGTTGGCCAGTGCCCGCAGAAGGCTCCGCTTGACGGCGGGGTTCTCCCGCTCCAGCTCCGTCAAAAGCTCCTTCATCCGCTTGCGCTGGATGTCGGCCCTGCCGCAGACCGGACAGCAGCAGCAAACCACGGGAAAACTGTTCTCCCTGGCAAAGGGGATAATCTCCCGCTCCTCCACATAGACCAGGGGGCGGATTACCGTGGTTTCGCCGTTGTCGGCCAGCATCCGTGGAGCCATGGCCTTGAGGGTTCCCACAAAAAACTGGTTGAGGAGCAGCGTCTCCACGAAGTCGTCCAGGTGGTGCCCCAGGGCCAGCTTGTTGCAGCCGTGCTGCTGTGCCAGGGTGTAGAGAACGCCGCGCTTCAGCCGGGCACAGATGGAGCAGTAGGAGGAGCCGGGGCGCCGCTTCTCCTTGATGATGTCGTAGTGGGTGGTGACCTCCACGTGATGGGTGAATCCATGCTCCTGAAGATGGGCCGCGATGACGTCGCTGCGGAAGCCGGGGTAGCCCGAATCGATGGTGAGCGCCACCAGCTCGTACTTCACCGGTGCCCGGCGCCGCAGGGCCTCCAGGACATGGAGGAGGGTGTAGGAGTCCTTCCCCCCCGAGACCGCCACGGCGACACGGTCCCCCTCCTCGATGAGCTTGAAGTCGGCGATGGCCCGGCCGACCCCGTTTTTTATCTTCCGATACCGCTTTTCGTCCACAAACTCCACTAGCACCCTCTCCTTCGACAATTTATCTACGGTACCCCACCGGACTTACCCAAGTCAAGACAGTGCTCCATTCCCTTTCCCTTGTTCCCCCGGGTCCGTCCTGCTATTATTCCGGTAACGTCTTTAGCCATCGGTTACCATGAAAAATTCACCGTCAGACATCATCGAAGTCGCAATCCCGCTCCCCCTGGACACCACCTTCCTCTACCGGGTGCCGGTGGAGCTCATGCCCCGCACCGAATTGGGGAAGCGGGTTCTCGTCCCCTTCGGGAGGCGCAGGGTTACCGGCTACGTCCTCGGTTTCGCCACGGGTGAAGAGCGGGAACTGCGGGAGGTGTGCGACGTTCTGGACGACACTCCCCTCTTCACCCGGAAGGAGCTGGAGCTTTACCGCTGGGCCTCCTCCTATTACCTCCATCCCCTGGGAGAGGTGATCAAAGCGGCATTACCCGCCGGCATCAACGTCCAGAGCCGCCGGGCAGATGCCAACGGTGACGGGGACGCATTAACCGGCGGCAAGCAGGTGAAGACTGAGCCAGTTTACGGCCCTGCAGCGGCACCTCCGGCTGTGGACGCACCGCGGGGAAAGGCATCTCTCATCCTCGATCACCTCAGGCAGGCCGAAGAGACAACGGCAGCAGAGCTACGAGGCATTTTCGGCGACTGTTCGCTCCAGCTCCGGCGGCTGCGGGAGCTGGGCCTCGTGGAGGTGGAGGCGCGGGAGATCTACCGGGACCCCTTCCGGGATGAGACGGTCACCCCCGACTCCCCCCTTGCCCTCAACGCTGGCCAGAGCGAGGCGCGGGACCGGATCGTGGACGCCATCGACACTGGTCGCTTTGCCCCCTTCCTCCTCCACGGAGTTACCGGGAGCGGCAAAACCGAGGTCTACCTGCAGACCATTGCCCATCTCCTGAACAAGGAGCGTACTGCGCTGGTCCTCGTCCCCGAGATCGCCCTGACCCCCCAGCTCGTGAACCGTTTTCGGCGCCGCTTCCGGTGCGGCATTGCCGTGCTCCACAGCGGCCTTTCCGACGGTGAGCGCTACGACGAGTGGCGGAGGATCCGGCGGGGGGAGGTTTCCATCGTCATCGGCGCCCGCTCGGCCATTTTCGCCCCCCTGGAACGAATCGGCATGATCGTGGTGGACGAGGAGCACGAGGCATCCTACAAGCAGTCCGAGGGATTCCGCTACAACGCCCGGGATCTGGCGCTCGTGCGGGGAAAGATGGAGCATGCCTGCGTCGTGCTCGGCACCGCCACCCCCCAGGTCACCACCTGGCATGCCGCCACCACCGGGAAGCTTGCCCTCCTCTCCCTCCCTGACCGGGTGAACGGCCTGCCGATGCCCCATGTCGAGGTCATCGATGCGCGGGGGCATAAAGGTGAAGCCATACTCCCCCCCCTGGTTGAGGGAATTGACGCCAACCTCGCCGGCGGCGGCCAGACCCTGGTCTTCCTGAACCGCCGGGGCTTCGCCACCTGGCTCACCTGCGAGGAGTGCGGCCACGTGCTCCGCTGCCCAAACTGCGCCGTCACCCTAACCTATCACCAACGAAGAAACCGCCACGTCTGCCACTACTGCGATTACGCCATCCCGGCTCCTTCGGTCTGCCCCGAATGTGGCAGCACACAGGTTACGCATCTCGGCCTCGGCACCGAGCGGATTGAAGAACTGGTGCGGGAGCGTTTTCCCGAGGCACGGGTCGATCGGATGGACCGCGACACCACCCGTGGCAAAGGTGGGCACGCTCGAATTTTGCGTAAAGTGGCCGAGCGGAAGACCGACATCCTCATCGGCACCCAGATGGTTGCCAAAGGGCATGACTTTCCCGGCATAACTCTGGTTGGAATCGTATCGGTGGAGTCAACTCTCAACATCCCCGACTACCGTAGCGCCGAGCGGACCTACCAACTTATTACGCAACTCATGGGAAGAGCGGGACGGGGCCTCGACGCGGGAAAGGTCATCATTCAGACCTTCAATCCCGACCACTACGCCCTCACCCACGCGGGCACCGGTCTACTCGAAAAATTCTACACCACGGAACTTGCCTTCCGGCAGGAGACCGGCTACCCGCCCTTTGTCCACCTGGCGGCACTCTGCCTGACAGGCACTGCGGCGCCATCCGTTGAGCAGGAATCAGCAGTTCTAGCCGGACATCTTCGCACCCTGCGTCGCGAACTAAGCTCCCGAGTGGAAATTCTCGGCCCGTCCCCCGCCCCCCTCACGAAGCTCCGGGGGCGATTCCGCTGGCAAACTCTTCTCAAGGCACCTGAGCGCCCGGCCCTCCACCGCCTTCTTGCCGCCCTCCGCAGCAGCTACGCTCCCCCCTCCGGCATCAGGCTCCAGGTTGATGTGGACCCAGTTGACCTCATGTGACTGCCGGCATAAGGAAGGGTTTGATTTTTTTCCGTTATCTCTCTATATTCATGAGAATAACAATTTTTAAAGGTGCCTGAAGATGGTTAGAAAAATCCTTGCTTACCCAGACCCTGTTCTCAAGAAAAAAGCCTTGCCGGTTGCGATTATCAATGACGCAACCCGCGAACTGGTCCGCGACATGGCCGAAACCATGTATGACGCCCAGGGGGTCGGCCTTGCGGCGCCGCAGATCGGCGTCAGCCAGCGGATAATCGTTATTGATGTTTCCCAAAAGGACGACCGGCCGGAGTTGATTGTCTGCATCAACCCGATGTTCATCCACACCGAAGGCGAGTCATACGAAGAGGAAGGGTGCCTCTCCGTTCCCAAATATGCTGCCAATATTCATCGCCACGCCAAAGTTGTTGTAAAAGCCCTGGATCTGAACGGAGAGGAAGTGACCTATAACGCCGAGGGGCTTCTTGCCATCGCTTTTCAGCATGAAATCGATCATCTTGACGGCATACTCTTCGTCGACCACCTCTCGCCCCTGAAAAAAGAGATGTTCAAGAAAAAATACCGCCGCATGCTTGAGGAAGGGTAACGATAACATATGTCCGGACTGCGCATCATCTTCATGGGTACCCCAGACTTTGCCTGCCCGATACTTGCAAAACTTATCGAACGCGGAGATAACATACTGGCGGTTGTGACGCAGCCTGACCGTCCCAAGGGACGCGGACAGAAGCTCCTTCCCCCACCGGTCAAGGTCCTTGCCGAAGAGCATGACATCCCTGTACTTCAGCCACCAAAAGTACGAGCCCCCGAATTTATCGCCCAAATCCGGGAATTGAACCCCGACCTGATGGTTGTTGTCGCCTTTGGCCAGATACTCCCCCAGAGCCTTCTCGACATCCCAAAGCATGGCTGCATAAATATTCATGCATCTCTGCTCCCACGCTATCGCGGAGCCGCTCCCATCAACTGGTGCCTTGTCAATGGAGAAAGCGAAACCGGCATAACCACCATGCAAATGGATGCAGGCCTTGACACGGGAGACATGCTCATTAAACGAGTTATCCCCATCGGACCCGACGAAGATGCTCAATCGCTCCATGACCGCCTTTCGCTTTTAGGTGCCGAAACCATTGACGAAACTCTTGACAGACTTGTCAACGGCACGCTTAGCCCCGAAAAGCAGGACGACTCCCTCAGCTGCTATGCACCGATTCTGAAAAAGGAAGACGGACTCATTGACTGGAACAAGAACCCTGTTCAGATAAAAAACCTCGTACGAGGCCTTACTCCTTGGCCCGGTGCATACACCACCATCGGCGAAAAAACCTTGAAACTCTACAAAGTCTCGGTTGCCGATGGAAACGCCACACCAGGCGAGATAATCTCCGTCGGGAAGAGCGGAATAACCGTTGCCTGCGGCTCGGGAAGCATTAGGATTGAAGAACTGCAGCTTGAAGGGAGAAAACGTCTTACTGCGGTAGACTTCCTCGCTGGTTATCGCCTGGACCAGGGGAGCCGCCTTGGCGATCCTCCCGAGGATTGCTAATGTCCAACAAACCGCCACAGAAACGTCTCTTCATATTTCTTATGGGGGTCACGTGCCTCTTGATTGTTGGTTTCATCTTCCTTTTCTGGTGGATACCAACCAAAGGTCTTGCCAACATACATCCGAGCCTCCCCCGCATAACAGCTATCCTGTTCGGCGGACTTTCTCTCGTCGCCCTTCTCGGCTCACTTGTTGTCGTACTGACTTCAGCGCTCGGAAAAGATATCTTCTTAACTCGCATTCTTCGCGGCGTTGTTATCAAGTTTCTTCTTCCCGCCATTGAACTCATTGGCCGTGCCTTCGGCATACCTACTGACACCATCCGGCAATCATTCATCGCAATGAATAACAGTCTTGTTCTTTCCCAGCGCTACAACATCAAGCCGGATAGAATTTTGATACTTCTGCCACATTGCCTGCAACTTTTTGAATGCGAAATAAAAGTCACCGGAAACATAAATAAATGCGTCAGATGTGGTCGATGCGACATAATGGGGCTTGCTGACCTGGCTCAAAAGTATAATATCAATATCTCTGTCGCCACAGGTGGAACCCTGGCACGCAAAGTTATCATTGAAAAGAGACCCCAAATCGTTCTTGCCGTTGCATGCGAACGGGACCTTACCTCGGGCATTAAGGATTGCTACCCTTTACCTGTCATTGGTATTCTCAATGATCGCCCATTCGGCCCCTGCTTCAACACAAAAGTCGATGTAGAAAAAATTGACCAGGCTTTAAAGTCTGTAATCTCCTAAACTTTAATTTCATAAAATCGATAGCCTATTAAGCTGTTATTCGATTCAGCCAGTCACTTCGTCTTCAGACAAGACGTCAACCGCTCAATGATGGACTTTAAAAGGTTTGCGCCGGTACTTAGTTATATTACTTTCGCGACTTCGATTCGAAATCTACGCTTGTAGCGATATCGTCGCGGCCCTCTTTGCTGCTTCGCATCACATAAACCAACTGGGTATGAAGCACAACCTCAATATCGATCTTCTCGAAGAACAGGAAATGAACCAGCAACTCGAAGAGGCTGAGGCAATCTAACTTCTCGAAGGCACTGCCAAAAACAAAAAAGCGAAAAACTCTTTACACTACCGCAATCTAACCTCTCGTAGCTACTACCTAAAGCATACAATCCAACTCTCTACGCCACCAACATCCCAGCGGGTTACTTGGGTACGATCATATTTTCAGGCCAACTGCGGTATTTTGCTCCCTTTAATACAAAAAAGGCCCCTTCGTTGAAGGAGCCTTTTTTGTATTAAAAACTATTATGTACGTCTAAAGCAGTGCCGCTTGCTGCGCAAGGTCAAGCAGGAATGCGGGAACTACCCCTGGGAGCAGAACGCCAATTACCGCAATGATAATACAAATGGCGACTGCAGGTGTAATCTTCATCCAGTCAAACTCCTCGACCGGATCCTTCATGTACATATAAACCATTACGCGAAGATAATAGTACACTGATGCTGCGCTGTTCAGCACACCAATAATGGCCAGCCAAACATATCCAGACTTCACAGCAGCAGCAAAAAGATAGAATTTCCCTATAAATCCAGCAGTCGGGGGAATACCTGCCAATGAAAAGAGGAATACAGCCATAGCTAAAGCAAGAATTGGGTGCTTGGTGCCAAATCCTGCATAATCCATAACATTTGTATTGGCTTCACCCTTCTTGCCAACAAGAACGATAATCGCAAACGCACCAATGTTCATGAAAGTATAGGAAAGCATATAGAACAGAATGCCCGCCGTACCTTCTGCACTGCCAGAAGCAAAACCAACAAGAGCATAACCAGCATGAGCAATTGAAGAGTAAGCCAGCATTCTCTTTATATTGTCCTGATTAAGCGCAATAAGGTTACCAACCGTCATGGTAAGTACTGCTAATACCCACAAAAGGTCAGACCAATCAGCTTTGAGGGCAGGGAACGCAATTAAGACAACTCGTAAGAAGGCTGCAAATCCTGCGGCCTTTGGGCCTGCGGACATGAAAGCAGTCATCGGTGTCGGAGCACCTTCATAAACATCAGGAGTCCACATATGGAAAGGAGCTGCTGCTATTTTGAAGCTAAAACCAACTGCCATCAACAACATACCAATAATAAACAGGGGGTTTTGTGCAACTGAAGAGTTTTGAGTTACATACTCAGCAATTTTAACAACACGCGTTGTACCTGTCGCACCATATGTTAACGCCATTCCGTAGAGAAGAAAACCAGTTGAAAATGCTCCTAAAAGGAAATACTTAAGTCCGGCTTCGTTAGATTTGATATTCGCTCTATTGAAACCAGCGAGTATGTAAAGGGAAACTGAAAGGACCTCTAACCCAAGGAAGATTGTCATTAAGTCGGTCCCAGATGCCATAAGCATCATACCGACCGTGGCGAAAAGGAGAAGTGGATAAAGTTCTCCTGAATTGCACTCCTCACGCTTAAAATATTGATCGGATATGAGGATGGTCATTGCAACCGTTAACAGGAAAATTCCCTTAAAAAAGATAGAGAAATTATCCATAACCACTGAGTCGTTAAACGACATCAGGTTGCTTCCCCATCCACCGATAAGCGTGAATCCTGCTATCACTATCCCTATGAGGCTCAGGTAGCCCAAATAGGCTTTGTGCTCACTCTTAACGAATACATTTACGAGGAGCAGCGCCATACCGAAGATTGAAAGTATAACCTCTGGCATGATTGGCGCAAAATTAATGGTTGGGATTACAATTGTTTCCATCTAGGTTCCCTCCGGTGGCTTTTCTTCTGAACCGATTACTTGTGCTCGACAGGCAGCACGGCTGCAGGAAGAGCCTGCGGTGCCGGGATCTGAGGAATCTGAGCCTTAGCAGTTTGCTTAGACTTGACATGTACAACCAGCTTCTCAAGAGAAGGGTTCATCTTATTGATAAATGGAGTCGGATATACACCCATTACAAAGACAAGCACAAGTAATGGAAGCATTATTGCTATTTCTCGAGCATTGAGGTCACTCAAAGTCTGGTTCTTAGGATTGGTAAGTTCACCAAACATTACACGCTGATACATCCAGAGCATGTAAACCGCAGAGAGAATAACCCCACTTGCAGCAATAACCGCAAACCAGCGAAGTTCACTCTCAAATGCACCTGTGAGTATAAGGAATTCTCCTACGAAACCATTTGTACCGGGAAGCCCTATAGATGAGAGCGTTACGATCATAAATATTGTAGCAAAAACCGGCATTTGCTTGGCAAGTCCACCAAAGTCAGTTATTAGGCGAGTATGCCGGCGCTCATAAATAAAGCCTACTATAAGGAACAGTGCACCAGTCGATACACCATGGTTGAGCATTTGGAGCATTCCGCCTGAAAGACCTTCTACGTTCAGAGCGAAGACACCCAACATAACATAACCGAGGTGAGCAACAGATGAGTACGCAACAAGCTTCTTGACATCCTCCTGAACCATGGCAACGAGAGCCGCATAGATAATTCCTATCACTGAAAGCACAGCAAAAAGAGGAGTGAATTGCGCTGTGGCATCAGGGAAGAGCGGTATGGCAAAGCGGACAAAACCGTACGTACCCATCTTAAGGAGAACAGCAGCAAGAATAACTGAACCTGCTGTCGGAGCTTCTGTATGGGCATCCGGCAACCAGGTGTGCAAGGGGAACATCGGAACCTTAATGGCAAATGCAAGAGCAAATGCAAGGAACATCCAAGTCTGAGTTACAGGATCAAGTGAAAGTTCATAGAAACGAAGCACTGTGAAGTCGCCAGCTCCAGCCTTGAAATAAAGCAGGATCAGAGCAACCAGCATCAGCAGCGAACCAACCATCGTATAAATGAAGAACTTGACAGCTGCGTAAATCTTATTTTTCCCACCCCATATACCGATAATGAAGTACATAGGGATAAGCATCACTTCCCAGAAGATGTAGAAGAGAAAAAGATCCAGGGAAACAAACGCACCCAACATGCCAACTTCCAGAAGCAGCAGACAGATCATATACTCCTTGACCTTATTCTCCACTGCAGTCCAAGTAGAAAGGATGGCTATCGGCATGATAAAGGTTGTCAATATAACCAACCAGAGGCTGATCCCGTCAATGGCCACGTGATAGTTCATCTCGAATGGTCCTGCAGAGATCCAGGGCACTTTCTCAATAAACTGAAATTCGGCATTGCTCTGGAAGCCGGTCACTAAAGGAAGTGACACTACAAACGTCGCAAGCGAAACAAGCAGTGCGAGCCCTCGCTGCGCCGAATGGCTCTGTTTGGGAACGAAGAAGAGCAGCACGACCCCCAGAAGTGGAAGAAAGGTCATCACGCTGATTAACGGAAACTGACTCATGAATCTGCTCCTTTAGTCCTATTGGTAATTCAGAGTTAGCGGAAAAGATAGAATGCCACGATAACAACCGTACCCAAAGTCATGCCAAGGGCATAGTTATGTACATAACCGGTTTGAATGTTTCTCAATGCATTACCGAAACCTTTGACAACCGTAGCAACACCGTTGACAATTCCATCAACCACAAGAACATCGAAACCCTTCCATAGTGCATTGCCAAGCGCTTTACAGGGGTTTACAAACAAGAAGTCATAAAGTTCATCAACGTACCACTTATTGTATACGGCCCTATGTAGTGCAGGAAACGCTGCAGTAAATTTAGCGGGTATCGAAGGCGATACTACATACAGTACGAAAGCTATTGAGATGCCGATAAGGGCTATAACAACAGATCCGCCCATAAGTCCCCACTCAAGCACCAAACTATGATGATGTGCACCACCATGCTGAATTTGGAGAGCAACGAATTCGTTCGAGCTTTTAAATACTGGCTCAAGATAGTGCTCAAGATAATTAGGTATTCCGCCCAGCACATCGCCAATAAGTTTCGGTATCCCAACATAACCACCAACAACCGCAAGGACACCAAGCACCATCAAAGGGAAAGTAATGACAAAAGGAGATTCATGGAGGTGACTCTTTGCTCCTTCTTTAATCCGACACTCCCCAAAGAAAGTCATGAAAACTAAGCGGAACATATAAAACGCCGTGAAACCAGCGGCAATTGCGCCGATCCCCCACAGAATCATGTTCAATTCACCATGATGAGGGTTGGCAAATGCCTGCCAGAGAATCTCGTCCTTGGAGAAGAAGCCCGAAAAACCAGGTATGCCTGCAATTGCAATAGTTGAAACAAGGAAGGTCAAGAAAGTAATCGGCATGACCTTCTTCAGTCCACCCATGTTTCTCATATCTTGAGCATCATCATGGGAATGTATGTGATGCAATGCATGGTGCATTGCATGAATGACTGAACCAGAGCCAAGGAAGAGGCAAGCCTTAAAGAATGCGTGTGTCATAAGATGGAATATACCGGCAGTAAAAGCCCCTACTCCCATCCCTAAAAACATGAACCCAAGCTGAGATACGGTTGAATATGCCAAAACCCTTTTAATGTCATTTTGAGCAGTGCCGATTGTTGCTGCAAAAATTGCAGTTGCAGCACCGACTATTGCAATGACCATCATTGTCTCATGGGACCGGATGAAGAGAAAATTCATCCTGCCAATCATGTAAACGCCAGCAGTAACCATCGTTGCAGCATGGATAAGAGCGGAAACGGGAGTCGGACCTTCCATGGCATCAGGAAGCCATGTGTAAAGCGGCAACTGTGCGGACTTACCTGTTGCACCGAGAAAGAAGCAAAGCGTAATTACAGTTACAACTCCTCCAAGAGGCAGAAGATGCGCATTGTCACCAAGTACTCTGAAATTTATCGTCCAGACATTATGGTTTTGCCCGAAGTACCAAAAGAGTGTGAAGGTACCAACAAGGAAACCGAAGTCGCCAACACGGTTCATGACGAACGCTTTTTTGCCGGCATCACCTGCTGATTTTTTATGGAAATAGTATCCGATGAGAAGATAAGAACACAAACCTACGCCTTCCCACCCTACAAACATGAGCAACAGGTTGTTTCCCAGAACCAGAAGAAGCATGCTGAACATGAAGAGGTTCAGATATGTGAAATATCTATAAAATCCCTCTTCGCCATGCATATAACCTATTGAGTATACATGAATCAAGAAGCCGACACCTGTCACAACCATAATCATAAGCGTGGACAGAGGATCTATCAGGAATCCGATGTCGGCCGTAAAGTTGCCTGACTTAATCCATGTAAAAAGCACCTTCTCAAAAAACCGCTCTTCAGCAGGTTTTGAAAGGAGCTCCATCAGGATGCCGCATGACACGAGGAACGAGCCGAACACCATGAGTGCACCGATTCCGCCGATCACCGTCTCATTCTTGATCTTTTTCCCGAAAAGACCGTTTATGACGACGCCGATCAGTGGGAACAGTGGTATCAGCCATACGTACTCAAACATTCCTGACTCCTTTTTCTATAGCGAGTGATTCAGAATTTCGTAAGCTGCAGCATCTCTACTAAAGCTTCATGAGGTTGACGTCTTCAACATCAATTGACTCACGATTTTTATAGAAGGCAATCATCAGGGCAAGTCCCACAGCTGCTTCTGCTGCAGCTACAGTCATTACAAAAAAGACAAATACTTGTCCATCAATGCTGCCAAGGTGCTTCGACAAAGCAATAAAAGTTAAGTTTACAGCATTCAACATCATCTCAACACACATAAAGATGACGATTGCATTCCTTCTAATAAGAACACCAATTGTGCCAATTGAGAACAGTATTGCGCTTAATATCAGATAGCTATGCAAAGGTACCATGAGCTTAACCCCTGTCCGTTAGATTTTCTTTTTTGTTAAAATTACTGCACCAATAATAGCCACAAGAAGCAGTATAGATGTTATCTCGAAAGGCAGAAGGAAGTCAGTGTATAAAGCATTCGCTATTAACTCTGTGTGACCAACCCTGTTAACCAATTCCGAATCAATCACACCCTTTGATCCGGTCAGTGAACCTCTGTTGAACAAATAGAACAGTTGAAACAGTGTGAACAAACCTATCAAGCTCCCGAACAGGACACTGTGTGAAGTTCTTCGCCCTGATTCAGTACGTACGTTTAGGAGCATGATGACAAACACAATCAAAACCATGATTGCCCCTGCGTAGACTAACACCTGGATAGCAGCCATAAACGGAGCATCTAGCGTCACGTATAGAGTTGCCAGGCAGAAGAAAGTCAAAATCAGAGAGAGCGCACTGTTGATCGGGTTCTTGCAGGTAATGACCAGGATACTGGCCAGGACAGCTACTGCTGCCACGATCATGAAGAAGAACGTTTCCATTGCTGCTCCTTTATTTCTTTTCTAAAAGTCTCTCTTTAACGAATAGGAAATCTTCTCTATTGTAATTCGCCAATTCAAACTGTTCTGTCATTTTCAATGCATCAACAGGGCAGGCTTCAACGCAAAAACCGCAGAATATACAGCGAAGTAATTCAATTTCATACCGCGCTGCATATTTGTCATGATTCTGGTCTTCGCCAGCCTCAACAGTGATGCACTTCGCCGGACATACTGTCGGACACAAGTAACATGCAACACACTTGGCGCGATCATGAGAGACTTTAAGCGCATGCAGTCCCCGGAAATTTGAGGCAATAACTGGCCTTTCATCCGGATAACGAAGCGTTATTGTCTTCTTGAAAAGATGACTAAGCGTAATTTTCAGACCTTTAAGCAGCGGCACAATCATTTCAATATCCTCGTCATGGAGTTGACTAGAGTGCGATTACTATACCCGTAACAACAATATTTAGAAGTGTGAGGGGTAGAAACACCTTCCAGCCAAGACGCATAAGCTGGTCGTAACGGTAACGGGGAAAGGTTGCTCTAATCCACATGCAAGTGAATATCAGGAAATATACCTTTGCAATAAACCATATCCATCCTGGAAGGAAGGTAGGCCCATGCCACCCACCGAGAAAGAGAGTTGTTGTTACTGCGCATACTGTAACCATGTTCGCATACTCAGCCATGAAGAACATCGCATACTTCATACTTGAATATTCAGTACAGAAACCCGATACAAGCTCAGATTCCGCTTCAGGGAGGTCGAACGGAGTCCGGTTAATTTCGGCAATCGAGCATATGAAGAAAAGAATGAACGCAATGGGTTGCTTGAAGGCATACCAAGCACCATTAGCTTGATCTGCAACTATTTTCTGTAATGACAGTGATTCTGACAGCATGAAGACCGAGACAATGGCCAGACCAGCTGCCAATTCATACGAAATCATCTGCGCAGAAGAGCGGAGTCCACCGAGGAGAGAATATTTACTATTTGATGCCCAACCTGCCAAAACAATACCGTATACACCCACAGAAGCTAACGCCAGGATATAAAGCACACCGACATTAAGATCAACCACTTGACCAGTTGCAGTGTCATAATATGCAGCGATTTGCAAAGGGATTTTCTGCCCGGCAACTTCGATTGTCTCACCGAACGGAATGACAGCAAAGCCTATAAATGCCGGTATTAGTGCAACAAGTGGAGCTATCAAATAAGCAAACTTGTCAGCATTGGTCGGGATAATCTCTTCTTTAAAGAAAAGCTTAACGCCATCCGCAATAGGCTGCAGGAGACCGTGCCACCCAGTACGCATAGGCCCCAGGCGCACCTGCATGTGGCCTATGATCTTACGTTCTGCATAAGTTGCATATGCCACTGTAAGCAGTACGAAGACAAACACCACGAGTACCTTGAGCACCATGGCGATGTAATATGCCATCGGCAATCCCAATATTTCGTATCCCATTTGCACTCTTCCCCTCTTGATATGATGGTGTTGTGAGTGATTTGCTACTGTTGCTATTTACTTAAGCTGACCCATGTGACGGATTCGCCGTCAGTGATACTGTTAATTGACTTATCTGAAAAATGATATGGAGCAAACACAACACCTGACGGAAGTCTCATACCTATCTTTGCTTTCAGTTTAATATCTCCTAATTGAGATTTAACTGTAAGAGATTCACCATCCTTAACTCCAAGCTTATTTGCGTCAGCATTGTTCAACTCAATATATCCCTCTGCGCAAACATACATTGGACCTTCACCGTACAGGGACAAAGTTCCACAATGGTTAAGTGCATTGCCAGTAACAAGTGCATATGTGCCAGTTGAAGAAGATTTGACTGCTGTAGCATCTACAGGAATCAATCTGCACTTGTTGTTCACTGGATAAATTGTACCTTCTTCGCCCAACTGGTGGAAATCGATGTTTGCGTATGAAGGCACAACTGTTCCAATCTCCTCAAAGGCCTCGCTTATGCCCGGAGGAATCTCACCTCCAACTGCGGCATACAACAGACCAAGAATTTCAAAATCGCTACGTGCGACTCCAACCGGAGATATAGCTTTATTGATTCTCTGGACAGCCCTGCCAACGCTTGTAAATGTGCCGTCTTTTTCCGCGAACGAACATGCAGGCAAGACAACGTCAGCTTTGCTTGCCGTTTCTGTCAGGAACAAATCTTGAACAACAAGGAACTCAACAGCATCAAGCGCTGTCTCGACCTTCTTTCTGTTTGGATACGAAACTACAGGGTTCTCACCAACCACATAAAGTGTCTTAATTGCACCAGATGTACATCCATCAATTATTCCAGCAGCATCCAACCCGCCAGCGACTGGATGAACTTTAAGATCAGCCGCACCCTGACTGTTGTTCTTTTCTCCCATAATTAGGACGCCACAACCTTCTTTGCCAACCTTGCCCGTAAGTAAAGCAAGATTCAGGGTTGCTTGGGCAAGCGCTTTCCCGTGACCAGGATAACCAAGTCCAATGGGAAGCATAATGAGCGCCTTTTCCGCCGCAGCATATTCGCGCGCTAGAGAAACGATCTCTTCGGCCTTCATTCCACATTGCTCAGCAACAACAGCCGGGGTATATGCAGCTAGTTTCGAATTTAGCTCTGCAAAACCAGGCAATGTAGAGGCAGAGCTGTCAAGCAAACCCTCTTCTATGATTACTTTTGCCAGGCTGTTGAAAAGTGCAACTTCGCTCCCCGGCGAATGGAGATAGGTCAATGCATTAGGGAGGCGCGAAATCTTGCCTTTCTTATCTGAGACTATACGCAGGTTGACACCCTTACGCTTGACACCCAGGTTTATTTCAAAACCAAGAACAGGATGGGTCTCATAAGCGTCACTCTTAACAACTAAAAGCAAATTTGTTGCTTGTATATCAGAGATTGAGGCGGGTGAAGCGGGGTAACCAACACTTTCAACCGCCCCAGCAGTCAGGGCAGCATGTGCATAGCCAGCGGAATGATCCAGGTTATCGGAGCCAAGGCCTTGGTTGAAAAGTTTTTTAAGGAGATAAAGTTCTTCATTTGTGAGTCGTGGAGTTACAAGACCGGCAACACTGGACCCACCTGCATTCTTAGCGTCTATGAACTTTTGTTTGACCAGGCCAAGCGCCTCGTCCCATGTTGCTTCCTCAAATTTACCGTTCTTTTTGACAAGAGGTGTAGTGAGCCGTTTGTCGCTATTTACAAACTGGTATCCAAACCTGCCACGTGTACAAAGTTGACCATTATGAAAACCTTGGTTCTCATCATAGACAGTAGTGAGAACCTTATCGTCTTTGACACCAAGTGTTAGCTGACAACCTGTACCACAATAGGAGCAGACCGTTTTTACCTTATTGAGAGACCACCAGCGTGCTTTGAACTTGAAGGGGCGACTAATAAGTGCACCAACAGGACAAACTGAAATACATGAACCACAGAATTCACAATTCAGCGGCCCGTCAAACTCAGTGCCAATCTTTGCTTCAAGGCCACGGTTAATAAATGAATACGCGCCATGGCACACTATCTCATCACATATACGTGCACACTTACCACAATGAACACAACGGTTCATATCTCTTTCGATAAGCGGATTTTCGTAATCAATCTTATGCTGGAACTTCTCATCCTGGAAGCGATTTGTATTCACCTTATATTCATAGGTGAGATTCTGAAGATCACAATCTCCTGCAGCATCACATACAGGGCAATCAATTGGATGCTTCAGCAACAGAAGCTCTAAAACGAGTTTCCGCGCATTGATAATTTCGGGAGTCATTGTGCTTACGATCATGCCCTCGGTAACGGGTGTCGTACAAGCAGGAATCTGACGTCCCTTCATCTGCTCAACCTCGACGAGACACATGCGGCAGCCGCCGAAAGGATGCAGCTTCTTGTCGTGACAGAGAATGGGTATCCTGATGCCAGCTGATTTAGCCGCATCGTAAATGGTAGCGTCCTTGGGTACCGTTACCTGTTTTCCGTCAATCGTGAGATTTACCATCATGACCTCTGTATAACCTCGGAAGTTAGCTCGTCGAGCGACTACTCAATTGCCATAAATCGGCAGGCGTCATAACAGGACTTACACTTCGTACACTTTTCTTTATCAAGATAGGCAACCGCACCTTTTTCCCAAATAATCGCGTCGCAGGGGCAGGCCTTGAAGCATGCGCCACATTTGACGCATTTTTCTTCTATTACTTGCCAAAGAAGAAGTTCCTTACAACAGTTTGACGGACAGCGCTTGTCAGTGATATGCGCCTCGTACTCTTCCCTAAAATACCTGATTGTAGACAGGATCGGGTTTGGAGCCGTTTGTCCAAGACCGCATAGTGATGCCTTCTTGATTGTGGCACCCATTTCCAGAAGTGTCTCTATATCACCGTCCTTGCCTCTTCCTTCAGTAATTCTTTCCAGAATATCAAGCATTACTTTGAGGCCAACTCGGCATGGAACACACTTCCCACAAGACTCCATTCTCGTGAATGATAGAAAGAAACGGGCCACATCAACCATACAGGTAGTTTCATCCATAACTACCAGACCACCGGAACCCATCATCGCGCCAGCTTTTATAAGCGAATCGTAATCAACCGGTGTATCAAGTACTTCGGGAGGAATACATCCACCTGAAGGGCCACCTGCCTGCACAGCCTTGAACTTTCTATTGTTAGCAATACCGCCACAAACATTGTAGATAACGTCGCGGACTGTCATACCTGCCGGAACTTCGACAAGACCAGTGTGCTTAACCTTCCCGGTAACAGCAAAAATCTTAGTGCCCTTAGTTGTATCAGTGCCGAGAGAGGCGTACCAATCCGCACCCTTGTTAATGATATGACGGACGTTCGCAAAAGTTTCAACGTTGTTGATATTTGTAGGTTTTGCCCAGAGCCCTTTCACTGCGGGGAAAGGCGGACGGGGGCGAGGCATGCCGCGCTCACCTTCAATTGATGCCATAAGAGCAGTTTCTTCGCCGCAGACAAAAGCACCTGCACCCTTTTTGATAATCAGATCAAAATCAAATCCCCAACCCTGAATATCGTGACCGAGGTAACCCTTCTCACGGCAAACATCAAGCGCTTTTTGAAGCCTTTCTATCGCAAGTGGGTATTCCGCCCGGACATACACATAGCCCTTTGTACATCCGATTGCATATGCCGCAATCATCATACCTTCAATAATGCAGTAAGGGTCGCCTTCAAGAATCGAGCGATCCATAAATGCTCCCGGATCCCCCTCATCGGCGTTACATATCAGATATTTAAGCTTTCCAGGAGTTGCGGCGCAAAAAGACCACTTCATTCCTGTAGGGAAACCACCGCCCCCCCGGCCTCTAAGCCCCGACTTCTTGACCTCGTCAACAACAGCTGCAGGGGTCATTTCCTTAACGCACTTTTCAATCGCTTTGAACCCTTCTTCAGCAAGATACGCATCCAGGCTTTCAGGGTCAATCTGACCACAGCCCGTCATTACAACACGCATCTGAGCATCTACGAAGGTATTGTAGTACGGTTTTGCCTTGCGTTTCTCCAAGGGAGTTCGATTAATTATGTGCTCGTCTACTAATTGAGCCACCTCTTCGGGTTGCACAAAATCATAGGTAACACGACCTAATTCTTCATCGACGATGTCAACAAGAACGTCGTTGGCACAAAGGCCGCGACACCCTGTCTTAATGACATCACAGCGTTTACCTACAACAGCATTAACCCCTTTTTCGGCGATTATCCGATTGAATTCGGCCTCGACCTTTTTTGCACCAGCCGATACTCCTCCGGTGCCCTGACAGATCAGAATCTTTATAGCTTCGCCCATAATGCCTGTCCTCTGATGTGATTGGTTGGATCGGTCCTATTTCATCGGCCGCTGGTTATATTCGGCAATAATTTCTTCGACTTTTTGCACCGTCATCTTACCGAATGTGTCGTCATTGACCATCGCCAAGGGGGCCATGCCGCAAGCACCGAGACATGCAACCTTCTCAAAGGTATAGCGCAGGTCTGGAGTAGTCTCTGCGTGCCCAATTTTCAGCTTATCGAAGAATGTCTCAACAATGCGCGGAGCGCCCTGAACGTGACATGCAGTACCAACACAAACCCTGATGATGAATCGTCCGCGTGGCTTTAGATGAAATTGTGCGTAAAACGTTAAAACACCAAATATCTGGCTGGGGTAAACATTAAGACGTTCGGCGACCAAATCGATGGTTGGCTTCGGAACATACCCATATTCATCCTGTATCCCCTGGAGTACAGGCATGAGATTTCCAGGAAGAGTCAGATACTTATCGATAATATGATTCGCTGGTTCGAGGTCAATTTCTTCAGCGGGTGCTGCACCAGCATTTGTAGCTTCGGCCGGAGCGTTGCTCATACTCCCTCTCCTTTATCGCAGTGGCATTACCGGTCGATTTCACCAAGGACGATGTCTAATGTACCGATAACAGCAACCAAGTCCGCAATCATAGAACCTTTTGACATCTTTTCTATGGCTCCCAAGTTAACGAATGAAGGGGGTCTTATCCGCATACGATACGGTTTGGTCCCGCCATCACTGACGATATAATATCCAAGCTCGCCCTTAGGTGCTTCAACCGACTGGTATACCTCTCCCTCTGGGACAGGGAAACCTTCACTGGCTATCTTGAAGTGGTGAATCAAACCTTCGATGGTATTATAGACACTCTCTTTAGGAGGGTACGTCACCTGCGGTGCATCTGCCAGGACAGGACCGGGCTTGAGCGAATCAAGAGCCTGACGGATAATCTTGACGGCTTCGCGCATTTCAACCAGGCGCACTTTATAACGGTCAAAAGTGTCACACTTTTCACCAACCGGCACCTTGAACTGGTATTTTTCATAACCACTATAGGGATTGTCACGGCGGAGGTCCCAGTCTACCCCTGAACCACGCAAAGCCGGTCCAGTAATACCGTAATCAACCGCATCCTCGTATGAAATCACGCCGTTCCCAACCGTACGGTTAAGCCAGATAGTATTCTTGGTAAGCAGCCCCTCATACGTATCAAAATGGCCCGGGAAGGTATCAATTATTTCACGAACATCTTTTTCGAATCCGTCATATACATCTGTTGCAAGGCCACCTACACGGAAGTAGCTACTCGTCATACGAGCACCGGATATTTTCTCGTAAAGGCTCATAACCATCTCACGCTCACGGAAAGCGTAAATAAAGACGGTCATAGCACCGATATCCAGGGCATGGCATGCCAGCCAGACAAGGTGTGACTTGAGACGGGTCAATTCAGAAAGAATTACACGGAGTGTTTGCGCACGCTCCGGCACCTCGATGCCAAGGAGCTTTTCCACAGCCAGAACATAACCAAAGTTGTTATTCATTGGCGACAAGTAGTCAAGCCTGTCTGTCAATGGGATAGTCTGGTGATACGTCCGATGCTCGGAAAGCTTCTCTACACCACGATGAAGATAACCTATGTGAGGTGTAATTTTCTGAATCACCTCGCCATCCAACTCGACAACCAACCGCAAAACGCCGTGGGTACTCGGATGCTGCGGCCCCATATTGACTGTCATGATCTCAGTACTAGCCATTGCACGCCTCTGTATTGTTCTCTTTGAAGTAAGTTAATTTCGTCACAAAGACCGATTATTATGACAAGCGCCCCTTATAAGGTTCGCGTCCAGGCCCCTGCACAGGGTAATCTTTCCGAAGAGGATGGCCCACCCAATCGTCAGTCATCAGGATACGGCGCAAATCAGGGTGATTATTAAACTGAACCCCCATGAGATCGTAGACCTCACGCTCAAGCCAGTTGGCAGAGTTCCAGACACAAGAAACAGTATCTATAGTACAGTCATTCTCAGGCACACCCGCCTTGACCCTGAGCCGGTCTTTGTTTGGTATCGAATAGAGGTTGTAGACCATCATGAAACGCGGCTCTTGTTTCCCCAAATAGTCAACCGCCGTAACATCGGTACAGAGGTTATACTCAAGCCCCGACTTGAGGTAGTCACATATAGCAACTATATCCTCACGCTTAACGGTGACCGTCACCTCTCCCCGAAACTCTTTCACATCCAAAACGGAAGCGGCAAACTTTTCTCTGAGCTTTATTACTGCGCGATTAGTTTCTGCCATAATCGTTGGTTCCCCTTACCTTAGTAGTATGGTCACGCCGCCGACTCAAGTCGTTCGCCAAAGCCGATTGTAGAACCAAAAGAGTTCTTGTCCTTCATTATCTTTTCCTGAAGCTTAATAAGCCCATAGAGCAATGCTTCAGGCCGGGGCGGGCACCCCGGGATATACACATCAACCGGAAGCGCCTCGTCAATCCCCTGCACAACACTATAAGTATCAAAAATCCCGCCCGAGCACGCACACGCCCCCAAAGCAACCACCCATTTCGGCTCAGGCATTTGCTCATAAACAGTTTTAATAACCGGCAGCATCTTCTTGGTTACCGTACCGGCGATAATTATGCAGTCAGACTGCCTTGGCGAAGCACGGAAGATAATACCAAAGCGGTCCAAATCATGATGGGACGCACCAGTTGCCATCATCTCAATGGCACAACAAGCCAGACCGAAGGTCATCGGCCAAATGGAGGACTTCCTCGCCCAGTTGACGAGACCGTCCAAGGACGCTGTAATGAAGCTATCTCCCAACGGCTGATTTACTCCCATTCCAAGGCTCCTTTTTTCCAAACATAGATGTAACCAACAAAGAGAATAACGATGAATACTCCCATTTCCATCACGCCAAACATCCCAAGCCGCTTGAATATGACCGACCAGGGATAGAGAAACACCGCTTCAATATCAAACAAGATAAAGAGCATGGCAATAATGTAAAACTTGACGGAGAATCTCTCGCGCGCAGAGCCAACGGGCTCAATCCCGCACTCGTAAGGAGCGCATTTAATCTTATTAGGCTTCTTCTGCCCAATCAGCGAAGAAAAAGTTATCGTGCAGCAGCCGAACAGTACGGCTACTACAACGAGTGCTATTATCGGAAGATAGGCGCCGAGCATGTTTCTTACCTCCAGGCCAGGTTAGTGTTAGCTGCTTCATTATTGAATTGGGTCGCCCACCAGCGGCCCATATACGCCTAAAGTCTCTCTTGCCGTACGCGTATACTGTATACAATTTGGTGGGAACTTATGTCATTTAAAAAACTTTGTCAAGAAAAAAAACTTCTAATCCTGGCGCCATAATCCGCTGAATTTCTGCCATATTTCACATTGTCCCCATTGCTCAGTCCCCACCTTTTGTTCCTTGACAATTCGCTGCGCGCATGTTAATAACATTCTGATTTTTCAGACAAATTTGACCAATTAGACAGGGGGCCACATCACTTGGACACACGTCATTCACAAGAACTTTTCGCCAACGCCTTAAAAGTGATCCCGGGAGGAGTCAACAGCCCTGTACGTGCATTTAAATCGGTAGGAATCGATCCGGTTTTCATTAAAGAGGCCTTTGGCAGCACGATTACAGATGTCGACGGCAATACTTATATTGACTACGTTGGTTCATGGGGGCCCATGATTCTCGGACACTGTCACCCGAATGTTGTCGCTTCCGTCCGGAACGCCCTCGAAAGCGGCAGCAGTTTCGGGGCACCAACCGAACTCGAGATTACACTGGCTGAAATGGTAGTCGATGCTGTGCCCTCCATTGAAATGGTCAGAATGGTAAGTTCGGGTACCGAGGCGACCATGAGCGCCATCCGACTGGCTCGTGGCTACACGGGCCGCGACAAGATCATTAAGTTCTCCGGGTGCTACCATGGTCATGCCGACTCTCTTCTCGTCAAGGCAGGTTCAGGTGCGGCCACCTTCGGGGTTCCCGATTCTCCAGGCGTGCCGAAGGATTTCGCTCAACACACCCTCACAGCGGTTTTCAACGATCTCGAATCGGTGAGAAAACTAGTTGCTGCAAATTCCGGAGACGTAGCCTGCATTATTGTAGAGCCCATTGCCGGCAATATGGGCACAGTCCCCCCACGCTCCGGCTTTCTCGAAGGCCTTCGCGAAATTTGCACCAATGAAGGGATTGTCCTCATCTTTGATGAAGTCATGACCGGTTTCCGCGTCGCATACGGCGGCGCCCAGGAACTGTATGGGGTAACCCCAGACATGACCACCCTCGGCAAAATCATTGGTGGCGGTCTCCCGGTCGGCGCCTTCGGCGGCAATAGAGATATCATGGCGCAGCTTTCTCCCTCCGGCGGCGTCTATCAGGCCGGAACGCTTTCAGGCAATCCACTTGCCATGACTGCCGGCATTGAAACCCTGAAACTCCTCCAGGAAGAGGGGTTCTATAATAGAATTGACGAGAAGAGCCGAATGCTTGCCGAAGGAATTGCTGATGCAGCACGACGCGCAGGCTACCCGATCTACTCAACTCGCGTAGGCAGCATGTTCTGCGCATTCTTTACTGATGGTGAAGTGCATGACTGGGACTCTGCCGCCAAATGCGACACCAAGGCCTTTGCAACTTACTTCCGTGCCATGCTTGCGGAAGGGATTTACTTGGCTCCGTCCCAGTTCGAAACAGCTTTTGTCTCGATTGCGCATTCCAGCGCAGATATAGACAAGACAGTCGCTGCTGCCTACGCCTGCTTCAAGAAACTCCAGTGAGTATCTGATTTATCATTGACATGGCATCAACCCTTATGGTAAGAAGCTTGAGTTTTCGCGCGGTATTTATCTACACCGCTTTATGCCATGGATGAAGAAAAGCGCAGCCTCATAAAAAGCCTCGGCCTTGTCTCCAGCATGGGGATTTCGGTGGCATTGGCGATCATCATCGGCGTTGTCACCGGAAGACAGCTTGATGAATGGCTCGGCACACATCCGTGGTTTTTCTTTATTTTCCTATTCATTGGCATCGCAGCCGGTTTCAGGAATATATATATCATTGCCGGCAGGGAAATTCGGAAAAATGGGGAGGACAAGAATAAACGAGGATAATCTTTTTGTCGCCGTTACAGCAATCAGCGCAATCCTTGTTTGCTTGTTTTCTCTGACTGGATATCTTTTGGGCTCCGGGCGTTTTGCTGCCGGCATATTTGCCGGCGGAGTCCTTGCCCTGGTCAACTTTTACTGGCTGCAGAACACTTTGCGGCGGGTATTGCAGCTCCAGCCCAGACAAGCAGGAAGTTTCGCTCAAGTACGATATCTGCTCAGGCTCACATTTGCAGCATTTATTCTTTATCTGCTAATTGTCCACGCCGGAATCGATATTATGGGCCTCATCGTAGGTCTGTCGGTTCTGGTGATTGTCATAATGGGACTTTCGCTCTATATGTTCCTTGGTAAAGGAGAGTAATCCAATGATCCACCCTCTGCTGTTTCTGCAGTTCTTCAGGAAAATCCTTGAACCGCTTCACATCACGGAAGCGGGAGCAGATGCGATCGCCTACACCTGGCTTATCATCGCGTTGTTGTTGATTGTCTCGATCCTTGCAACCAAGTCTCTCAAAGCTGTTCCCACCGGGATGCAGAACTTCATGGAAGTGGTTATCGGCGGCATCGAAAATATGGTCGGCGAGACCATGGGAGAAAAAGGAAAGCCCTATTTCCCCCTGATAGCCACGCTGGCCCTTTTCGTTCTCGTTTCGAACCTGATCGGTCTCATTCCGGGCTTTTTCCCTCCGACCGCCAACCTGAACACTACGGCAGCTTGCGCGATAATAGTATTCTTATCCACACATGTTGTTGGTATCAAGAAGCATGGCTTCCATTATCTCAAGCATTTCATGGGGCCAATACTGTGGCTTGCGCCGCTGATGTTCTTCATTGAGATTATCGGCCACCTTAGCCGTCCCCTTTCCCTCTCGTTGCGTCTTTTCGGCAACATGAACGGTCACGAGCTCGTGCTCATGATCTTCTTCGCCCTGGCACCGTTCCTCGTACCGCTGCCAATGATGCTGATGGGTGTACTTGTTTCCTTCATCCAGGCTTTCGTATTTATGCTTCTCGCCATGATCTATATTCAGGGCTCTCTCGAAGAGGCTCACTAATAACCAGTTCCTATATTATTTAGGAGACAACAAAAAGGGAGGTAGTAAAAGATGGAATTTTTCACTATGTGTATGCTGGCTGCAGGTTTGGGCATGGGAATCGGTGCATTCGGTACCGGTATCGGTCAGGGCTTTGCCGTTAAGGGTGCCGTTGAAGGCGTTTCTCGCAACCCGGGCGCTTCCGGCAAGATTCTGACCACCATGATGATCGGTCTCGCCATGATCGAGTCCCTCGCCATCTACGTTCTCGTTGTTTGCCTCATCATTCTGTTCGCCAACCCCTACAAAGAGGTTGCGATCAAGATTGCTGAAACCGTCGCAAAGTAATTAAAGCAACTTTTTGCGTATGAAAAAGGTGTGCTCCCTGGAGCACACCTTTTTTTCGTCTAACATGGAGATATATCAGCGACAATAAGTTTTTTGAAGATACTCCACAAGGAGCCTGACGCCAACGCCTGTAGCTCCCTTGGGATTATATGGGCGCCCCTTCTCCTCCCAGGCAGTGCCAGCTATATCAATATGAGCCCATTTTGTCTTGCCCACGTGGCGCTGAAGGAACCATGCGGCGGAGATTGTGCCTGCATGGGATCCGCCGGAATTCTTCATATCTGCAATATCGCTCTTCAGCAGTTCGCCATACTCATCCCAAAGGGGAAGCTCCCAAAGCCTTTCACCGGTGGATTCACCGGCAGACATTAGTGTGCGGATAAGCGCAGAATCGTTCCCCATCACCCCGGAAGCGATGGTGCCGAGCGCCACAAGACAAGCACCTGTGAGCGTGGCCAGGTCAACCAGCGCGGCTGGACGATAGCGCTGGGCATAGTGGAGGGAGTCAGCCAGGATCATTCTCCCTTCGGCGTCAGTATTTACGATTTCAACGGTCTTCCCCGACATGGTACGAACCACATCCCCCGGCTTGTAGGCCCCCCCTCCCGGCATATTCTCGACCACAGGAATGAGGCCGACAATGTTGAGCGGCAACCGGAGGCCGGCGGCGGCGGCCATGGCACCCATAACAGCAGCGGCTCCCGCCATATCGTCCTTCATCCTCTCCATTCCCTCACGGGGTTTCAGCGATATCCCCCCAGAGTCGAAAGTCACCCCCTTGCCGACAAGGACCACCGGCCTTTTTTTCGGCACATCCGTCATATATTCGAGGATAATGAAACGGGGTGAATTGTGAGACCCCTTGGCTACAGAAAGTATTCCCTCCATGGAGAGGCTTTCCATTTCTTCACGCTCAAGCACGCGGCAAGTTATGCCGCAACGTCCCGCCATATCGATGGCTCGATTTGCGAGATACGCCGGAGTTGCCACGTTGCCCGGCTGGGAAACCAGGTCCCTGGCGAAATGAACTGCATTGCAGACTGTCATGCAATCACTCACCGCTTTTTCCATCACCCCCCGTTCGGATTCATCCCGCGCCAGCATAACCATTTCTTCAAGAAGTGGTTCATTCATATTTTGGGTTTTGTAGACATCAAATCGGTAGTTCCCCAGAAGATAACCCTCAAGGGAAGCATCAATTGCCCTGGGGAGGGAAGAAGCCGGCCGGTGCAAAAGAGACGCAAAACGCGGCACTCGGGATGAGCACACCGCCTTGGCGGCAGAGCCCGCAGCCTGCCGCACTTTTTCAAGATTCAACTCGTTCCGCTTGCCCAATCCCACCAGAAGAAGGCGCTCTGCCGCCAGGCGGCCATAAGTGTGGATGAGCATTGTACTATTGAGCTTCCCCGTGAATTCACCACTTTCGAAAAGCGACGCCAGTATGCCCTCGAGCTTTACGTTCATGGCCGCCACAAGTGCATCGTCAGCAAATTTTCCTTCGCAACATCCGAGCACAAGAAGCGGAGATGCGAAGGACACGGGATCATGGGCAACAGCGGTGACGTTCATTGTAACTCCTCCTTGGGCAGAGCAAGGGTAACCGGGCTAATCGCCCCAACAAAGCTGCTGAGTGTGAGTTTATTCTACCTTAAGAGCAAGAAAGTGCTTGCTCTCGCCTCTGCGCAAGAGGAAACGGACGGTCTCTCCCTTCTTGTATATGCTGGCAGCCTTCTGGTACTCCGCAACAGAGGCCACAGCCTTTCCTCCCACCTCAAGAATGATATCGCCGGGCTGAAATCCGCCGAACTCGGCGCTGCTTCCCCGCTTGACGCCGGTGACGACCACGCCTTGGCTTTCCGTCAGCCCCATACTCGATGCAAGCTCCTTCGTCAGTTCGCGAACCATGAGACCAAAGGCATCGTCGACAGGCTGCTGGTTGTTCTCGTCTCCACCGTCAGCAAGCCTGCCGACAGAAACCGTGAATTCCCTGATCTGTCCATTCCTGAGAGCCTTCAGGGCAACCGTCGTCCCGACAGGTGTTGCGGCAACCAGACGCGGCAATTCATTCATTTCCGATATTTTCTGCCCGCCAAACTCAAGAATTATGTCGCCGCTCTTGAGCCCCGCCCTGGCTGCCGGTCCGTCTTTGACCACATCAGAGATAAGAGCTCCCTTTCCCCCTTCGAGACCGAACGATTTGGCCAGTTCCGCTGACATGGGCTGCATCGTGACACCGAGCCAGCCGCGAGTCACTTTCCCCTTCTCCTCGAGTTGGGGAAGAACTTCTTTGGCCATGTTGACGGGTATGGCAAAACCGATCCCCTGCCCGCCGGCCACAATGGCGGTGTTAATGCCGATGACCTTACCTTCGGCATTAAAAAGGGGGCCGCCGGAGTTGCCGGGGTTAATGGAGGCATCGGTCTGGATGAAATCATCATAGGGACCGCTGCCGATTACGCGCCCCTTTGCACTGACGATCCCCGCCGTGACGGTTTGCGCAAGTCCGAAGGGGTTGCCGATGGCCATAACCCACTCTCCAACCTTTATGTCGGAACTGTCGCCAAGTTCTGCCACGGGAAACTCCGCTTTATCATCAATCTTGATAAGAGCAAGGTCCAGTTTTTCGTCGGCACCTTTTAGTTCGGCAGTAAATTCGCGGCCATCGGAGAGCCGAACTTTTATCTCATCTGCCCCGGAAATGACGTGATTGTTGGTAATAATAAACCCCTTGCTGCTTATGATGAAACCTGAACCAAGGCTCCGCTCGCGTTGGGGCCGACGGGGTGCTTCCTCAAAGAAACGCTCGAAAAAATCCTGAAACGGATCGAGAGACGGGGACGGCTGCCGATGCAGGCGGCGCTGAAGTGCAGTATTGTTTTTTGTGGTACTGATGTTGACAACGGTCGGCTTGAGCTTCTCGGCAAGCGTCACAAAATCCGGAGAGGGAAGCGTTGCAACGGACTCTCCGGCCAGAAGGGCCACCAGGGTGGCGGCTAATGCAATTCCCCGTAAAAACCGCAGTGAAACCAGCTTCATAGGCACCTCCAAGTTTAAAATAAGCCCCATAACTGTAATAATGGGTCGGCTGTTTGTCAACCTGGGCATACCAAGCACTACTCCCACGCGTTCCTGTTTTCTCTTGCCAGTGCAAAGCATCTTGATTAGTATGAAAACTCACTTCAGGCAACGCTAAGTAGGCATCATGAAAAAACTTTATACTATTTCCATCATCCTACTCATCTTGAACTGCCTGGCCGCAGCACGGATTGGCGCTGCCCTGTTGAGCTACCGCCTGTCCCACTCCGTACCTAAAACTGCCGCCACGCCCCCATCCGCAACCAGGATTGCCACCGACGAAGGGCTGATGGTCTTTGCGCCCATTGTCGAAAAAGGGCTTTTCGGGCGGGCCACCCAAGGGGCACTGACCCCCCTTGCCGCCGCAGCGCCAACCGCCTCAGGCGCCGCCCCTGAATCCACCCCGGCTGATCTTCTTCTCGTCGGCACGGCCCGCGGCTCATTCAGGGAAACCTTTGCCCTTATCCGCAGCACCACGCCACCAGAGGAAAGAGTTTTCAGGCTTGGCGACCAGGTCTTCAACCGGGGGACCCTCGTAAGCGTCCAGAAGGAAAGTGTCGAAATTCTCTCCGGAGGAAAGCGGATCAAATTGCTGACACCACTGGCAACGCCGGCCGAGCCGCCGCCGGGGCCCCAGCAGGCAGCAACCCCAGACGGAGCAACTCAGACCGCGCCGGGGAGCTTTATCATTGACCAGCGGCTTTTGAACTCGGCCCTTGACAATATCAGCCAGGTAATGACCGACGCTCGTCTGCTGCCAAGCGTAAAGGACGGAAAAGTCGAAGGTTTCCGGGTATCAGAGGTGAAACCGTCGGGAATCTTTGCCATGATCGGCATTAAAAATGGCGACGTACTTCATAAAATCAACGATCTTCCCGTAGACTCGCCGGAACGGGCAATCCAATCCCTTGCATCCCTCAAGGGGCAGAACCGGATAAAACTCGACCTGGTACGGGACGGACAGCCGTCAACCTTCAGCTACGACATCCGCTAACTGACGATCACGGGTTCGCGCCGAAGCCGCAGCCCGCTCAATCCGGAGGCATTCGTGTTCAGAAGCATCTCTGCAAGGCTCGCATCGGCGGCACTTTTCATCTCTCTTCTCACCCCCCTGCCCGCCCTCGCAAAAGGAGTGGTCCTCAACTTCAGTGATGTGGATATCGCCACAATGGTCAAGTTCATCAGCGACCTGACCGGCAAAAACTTCGTCCTGGACGAACGGGTAAAGGGAAAAATTTCCGTCTACTCTCCCTCCAAGCTTTCCACGGATGAAGCATTCAGCGTTTTCACATCGGTTCTGGAAGTTAAGGGGTTCACCATCGTGCCGGCGGGCAAGGTCTACAAAATCGTCCCGACCGCCCAGGCGAAGCAGTCGGGAATGAAGCTCCTGACAGCAGCGGACCGGATACCGGTGAGCGATGCCTATGTGGCGAGAATCATCCCCCTGGAGCGGATTGCAGCCCAGGAAGCCGTTACTTTTCTCCAGCCAATCGTCTCCAAGGATGGCTATATTGCGGCCCTCGGCTCCAACAACATGCTCATGGTGGTGGATTCCGCCCTCAATATCCAAAAGCTGACCGGCATGCTCGCCCAGGCCGACTCCGCCCAGAAACGCTCGGAAGCGGAAACCATCTTCCTTAAGAACGCCACGGCCGAAAGCGTAGCCTCGGTAATCCGCGAATGGCTCGGCGGCAGAGGATCCCGCTCCGCCGTCCCAGGCCAGGCAGGGCAGCAACAGGGGGCATCCACGGCCGGCGTGCTGGTCATTCCCGACAGCAGGCTCAACGCCATTGTCATCTCCGGAAACAAACGGGACACGGATGAAATCAAAAAACTGGTCGCCCTGATGGATGTGGTCCCCCCCACGTCAAGCAGCAAGATCAATGTATATTACCTGGAGAATGCCGATGCCACCGAGGTGGGGAAAGTCCTGGACGGCATCATCAAGGGGGTGCCTGCCACCACCCAGCCGACGGCCGCGGGAGCAGCGGCGGCAATCCCGTCCCAGTCCCCCTTCGAGGGGAGCAAGATATCCGTCACCCCCGACAAAGCCACGAACTCACTGGTGATCATGGCTTCTCCGGCCGATTACCAGAACCTT
This sequence comes from Geobacter benzoatilyticus, assembly GCF_017338855.1. Classification (NCBI taxonomy): domain Bacteria; kingdom Pseudomonadati; phylum Thermodesulfobacteriota; class Desulfuromonadia; order Geobacterales; family Geobacteraceae; genus Geobacter; species Geobacter benzoatilyticus. The sequence goes on from NZ_CP071382.1 coordinate 986,256, forward strand.
CTCCAGGTTATCCAGAAACTCGACAAACGGCGCCGTCAGGTTTTCGTGCAGGCGGTCATTGCCGAGGTCTCCCTGGATAAGGCAAAGGAATTGGGGCTCTCGTTGGCCGTAAGCGGCGGCGGGGTATCCGGCAACACCGCCGCGGCCGGGGTGTTCGACCCCTTTAACTTCGTGGGCGGAAGCGACCCTCAGCAGAGCCTCATTTTCGAAGTGCTGCAGGGGCTGGCCCAGTCGCCGGGGGCAAACCTCCAGCTTGGGGGCGCGCTCAAGGCCCTGATTTCCAATGGCGCTGTGAACGTCCTCTCCACCCCCAACATCATGACCTCCGACAACAAGGAGGCCGAGATCTTCGTGGGCGAAAACGTTCCGTTCCTCACGTCAACCAACCTGACATCCACTGGCCTCTCCCAGCAGTCCATCGAGCGGAAGGATACCGGTATCACGCTGCGGATAACCCCCCAGATCAGCGAGGGGGAATTCGTAAAACTCGACATATACCAGGAAATATCAGCCGTTAAGGACAGCATCGGACAGGCGCAGGACCTGATTACCACCAAGCGCTCAGCAAAGACCGCAGTGGTCGTAAAAGACAAGGAAACAGTGGTTATCGGCGGCTTAATCCAGGACCGCGACACCGAAACAGTCAACAAGATTCCGCTCCTCGGCGACATTCCCCTGCTGGGTTGGCTGTTTAAAACGAAGTCGACCCGCCGGGAAAAAACCAACCTAATGATAGTTCTCACCCCGCGAATTATCCGGGGTGCCGATGAAATGGCCGAGATATCCAACATGCAGAGGGGAAAGTTTGATGAAGCCATCAAGCTGCAAACCCCCTTCAACCTCGAACGGGAAGAGTTGAAAACACAACCATGACCGACACCAGCAACGCGGAACAGATTGCCGGCAAACTCGGCATCCCCTTCATAACAGAGGTGGAAGAAGGAGCGGCGGACGTCGCCCTTTTGTCCCGTCTCCCCCTTGCCTTTGCCCGGGGACACCTCGTTCTCCCCCTGCGGGAGAGGGACGGCAAGCTCCTGGTGGTGGCCGGCAATCCGGCTGACCTCGCGGCCATCGATGAAGTGCGCGGCGTCTACGGCCTGCCGCTGGAAATGGTGGCAGCGCCGGAGAAAGCCGTTCTCGAGGCGGTGAACCGCCTCTACGGCCGGCTCGGAAGCACGGCCCAGGAAGTGGTGGAAGAACTGGTGGGTGAAGACCTCTCCGTCATCGCCACCGAGCTCTCGGAGCCCAAGGATCTCCTGGACCTGACCGACGAGGCCCCGGTCATCCGGCTCCTCAACTCCATCCTCTCCGAAGCGGTAAAGGAGCGGGCCAGCGACATCCACATCGAGCCCTACGAACGGGAACTGGAGGTGCGGTTCCGGATCGACGGCATCCTCTACCGGAAGCTGGCTCCCCCCAAGGTGGTGCAGGAGGCCCTGGTTTCCCGCGTGAAGATCATGGCCGGCCTCAACATCGCCGAGAAACGCCTCCCCCAGGATGGCCGCATACGGGTCATCGTGGCGGGACGCGACGTGGATATCCGGGTATCCATCATTCCGACCTTTTTCGGCGAGCGGACCGTGCTCCGGCTTCTGGACAAGCAAAAAGGCATCATCTCCCTGTCCGCCATCGGCATGAGTGACAACGGCGTTGCCGCCATGGAGCGCCTCCTTGAGCGCACCAGCGGCATCATACTCGTAACCGGCCCCACCGGCAGCGGCAAGTCCACTACCCTCTACGCTGCCCTCAACCGGCTCAATTCCCCCGAGAAAAACATCATCACCATCGAGGACCCCATCGAGTACCAGATAAAGGGAATCGGCCAGATCCAGGTAAACTCCAAGATCGATCTCACCTTCGCCCAGGGGCTCCGCGCAATCCTGCGGCAGGACCCGGACATCGTCATGGTGGGAGAAATCCGTGACGCCGAGACGGCGGAAATCGCCATGCAGGCTTCCCTCACCGGCCACCTGGTCCTCTCCACCCTGCACACCAACGATTCGGCCACCGCCATTGCGCGCCTTGTGGACATGGGAATCGAGCCGTTCATGGTGGCATCATCCCTGTCGGCGGTGCTGGCCCAGCGCCTCGTGCGGCGCATCTGCCCCCACTGCCGGGAGCCCTACACCCCCGAGCGTGAGTACGCCGGCATCACTCTCCCCTCCACCCTCTACCGGGGGAGAGGATGCGAGAAATGCTACGGCCTCGGCACCTGGGGCCGGGTCGGAATCTACGAGCTTCTTCCCGTAGATGGCGAAATCTGCTCCATGATAATCCGGCGCGAGCCGGCCGGCACCATCAAGGAATACGCAATTTCCCGTGGAATGCGGACTTTGCGGGAAGACGGCCTTGCCAAGGCGGCAGCCGGGATCACCACCATCGAAGAGGTCCTGCGGGTGACCCAGGAGGAGTATGCAGACCTTCCGGTATAGCGCCTACACTGCCGGAGGCCGTGAGACCACGGGCTTCCTGGAGGCGGAAAGCATTAAGGAAGCCCGCCAGCGCCTCAAGCGGGACGGCCTCTTCCCTCGGGAACTGGCGCCGGCAGACGAAGGGGGGAAGTCTGGCAAGAGACGTCTCTTCGCCCGGCGTACCGGCCTCGCCGAACTGGCCCTCATGACGCGTCGACTGGCGACCCTTGCTGGTTCCCAGGTGCCGATCTTCGAGGCGGTTACCACGCTTGGAGACCAGGAGGAACCCGGTGAGCTGAAAACGGCCCTTGGCCGTATCCGCGAACGGCTGGCCGAAGGAGCAAGCCTTGCCCGGGCACTTTCCCTGGAACCGAAGATTTTCAGCGAAAGCTACGTGGCCATGGTGGCGGCCGGCGAGGCAAGCGGATCCCTGGAAACGGTGCTGGAAAAGCTGGCTCTTTTTCTGGAGGAGCAACGGGCCATCAAGAGCAAGGTGACATCCTCCCTGGCCTATCCGCTCCTGATGGTCGTCGTGGGTGGCGGGGTCATGCTCTTCCTTCTGACCTTTGTCATACCCAAGATTGTAACCATCTTCGAGGACAACAAGGCAGCCCTCCCCCTCATCACCATCGCCCTCATCAAGACGAGCAACCTCCTGCGCCAGTTCTGGTGGCTGCTCCTGGGGCTCGCCGCCGGCGCGGTCTTTCTCTATCGCCGCCTCATGACCCAGGAGTCCTACCGGCTGCGGCGCGACCGGCTGCTCCTGCGGATTCCCGTTGTGGGAGGGCTCCAACGCCATCTGATTCTCTCCCGTTTCGCCAAGGTGCTGGGGCTCCTTCTGGCAAGCGGCGTCCCGGTCATAAAGTCCCTGGAGATAACCGCCGAGGTCCTGGTGAACAGGGTATACCGGGGAGCACTCTATGCAATCACGGCTGAACTGGCCGAAGGGGGGAACCTCTCGGGGGCTCTCCGCAAAAGCGTGCTCTTCCCTCCCCTCCTGGTACACCTGGTGGCGGTGGGGGAAAAGGGGGGAGAGCTTGAGGAGATGCTGGAAAAGGCGGGAACCGCCTTCGAGCGGGAGTTCGACACCTCAGTCTCGGGGCTGATGGCTCTCCTGGAACCGCTCCTTGTCCTTGCCATGGGGCTTGCCGTTGGGCTTGTGGTGCTGGCGGTGCTCCTCCCCATTTTCGAACTGAACCAGCTTGTACGCTGACACCCTTCCGGAGGTAACGTGACATGATCAACAGACTTCGCGGCAATCGCGGCTTCACTCTCATCGAAATCATGGTAGTCATCGCCATCCTGGCGCTTCTGGCTGCCCTTGTGGCTCCGAAGCTTATCGGCCGTTCCGACGACGCCAAGGTCGCCGACGCAAAAATTCAGATCAAGAATCTGGAGACGGCCCTCAAGCTCTACAAGCTTGACAATGGAATATATCCCTCCACCGAGCAGGGACTGGCAGCACTTATTGAAAAGCCCACGGTTGGGCAGATCCCCAACAAATACAAGGCGGAAGGTTACCTGGAAAGCAAGCAGGTCCCCAAGGACCCCTGGGGGAACGATTTCGCCTACCTCTCTCCGGGCGAACACGGCGACTATGACCTGTACTCCCTCGGCGCCGACGGTGTGAAGGGGGGCGAAGAGAAGAATGCCGACATCGAGAGCTGGAACATCCAGTAACAGACTGAATTCACCGGCCGGTTTCACCCTCATGGAACTGCTGGTGGTAATCGCTCTCCTTGCGGTGGCGGCAGGCATCGTTCTTCCAAGGCTCACCGTCAGCAGCTCCATGGAGCTGAACCGTTCAGCCCGGCAGTTGGCGGCCGCGATCCGCTATGTGCAGGACCGGGCCATCACCGGCAAGACGCCCCACCGGATGCGGATGGAACCGGGCACCGGCATCATCCGGATAACCCGGCTCCAGGATGACGGCTCTGAAGGGGAACCGGGGGAAAGCTTCCTTGAACGGCCGCTCCTGGCCGAAGGGGTCACCGTGACCGACGTGATTACCCCGGGCCGAGGCAAGACAGAGACCGGCGAAGCGGTGCTCCGGTTCGACATGGCCGGTCTCGGAGATTTCACCGTGATCCACCTGAAAGGGGAAGACGAAGACGATGCCATGACCATCATGGCATACCCCTCCGGCAAGGTTACGGTTTCCGAAGGCTACCAGGAGGAACCCCTGTGAGGCAGAGTCCCGCATCGCCATGCCTCAACGACCGCGGGTTCACGCTTCTCGAGGTTATGATAGCACTCGCCATTATGGCCGGAGTCGTTTTCACCGTCATCGGCTCGGTGAACTACCACCTCTCCATAGTGGACCGGAACCGGAAGGAATCAGTGGCCATTCTCCTTGCACGGCAAAAACTGGCGGAACTTGAAGATGAAACGGACCTCCCGGAAAAGGAGAAGGGTACCTTTGCCCCGGCCCAGCCGGAATACGCATGGGAAATGACGTCCTCGAAAACTGAACTGGCACAACTGAAAAGGATAACGCTCGCCGTAACCTGGGACGACAACAAGCGAAGCGTTGCCCTTGTCAGGTATCTGGCGCCGTAACATGCCTGCCACCATGCGCAATAACCACGGCTTCACCCTGATCGAAGTCCTGGTGGCAATACTGCTGCTCGTAATCGTAGCCGGTGCGCTCTACGCCAGCTACTTCACCGTCCTGCGCGCCCGGGACCGGGTGGATGAAGGGGGTGAACAGCGGCGGGAGTTGCGGGTAACGCTGGACCTGATCCGGCGTGAACTCGACGGGGCCTTCTACCGCACCGACGACAAGCGAACGCGGTTTGTGGCAGAAGACCGGGACCTCTTCGGCAAGCCCGCCTCCACGTTGGAAATGGTAACGGTGTCACCGCCATCCACGGATGACCGTCCCGCATCGGACCTGCTCCTGGTGAAATACGGCGTTAAGGAAGAGGAGCGACGGCTTTCACTGACCCGTGAGGCAGCAGACCTTTTCGGGAGCGTGAAGCCGACCCCCTACCCCCAGATGGAAGAAATCGAGGGGTTCCTCGTGGAGTGCTACGATAGCGGCAAATGGGTGCGGAGCTGGAACTCGGAACTTTCACCAAAGCTGCCCGAGCGCGTAAGGATCACCGTAACCCTCAAGGACGGGGAGAAAACCACCGATATCTCCGTTATTGCCCGGCCGAGGATGCGATGAGGAAACTCAAGGGAGAGCGGGGATTTGCCCTCGTCCTGACGCTGGTTGTTACCGCCCTGATGGTGGCGGTGGCGACCGAGCTTATCCACGGAGTTTACGTGGAGACATCCCTGGAGCGCAATTTCGTAAACCTCCAGCAGGCAAGCCTGCTGGCCGAAAGCGGCATAAAGGGAGGGGTCTCCCTGCTGGGAAGCCTGCGGCAGAGCGGAAATGAGTCGAACCTGGTCCAGATGATGGAAGTCCCCCTGGAGATGGCGGATGACGCAGGGGAAATTTCCGTCTCCATAGAAGAAGAGAACGGCAAGCTCAACATGAACGCCGTCTCTGAATTCCATGACCAGATGCGGCGGCGGCTGCTGCGAATCCATGGGCTTCCAGAAGGGATAAGCGACGCCATTGCCGACTGGGTTGACGAAGACCGGGACCCGCGTCCCGACGGTGCCGAAGCACCATACTACCAGGCGCTCTCCGCCCCCTACCTTCCCCGAGACGGCCGCTTCGCAACCCTCGGGGAGCTGGGTCTCGTGCGGGGGCTCTCACCGGCCCTCGTCCATGAGTTGAGCCCCTATGCCACCGTCTACGGAGTCGATTGGGGCATCGACATAAACGCAGCCCCCATGGAAGTGCTGATGGCGCTCCACGACGACATGACCGCGGAACTGGCCCGGTCAATCATCGAGCGGCGCCGCAAAAAACCGTTCGCCAGCGTCGGGGAGCTCACCGAAATTCCGGGGATGGACCGGATAGCCAACTCGCCCGGCATGCAGCTGGCGGTTAAGGGCTCCACCTACCGCATCATCTCCCGCGCCACGGCCGGCGATGCGGTGCGCATAATCGAAGCAGTGGTGAGCCTCGAAGGAATGAAGCCGAAGTACCTGTACTGGAGAGAGTACTGATGACTTACCTGATTCTTGAATGGACCGGCACAGAGCTTATTGCCGGCCGTTTCCTGCAAAGCCGCGGCGAACTCCTGTTCCAGGGGTCCGCAAGCCGTCCCGCCTCCGGCGTGGAGGAATTGGCCGAAGCCCTGAAGGCACTTGCGCCGGCCGACGGGACCGGCTGCAGAATCGCCCTGTCCCTCCCCCTTAGCCACTTCTTTATGCGGGACATGGAGCTCCCAATCCGTGACCGGCGAAAACTGCGCGAAGTGCTCCCCCTTGAACTGAAAGGGGAGACGGCCCTTGAAACCGACGAACTGGCTTTTTCCGGGCTCCCCCTGGCCGATGGGAAAGTGCTTGCCCTCTGGGGCAGGGAACGGGAACTGGCGGCGCATATCTCAGCCGCAGTCGCGGCGGGGGTGGAACCGGAGGTCCTAACGGCGGCCCCCCTCCACTGGAACGGACTCCTGCCGGAGAATATGCAGGGAATCGTTGCCCTTACCGACGGCTTGTCCCTGGCACTCTTCCGGGATGGCGAGCCCCTCTTCTTCCGGGCATTAACTACGGATGAAGATTGCAGCAGAACCCTGGCACTGCTTGAAATAAGCAAGGGGATTACCGTGGAGCGGCTTTACCGCCTCGACGCATCAGGGGATGGCAACGGCACCCCCCTGCCGGTCGATGGCGAGCTCGCCGCGGCTTTTGCCGGCGATGGGGCAACGGCCCGCCTCCACGGGTCGGCCTGGGGATTGGCTCGATCCATGGCCCGTGGCGAGGCGGTGGACTTCCGTTCAGGCTCCCTGGCCTGGACAAAGGGAAAGGAAATGGCACGGCGGCAACTGCGCCTCCCCATCATCCTTGCGGGACTCCTCCTCGTGCTCCTTTCCGCCGATGCCGGAATTCGCTACGCCCTCGTGAAGCGCGACCTGACCTCCCTCGATGCCTCCATCGGCACCATCTATCGCGAGGTTTTCCCTGGACGGAAGAAAGGTGTGGACGAAGCCGCCGAACTGCGGGCCGAAATCCGCAAGCTCGGCGCGGGAGGCGAAAAGAGTCAGGTGATGGCGACCCTGAACAGGCTTGCCGATGCCAAGGGGGACGAAATCCAGGGGCTCTATGAAGTTGAAATCGACCGTGCCCAGGTAAGGCTCAAGGGTGACGCCCGCTCGGCCCAGGCCGTGAACGGCTTCAAAAACCGCCTGGCCCCCATGCTCGCCCCCATCGAACTGGGACAGATTACCTCCAAGCCTGACGGCACCGTGACGTTCGTCCTCCGGGGGACCATGAAAGAGGGTGCCCAATGACCGCATTCGACCGTATCCGCGACGCCTACAATGCCATGGACGGCCAGACCCGGCTCCGCTGGGGATACGTCATCATCGCCCTACTAGCGTTTGCCGTGGCGCTCTCAGCAGTTCACGACCGGATCGCGCTCCTGGAGAAAAAGCGCATGCAGCGCGAGACCGATCTGGTGGACATGATGGGGCTGAAACAGCGCATCAAGGAAGCCCGGTCCCTATCACAACGGCTCACGAACCGTCTGTCGGCCACGCGTCCCGACGATACCCCGGCGAAAATCGTGGAAGAGACCGGCATCAAAGGTAAATCGACCCGCATCACCCCCTTGAAGGGCGAGGAGCGTGGCGGTTTCATGGAGGACGCCGCAGAGGTGAAAATCGAGGGGCTTACGGCCAATGAAGCGGTAAACCTTCTCCATCGTCTCGAAAAGGGGACCCGGCCGGTTGTCATTAAAAAGGCAATCCTACGGACCCGCTTCGACGATCCTGCCCGCCTCGACCTGACCCTCACCGTTGCCCTTCTGCGCCAGGCGCCGGTGGCCCCATGACCCGCAGCAGCATCCTCCACTGGGGTGCGGCCACCTTGGCGGGCATCTTCTTGACCCTTGCTTTTACTGTTCTTCTGGTTCCGTCCCGGGAAGTCGAAGGAGTCGTGGAACGGCTTCTGGCACGGGAAGGGTACACCTTCCACGCTGAAAAATTCGGGAAAGCATTCCCCCTGGGGATTTCGGCCCGCGGGGTCACCATCGGCACCAGCCGGGGAGCGGTGCTGCGGCTGGACCGTATCACGGCACGACCAGCCCTGCTCCCACTGCTGGCGGGTAAGATGGTTGTGAACGGCAATGCGGCCATCGGCGCCGGGCGCATCAGCTTCGCCTACCCGCTCCGCAACGGCGCTAAGGGGAGCATCGAGGCACGGGAAGTGCGCCTGGAGGATATTCCTTTTTTCAGAACCGCAACGGGCGCTGACGTCAAGGGACTGCTCACCATTGACGCCTCCGTTGCGGGGGCCGGGCGGCGGACCTCCGGGGAACTCCGCCTGGAAGTCAAAGACGCCGACGTGCGCAGCGTGAAAATCGGCGGCATCCCCCTGCCCGACGCCGCCTACGACACCATTCGCGGCATGGTCCGCATGGCCTCGGGCCGGGCGGCCCTCGACAGCTTCACTCTTCAGGGCAAGGAGATTTACATCCGCCTCAAGGGAAACATCCCCCTCGCCACCCCTACCGGCGCATCACCCCTCAACCTTACTTTGGAGCTGATGCCCCAGCCAGCGTTCATGGACCGCCAGAAGCTTGTCTTCGCCCTTCTCGCCAAATACATGGTCACGCCGGGGCACTACCAGCTGCCGATACGGGGCACCCTCGCTAAACCACTTCTTCAGTAGTAATTACCGTTGGTTAGACATTTGAGTGTTTGAAACCTGAGTTTTGCTCCCTCAGCCACCCCACCCGTTCCACCACGGGAGGATGGGAATAGTAGAAGGCCGCGTAGAGGGGGTGGGGATGGAGGTTTGAGAGGTTCTCCGAGGAGAGCTTGACCAGGGCGGAGGCCAAGGCCTCGGCGTCGCCGGTGATGTCGGTGGCGAAGCGGTCGGCCTCCCGCTCGTGGCGGCGGGAAAGCCAGCTGGAGAGGGGGGTGAACGGGAAGGAGACTATTGAAGCGAGGAAGCCGAGGATGACGAGGCGGCCCGCGAAAGATGCCCCCTCCAGGCCAAGCAGCCCGGGGAGCCCGTCCCAGCCCGTGAGCTTCCAGGCGAGCCACGAGGCGGCCAGGGCGCCTGCTTCCGTCCAGATCAGGCGCCGGCGGATATGCCCCTTCTTCCAGTGTCCGATCTCGTGGGCAAGAACCGCCAGGATTTCCTGATGGCTCATCTGGCGGATGAGGGTGTCGTAGAGGACAATCCGCTTCACCCGGCCGATACCGGTGAAGTAGGCGTTGGAGTGGCGGCTGCGCCGGGAGGCGTCCACCTGCATGACCCGGCTGACCCTGAGACCGGCCCGCTCTGCCAGGGCTCGTATCTCTTCATCGAGCCCCTCCTCGGTGACCGGCTCGAACCGGTTGAAGAAGGGCTCGATGACATAGGGGGAGAGGTACATGAGGAAGATGGAGACCAGGGCGAAGAATCCCCAGACCCAAAGCCACCAGAACCCGGGACTCCATTGCACGATGGCAAAAGCGCCGGCCACCAGAAGCCCCGTCAGGACCACCGAGATGAGGGCCGACTTTGCCAGGTCCGAGAACCAGAGGCCCGGGGTTGTGGTGTTGAAGCCGTAACGGACTTCGAGGCGGAAGGTCTCATAGAGGCCGAAGGGGATGCCGAGAAACGTCTGGATCAGGGTCAGGCCGAGGAAGAAGAGAATCCCGGACAGGATAAAGGAATCGCCCGTAGCCGTGATCCACCGGTCGTAAGCCGGCAGGAGCCCGCCGAAGAGAAACAGGAGTAGCAGCGCCGCGTCGAAAACGGATTCCGCCAGCCCCAGGCGGCTCTGGTCAAAGATATAGGCAACGGATTTGCGAAGGACTTCAGGCTCCACAGCCCCCTCGAAACCGAGGGGAACGGTGGAGCCGTACTTCTTCAGATGACGTAGATTCAGCGCCCGGAGGAAAAAGCCGGCGCCGAGAGTCAGCAGATAGGCAAGAACTATGACAGCAGTCATTGGCTGAAAGTTATCGTCAGTGTTTTACTGCCCCTTCATCGATTATGACCTGGTACCGATAGCCGCCGCCGAAGTCCTTGTCCTTCTGGAGGGTGCCGGTGGCGGTGACCACATCCCCCACGGCCGGCAGGTCTTGGGAGGTGACCGTCAGATCATGGGTCCCCTTCTTGGCATCACCGCTGCCATCCTGTAGATGGATCCAGTTTTTCCCCATGATTCCGGCCGCGACCTTGGTGACCTTGCCCCGTACGGAAACCGGCTTTCCGTTGAGTTTTACCTTTTGCCCGTAGACTTCGGCAATGGTGTAGGCATTGGCGCCGGCAGCCTTGTCCACTTTCACATCTTCGGACTTCGTAACAACACTGCCTGTGCTTCCCGGCGAACTTTTCCCCTTGGTGCTTTCCACCGCCACGGCCGGCCCCTCGGAGAAGTAAATACTTTCAAAGGTGCGCTTCAGCGCCTTGCTGGTGAAATTTTTCATCTCCATTCCCGGCTTGAGCGACATCTCCCGCCCCACCTCAACAGGGGTTTCCGGAATGGCCGCCCAAATCTTCTTGCCATCCTGCTCCAGCAGGAGGTAAGTGTAGCCCCCGCTTGCAAAGGTTTCCGCCACTTTCCCGGCCAGTGGCACGGCAGAAGGGGCGGACATGCTGCTCCCCATGGGTGCTCCGTGACTGAATGCATGGGCTCCGATGGGGATTGAGAGGACAAGCGCGAGGGCTGAGAGGCTGAGTGCTTTGTTCATCAAATAAACTCCTTCCATGATGTTTCGTCGATTCCATCCCTTGGAGGAAAGGATGCCATGGGTTCCAGACTACCTGCTTCGGGGAAAAGAGACAACCCCCTTCTTCATTAGTTGCGCATTCCCGTTAAGTCATCAATATCTTGTTCTTGAGAATCAGAACCTCGAAGGCAAGGACCGCCTTGCGGGCAACGGTCTGAAGCCCCTCACGCAAAGCACCGAGGAGTTCCAGCCCCCCCAGGGTGCAGAGCATGGCCACTACCCGATTGTTCATGACCAGGGGAACCAGGAGCACCCCTTCGGGCTCTCCACCACCGAGAGCCGCCAGCAGCCTGAGATTTGCCGGGGTGCCGGCGATGGGCCCCCAGTATGGAACCTTGGCATTCACCACAGACAGCAGCACTGACGGCTCATCAAGGCCGATCTTCAACTCATCGAACCCGGAAACCGGATTGCCGCCATCCATGGCCATCCATCCCGCAACGGCATCGCGGGTGACAAGAAGCAGTGCCGCCCGATCGAACTCCTGCCCCATATAACTCACCAGAGCCGCCGCAACCGCATCCCTGTCAGGGGCATCGGCCAGCGCGCGGGACATGGTGTCGATGGTGTAGCGCTGGGCGGCCTCAATCCGGGGATTATCATACCCCCCGTCCACCCAGGGAAAGTAGTCCTCTTCCTCCTGGGGGAGCGTAGAAAAATCAACCACTTCCCGCGGCGCCGCGAAAGCGGCATCGGCGGGTCGCGCTTGGTAATTGCAGACTTTTCTTCCCCCCATCCCTTTTGACACCGGCAAGGACCTGATCTCTCTTTTGATGCCGTAATATTTTTCAAGGGCCTTCAAGAGCCAGATTTCCGGGGAGACCATCGGCACTATGACATGGCCGGTGCTGAAGGCAATCTGATCGATTGCCTGGAGATCGGACGGATCGGCCATGACTACGAACAGCCGCCGGTTCTCCCGCCTGAGCGGGACCGCCTGGTACTGCCTCGCCAACTCCAGCGGCATTACTTCCACGATGGAGGGGGGGATGTTCATGAGTTCGTCCGGGGATACGCGCGGAACCCGCAACTTTTCGCTGAGGACTTTCGCAAGCTCTTCCTCCTCAATGCATCCCATTTCAATAAGGTTGGTCCCGAGCCGTCCACCAAAGATGACCTGGCTCTTGAGGGCCTCATCCAGTTGTTCCGGCGTGATATGGCCAGCCCTCACCAGCATTTCTCCAAGCCTGAGCGCCATAAATTAAGTTTGCCTCCTGATGAGTATGCGTCCTGGGACGTTTCTTGGTAAAAAGCTTCGGATCAACGAGCCAGCGGCACCACTGGGGCTGCAGGAGCCCGGGGAACCGCCGGGGCGACAGGCGCCAGGGGGAGCGCTGGCGCCCTCACAGCATGGGGCTCATGGGCTACCGGCGGCAATCCGCCAGCAGGGGCCCAATCGTTCTCCAGCGAAAGGGGCCGGCCACCCACGACGGTTCCACCATCATATCCGTCCAGGAATGCATTCTCCAGTTCCGCGGTGGGCACGTACCGCTCCGATCCGATCATAAATCCGGCAGCCACAACGAAAGCCAGGGCACAGAGAGAACAGGCGACATAAAGGTTCCTCACCGCCGTACTGTTGCGGGCCGTCAGATTGTGGCCCATGGAGAAAAGGGCAGGAATAAGTGTTATCTCCAGGCCGAAGGCAAGAGCATGAATCGTCATCCCGTGCCGGATCAACGCCAGCAGGGCCGTGCCGAGCACCACAGAGCTGAAGACCAGATTCGGGCCGGAACGGAAGAATGTGTCCGCTGGCACTGGCGGACCAGGGCGCTCGTCCCCTGCCACGAAGTAGCTGGCCGAATCGCCTTCCAATGCTTGAGATGCCCGGTGCGCCACAATCGACCGATGGGCCTCGATGACAAGGCGCAACCGCTGCTCAGCCCGCCGCTGCATGGCGGGGTCGGCGGCAAAGCGGTCGGGATGCCAGGTGAAAACCTGGTCGCGGAACGCCCGTTTTACCTCTGCTGTGGTCGCGTCAGGCTTAAGCCGCAACAAGTCAAAGGCACGTTGCAGATCGTTCATGTATATTGAACGTCCCCCTGGGTATGAACGAAAAAAAACGGAAAAACATAAACATATTGACTATGCAATTTGGACGCCAGCAAGAATCAACTTTTTGTTCCCGGCATCCTCTGACATCTCGCAAAGGTGTTATACTGATATCGTACAATATGAATGCCGCCAGCCAAGGATGGCACATTACGGAGAAGCGAAGCGGGCCATCGCTGCTCCCCGGCGGTTTGTGGCGACCTCGGCAGGCAGCGAAAGGAGAGGCGACATGACAGGACGTGAAATTGTAAAAGAGATCGGAACCAATCGGAAGAGCGACCAAACATTCATCAAGTGGTGCCGGAAGGAAAACGATTTCGCTGATTACGAACTGGTTGACAGGTTCCTGGCCAGCGCCGGCACCAGCGACGAATACGCCGGTTACGAGCTCCTGACCATGGAACAGATGTGGGAAGTACTGAAGAACATGGACCCGAAAGGGGTTTCCCGTGGAGAAAAAGAAGGGGCCGAGGTAATTTTCTGGGACCAGAAGCGGTCCGATGGCACCACAACGAGCCGGATATGCCCCTTTACACCCGACTCGCTCATCTCCATCGTTGACGTGACAACCAGGGGGAACCCGGTGGACTGAAGCGGGGGCTGCTACGGCGTAGCGGGGGGGACGTTCTGTTGTTCTTCCTCGCCTGCGTCGGTTGTCTCCACAAAACCATAAAATTCTTCGATTACCTGTTGACGGTCTGAGGCAGCTGCAGCCGTTTCGGCGCGGACCAAGGAGTCGATGTCAATCTTGCGGAAATTGAGTCCGATCCCTTCTCCAGTGGCCCTAACCACGCTTGCCTCAAGATTGAAGGAAAGCTCCGAAGACGAGCCGTGGAAAAGCATCGCCACGTCCACTTTCTCATTTAGGGGGATTTTCTGGTCAGTCCTGACAAAAAGGCCCTTCAGGCTCAGGTTCTGCACCTCCCCCCTGAAAGTCACATCCCGATGGCGGACAATGGCCTCGGTGCGCAGATCAACCCGTTCGAACTTTCTCTTTTCCACCTGAATCCTCCCCTGTTCAATCCCGCATTACATTACTATGTATCGACAGGCATTACACTTTCTTTAACTAAAAACTTGCTGTGCAGTCAGAATCCCCCCTTGTAGCGGAGATATTTGGCCACCTGGTGATATCCCTGCTCAAAGAGAAACTCCTTTTCCGTCGCGCTGAGTGAAAAAGTAAGCGGAGAAATCGAACCGCAGTGGACGGTGATGGTATCTTTCCACCTCCCCCCCTTGAGGAACTCACGGTCCATGGCGCCATAAAAGATGGACAGTAGATCGGAACCGTACCGCCGAAGGCTCAGGACCGGCGAGGAAGGGCGCGTCATGCTCCGCTTGGCGAATGTCTTGATGGTCAGGGTCCGCCCCGTATCGGATACCTGGTTCTCAATGATGCCCGCCATGAGGGCGCCGTCGATGAAGACGTGATCCCGTCCCCGATGGGAGAATTTTTTCCATGCGAAGACCAGGGGTATCCCCATGGAAAAGCGTACTGCGGCGGACACCTTCAGGTCGGGATAATTCTCGCCGCTGAGCATCTGGGCGGTGTGATTGAGGATATCGGTGGCAACTATACCGAGCGGAAAGCGGAATCCGTCGCCAAGGCACTTTCCGCCCAGCTTCTCGTCCAGCCACTGTTCCAGGGCGTCCCCCCGGCAGACCCCCATGCCAGCCATGGCGCCGCGGGCCGAGAAGTCCCGGAAGGCACCGATATCGGTTTCAAGGGAGAGACGATGAATTTCATCGGGAGAGAATCCTGCGGCATAGAGTGCGGCAACGGCGCTGCCCGAGGAGGCTCCGATCACCCTCCCCACGGGAATCCGCAACTCCTCGACCGCCTTTAGGGCCCCGATGAAGGCAGGATAACGACTACCACCACCAATGAACATGATGTTCACCGAACCGGTGTCAGGAACGGATCGTGTCGTATGATGATCGTACATGGCGCTCTCCTGTAAATCAGATTTATGGGGCGGACTTCACACAACCGGGAGATTTAGCAGATGCGGGGCAACTGCTCTCCCGCAAGCATCTCCACCGCCCGCATGCCGCCAACGGCGGTCTCCATTTGCACCCTGCCTCCCCCTTCGGTCACATGGCCAATGATGGCGGCATCCCTGCCGAGGGGATGATCCTTCATCCGGGCCAGCACCCCTTCGGCAGCCTCAGGGGCCACGACGGCCAGAAGCTTTCCCTCGTTGGCCACGTAGAGGGGATCGAGGCCGAGGATCGAGCAGACCCCCCTGACCGCCCCGTTGAGGGGAAGGGCTGCTTCATGCAGGGTTATAGTCTTATCGGACTGAAGGGCGATTTCCTTTAGGGTCGTCGCAACGCCCCCCCTGGTAGGGTCACGCAGAACGTGCACCGCCTCTCCGCCAGCGGCAATAATCCCGGCCACGAGACCGTTCAGGGGTGCACAATCACTCAAGATGTCAGCCTGGAGGTCAAGCCCCTCCCGTTTAGCCATGACCGCGATGCCGTGGTCGCCGATGGTCCCATTAATTATGACCGCATCGCCGGGTCGGGCGTTGGCGCCGGAAATGGCTAAATCATGTTCCACCGCCCCGATGCCGGAGGTGTTTATGAATATCCGGTCAGCCTTCCCCCGGGGGACCACCTTCGTGTCTCCGGTAACGATGCTGATACCCGCTGCATCAGCGGCGCTCCTCATGGAGGCGAGAATTTCCGCCAGTTCGGTCCGGCTGAACCCCTCCTCGATGATGAGCCCCGTGCTCATGAAGAGCGGGCGGGCGCCCATCATGGCAAGGTCGTTCACGGTGCCGTTCACGGCCAGGCACCCGATGTTGCCGCCGGGGAAAAAGATGGGGTCCACCACGTAGGAGTCGGTGGTGAAGGCGAGCCGCCTGCCGCCATGCTCCAACACCGCCGCATCGTTCTGTCCGGCGAGGGCGATGCCTGAAAGGGTCGGTATGATGAGGTCGTCCAAGAGCTGGTGGGAGAGTTTCCCGCCGCTGCCATGGCCCAGGAGGATGAGGTCTCTGTTCACTGAATTCTCCGATGACATTTTTTCACTGCCCGTACTTGTATGCCGCCGCGCAGGTCCCCTCGGAGGAGACCATACAGGCGCCAACCGGGGACTCAGGGGTGCAGGCGCCGGCAAAGAGGGGGCAGTCGGCCGGAGCCGCCTTCCCCTTGAGGATCTCGCCGCAAAGGCAGCCGGCGTGCTCCTTTGTCTCCTCCACCTCCACGGGGATGATCTTCCCGGCGTCGAAGGCGGCGTAGGCATCGACTATCCGCAGGCCGCTCCCCGGGATGACGCCGATGCCGCGCCAGGGGGCGTCGCAGGGGGTGAATACTTCCCGGATCACCGCCTGGGCCTTGCGGTTCCCCTCGGGGCGCACCACGCGGCTGTACTGGGTCTCCACCCGGCTCTCCCCGGCAACCACCTGGCGGGCCAGCATCTCGACCCCCTGCATGAGGTCCACGGGCTCGAAGCCGGTGATGACACAGGGAATGCGGAATTCCTCGGCAAGGAAGCGGTATGCATCCGGGCCGGTGATGGCGCTCACGTGGGCAGGGCAGATGTAGCCGTCGATCTTCAGCTCCGGGTCGGCGGAAAGGACCCGCATGGGCTGGGGCATGGTCTTATGGGCCGCCAGCACGAAGTAGTTGCCGAGGCTCTGTTTCTTAGCCGCCAAAATGCTCCCCCCGATGGCCGGCGCAGTAGTCTCGAAGCCGACCCCGAGGAAAACCACCCTCTTCCCGGGATTCGCGGCCGCCAGGGCAACGGCGTCCAGGGGCGAGTACACAATCCGGATATCAGCCCCCTTGGCGCGCTCCTCCAGGAGCGACGACGTGGAACCGGGGACCCGCACCATGTCGCCGAAGGTGGCAACGATAACTTCGGGGACCCGGCAGAGGGCTACGGCCCGGTCGAGATACTCATTGGGGGTAACGCAGACGGGGCACCCCGGACCGGAAATGAGCCGCACCTGGGGAGGCAGAAGGGTGCGAAGCCCATACTGGTAGATCGACATGGTATGGGTGCCGCAGACCTCCATGAAAGTCATGGGCTCTCTGCGGCCGGCCACCAACTCCCTGATCCGGGAGGCCAGCCCCTGCACGATGTCTCGATCGCGGAATTCGTCCTGATACTTCATTTATTCCTCCAGAAACGCAGATTTTTCGCAAGCTCAACCCTGAAATTGCGTAATAACCACGTTTCTATGCCATATCCTCGGGGCGAAACACCTCCCGCATCAACCGCAGCGTCTCCCGGGCATCCTCTTCATCGAGTTTGGAAATGGCAAACCCTGCATGAACGATTATGAAATCCCCCTCCTTCACCTCCTCGTCGAGGAGCATGAGACTCGCGTCTTTCCTTACGCCGTCGATCTCGGCAACGACTCCGTCTTCACCGACGCTAACAACCCGCATTGGTACTCCGAGGCACATGAATCTACTCTCCTTTTCGTGGTGCGTATCCGGCGACGACCGCCTGCCCTAGAGCCAGTCCCCCGTCATTGGGAGGGAGGAGGCGATGGGTATGTACGAGAAAATCCTTCTCCAGCAGTGATTGGCAAACCCCTTCGGTCAAGAGCTTGTTCTGGAAAACACCCCCGGACAGAACCACGCGGTTCAGTCCGCAACGGGAGCGGATATGGCTGCAAACATCCGCCACCGCCGCGGCAATTGTGGAATGGCAGGCACGTGCCATCTCCGCCTTCGGCCGCCCGGCGGTCACATCCTCCGCCAGCGCCCGGATCATCAACCGGAAATCGATCTCGACCGTTTCGTCCCGGCGGACAAGGATATAGGGATACACCGCAGCCGTATCGCTCTGCTCTGCCAGGGCCTCCAACTCCATGGCCGCCTGCCCCTCGTAGCTGACCTTACCCCGCACCCCCGTGAGGGCGGCCACGGCGTCGAAAAGCCGGCCGCAGCTGGAGGTGAGGGGAGAATTGATCCGCCGCTCCAACATCCGGAGATACAGCAAGCGCTCCGGCTCACCGATATCTCCGAGCCATGGGAGGGGGAGATCGAAAAGCCCGGCGCCAAAGGCATCGTAAAGGTACGACAGCGCCATGCGGAAGGGTTCCTTGACCGCCGCGTCTCCGCCTGGAAGGGGAACCTGCCGGAGATGGCCGGCACGCCGGTATCCCCCGTACCCCCCCACGAGAAACTCCCCCCCCCAGATGGTGCCGTCCGTCCCGTATCCGGTGCCGTCGAAAATGACGCCGATCACCTGGCCGTCGAGGCCGTTCTCAGCCATGCAGGAGGCCACATGGGCATGGTGGTGCTGCACCGGCACCCGGCGAAGCCCCCCTCCGAGCCCCTCGGCAAAGGAGGTGGAGAGATAGTCGGGGTGGAGATCGTGGGCAACGATGGCCGGGGTTATCTCCAGGAGCCCCTGAAGGTGTGCCGTGGTCTCCGCCAGGGAAGCCAGGGTAGCGGCATTTTTAAGGTCGCCGATGTGCTGGCTCATGACAGCCCGGTCGCCACGGGCGAGGCAGATGGTCCCCTTGAGTTCCGCCCCCACGGCGAGGACGGCCGGAAGCTCCACGGGAAGGCGCACCTCCCGCGGCACGTACCCCCTGGAGCGGCGCAGGAACAGGGGGTTCCCCCGGAAGACCCGGATGACCGAATCATCGGTACGGGTATGGAT
Organism: Geobacter benzoatilyticus; assembly: GCF_017338855.1. Taxonomy (NCBI): domain Bacteria; kingdom Pseudomonadati; phylum Thermodesulfobacteriota; class Desulfuromonadia; order Geobacterales; family Geobacteraceae; genus Geobacter; species Geobacter benzoatilyticus. The sequence goes on from NZ_CP071382.1 coordinate 1,005,140, forward strand.
CTCCCGGTCGTGAACCAGAAAACAATCGGCTATTGCCGCGAGCCGCTCCCGGGCCTCCGCGTCCCGGTAGGCGATGGGCTCGTCGGAGAGATTGCCGCTCGTCATGACGAGGGCCGTGAACCTCCCCCGCAACAGCAGATGATGGAGCGGCGTATAGGGGAGCATTGTCCCGAAGTAGCCGCCGGCGGGTGCCACCAGGGGAGAAATGCCGTTGCCGGGCCGCTTGCGCAGGAGCACGATGGGGTGCTCTGGGCCTGCCAGGAGCCGCTCCTCCACGGCATCGGGGATGGCAAAGCTCCGCACCGCCTCCAGATCGGGGGCAATGACGGCAAAGGGCTTCTCGTCCCGGCATTTTCGGCGGCGCAACTCCCGTACCGCGGCATCGTTCAGGGCGTCCACCGCCAGATGGTAGCCGCCAATCCCCTTCACGGCGACAATCTTCCCCTGGGCCAGGAGGGCGGCGGCCGTTTCCACCGGATCCCCCGCCAGCTCGCGGTCGCCGGAGTCCACAAGCCGCAGCCGGGGGCCGCAGTCGGGGCATGCCACGGGCTGGGCGTGAAAGCGGCGGTCTCCGGGGTCCTCGTACTCGGCCCGGCAGGCATCGCAGAGGGGAAAGGATGCCATGGTGGTGTTGGGACGGTCATAGGGGGCGGCGGTGATGAGGGAATAGCGGGGGCCGCAGTTGGTGCAGGTGATGAAGGGGTAGCGGTAGCGGCGGTCAGCTGGGTCGAATAGCTCCCGGAGACAGTCGGGGCAAACATCGCCGTCAGGTGCTACCCGCACCGTCCCTGCGGACCCTTCGCTGCCGAGGATGGTGAATGCCGCATCCCCCGCAGGGGGGATATCCTCCGTGGCAAGAGAGGCAATGACCGCCAGGGGGGGCGCCCCCCCCTCGATGGCGGCAACAAAGGCGGCAAGAAGCGAAGCATCTCCTTCCGCCTCGGCCACCACTCCCGCCGTGGTGTTTTTTACCCATCCGGTGATGCCGTTGCGCTCCGCAAGGCGGAAGAGGAAGGGACGAAACCCGACCCCCTGGACAATACCCTCGATGGTTATTCTCATGCGCTTGGCGTCGATCATGGACAGATGGGCGGGGCTACCCCCTCACTGCGGCTATTTGCGTGGCCAGCCAGGCGTACCAGGCGTCCATCCCCTGGCCGGTGCGGCTGGAAATCTCGAAGATGGTAATGTTCGGGCTCACCCGGCGGGCCATCTCTTTGCACTTCTCCACGTCGAAGTCCACGTAGGGGATGAGATCCACCTTGTTAAGGAGCATCACGTCGGCGGCATGGAACATGTTCGGATACTTGAGGGGCTTGTCCTCCCCCTCGGTGACCGACAACACCACCACCTTGTGGTGCTCCCCCAGGTCGAAGGAGGCGGGGCAAACCAGGTTCCCCACGTTCTCCACCAGGAGAAGGTCCAGATTGTCCAGGTCAAACTCTTCGACGGCATGGGCCACCATGTGGGCATCGAGATGGCAGCCGGCGCCGGTGTTGATCTGTTTTACCGGTGCACCGGTGGCGGCAATGCGCCGGGCGTCGTTGTCGGTCTGCTGGTCCCCCTCGATGACGGCACAGCGGTACCGCCCCCCCAGGTCCTTCAGAGTCCGCTCCAGGGTGGTGGTCTTGCCGGAACCCGGAGAACTCACCAGGTTGAGCACGAAAATCCCCCTGGCGGCGAACAGCGCCCGGTTGTCCGCGGCAAAACGGTTGTTCCGGCCAAGGATATCGGTTTCCACCGCGATCCTACGCACCTCCTTCGCTTCTCCATGGTGGTGATCATGCTGATGGGTATGTTGATGACCGTGATGGTGGTGATCATGGGGTTTTGGCTCGCAGCCGCATGTGGTGCACATAGGTTTGGCAGTACCTCCTATCCGTAATGACATGGACGGAATCTGGCGAGGCAAAATATCCTTACCTCCCCACAACTTACGGACGAGCCTATAGTATTGGTTAAAAAAGGTCAAGCTTCCTCCCTCCCCCCTTCGCCGCGAACCGTCTCGCCTCCCTTCTCATTTGTTTTGCCGGCTCTTTGTGCTATGCTTGTCACTATTATTTTCGGTTATCAAATCGCTACGGAGAACGATCCCATGCGCACAGTCCCCCTTCTTCTCGTCGCCATTTCCGCCTGCATGACCACCGGTTGCACCATGCTCATGTCCTGGAAGAGCATTCCGCCGCCGGGCGGCTGCGACCAGTGCCACTCGGTCCCCATAAGCACCAACTGGCAGGTGGCCTACAAGGCGCCAATCCTCACCGACGAGCGGGAACGTCCCTACTTCCAGACCGAGGGGTATACCATGCCCCGGCCCGACAAGCCGGCATCGTCCCTCGATATCCGGAAGGTTGAAGAGCTCCCCTGTTTCGAATGCCACAAATCCCCGACGCCGGCTCACAAGGGGAGAATAGGCAAATTCCACCACTGATTGGAAGAAACTCCCCCATGGACAAATCAGCACGCAAGACAAAAATAATAGCCACCCTCGGGCCGGTCAGTTCATCGCCTGAAATGATGGGGAAACTGATGGAGGCGGGGGCCGACCTCTTCCGGCTCAACTTCTCCCACGGCACCAACGACCAGCGGCGGGAAACCATTGCCGTCATCCGCCGCCTTTCCGCGGCCAAAGGGAAGGAAATCGGCATCCTGGCCGACCTCCAGGGGCCCAAAATAAGGACCGGACGCATGGAGGATGGGTCAATTCCGCTCCAGAAGGGTGACATCCTCGACATCACCACCGACGAGGTAAAAGGAACCTCCTCCCTCATATCCACCATCTACAAGGCACTCCCGACGGACGTTAAGCCCGGTTCCCGCATTCTCATGGATGACGGTCTCATCGAGTTGCGGGTCCAGTCCATCGAAGGCAACCGCGTCCGCTGCATCGTGGTTGAGGGGGGGACTCTCAAGGACCTGAAAGGGATCAATCTCCCCGGCGTCCATGTTTCGGCCCCCTCCCTCTCGGAGAAGGACCTGCGCGACCTGGATTTCTGCCTGGCAGAAGGAGTCGATTACATCGCCCTATCCTTTGTCCGGACCGCCGCTGACGTGGAGGATCTTAAACGGATTCTCTTCGAGAGGGGCGTTCATATCCCCGTGGTGGCCAAGATCGAGAAACCCGAGGCCCTGCGCAATTTCAAGAGCATCCTCAAGGCGGCCGACGCGGTCATGGTGGCCAGGGGCGACCTGGGAGTGGAGATCAGCGCCGAGAAGGTTCCCCTCTTCCAGAAAAAAATCATCCGCGCCTGCAACGAAGCAGGCAAACCGGTAATAACCGCTACCCAGATGCTGGAATCCATGATCAACCACCCCCGCCCCACCCGGGCCGAGACCTCCGACGTGGCCAACGCCATTCTGGACGGCACCGATGCGGTTATGCTTTCGGGTGAAACCGCCTCGGGGCAGTTCCCCCTGGAGGCGGTTCGCACCATGGTTAAGGTGGCCCTCGACGTGGAACGCTATGCCCAGATGGAAGACGCCCCCCGCCTCCGCAGGCACGGGGCGGCCATTGCCGAAGCGGTGGCCGAAGCTGCCTGCCGCGCCGCAGTCACCGTGAACGCACGGGCTATTGCGGTCATGACCCAGTCGGGGAGCACTGCGGCCCTCATCTCCAAGTTCCGGCCGCCGCTTCCCATCATCGCCTTCACCCAGTCCCTGGAGACCAGGCGGCGCCTCTCCCTCTACTGGGGGGTGAAACCCTTCGCCATCGGCCCCATGACCGGTACCGACGAACAGATCTCCGCCGTGGAGTCGACCCTCCTCTCGGGGGGGTACCGCAAGGGCGATATCATCGTCGTCACCATGGGGGTACCGGTGGAAGCCAGGGGCTCCACAAACCTCATGAAGGTCCACAAGCTGGGGACCGGGAAGTTTTTCGAGATTTTTTAAGGGAGGACCGGTTTCATGCGCAAAGTGTTCGACGAAACGAAAATAAGCCACCTGCCCCTCCGCAACCGTTTGGTCCGTTCTGCCACCTGGGAAGGAATGTGCCGGGAAGACGGGCACCCCACGGAGAAGCTGGCGGCCTACTACGGCACCCTGGCAAGGGGAGGCGTTGGACTCATCATAACCGGTTATGCCTTTGTCCGCCCCGACGGGAAGCAGCTGCCGGGCCAGCTGGGGGCCCACGAGGACTCCTTTGCCCCCGAAGCGCGGCTTTTGACCGAAGCGGTCCACAGGGAAGGGGGCAAGATCTGCCTCCAGCTGGTCCACTGCGGCGGCCAGACCACCACCAGGGCGGCCGGTTCCCAGCCCGTGGCCCCCTCCGCCGTAAAAATCGACCAGTACCCGGAAATCCCCAGGGAACTCCCTGAAGCTGAAATTGCAGAACTGGTCGCCTCCTTTGCCGCCAGCGCCATCCGCGCCCGGGAGTGGGGGTTCGACGCGGTCCAGCTCCACGCCGCCCACGGCTACCTAATTAACCAGTTCCTCTCCCCCCTCACCAACCGCCGCAATGACAGCTACGGCGGGACCCTGGAAAACCGGAGCCGTTTCCTCCTGGAAATATGCCGGGCCGTCCGTGCCGCCGTAGGCAAGGATTTCCCCCTCATGGTGAAGCTGAACGGCTCCGACAATCTTCACGGGGGGCTCGACCTGGAAGAGGCGGTCCTGGTTGCCAGGATGCTGGACGAAGAAGGAATCGACTCCATCGAGGTTTCCGGCGGAACCCCCGCCTCCGGAGGCCAGACTCCGGTCCGCCAGGGGATAGAGACCCGGGAGCAGGAGGCCTACAATCTTCCCCTCGCCTACCGGATCAAACAGGTTGTGACCTGCCCCGTCATGGTAGTGGGCGGCTTCCGCACCTTGGAACTTGTGGAAGGGGTGATCCGCCGGGACGAAGCCGACTTCGTCTCAATTTCCCGGCCCCTTATTCGCGAGCCCAACCTTCCCCGGCGCTGGGAAGAGGGGGATGAAAGCCGGGCTCGCTGCATCTCCTGCAACGGCTGTTTCAAACCGGGGATGAAGGATGGGGGAATCTACTGCGTGGTGGACAAGGTAGAGCGGGAAAGCCGGGAGTTCTCACTCTGACCCATGGCCAACATCGCCCTTCTCGTGGTCTGTTTTCTGGCGGGTATGGTCCTCCGCCGCACCGGGCGCTTCCCCGAGAATACCCCTGCGGCCCTTAACGGCTTCATTATCCACGTTTCGCTTCCAGCTGTGGCGCTGCTGCACATACACAACCTCCGCCTCGACCTCTCACTCCTCTACACGGTCTCCATGGCGTGGCTCCTATTCGGCGCGGGGTTCCTCTTCTTCCGCACCGCGGGGCGGCTGGCATCGCTTCCCAGGGAGACCGTGGGGGCGCTCATGCTCGTGGGGGGGCTCGGCAACACCTCCTTCGTGGGGCTTCCCATGATAGAGGCCTACTACGGCAAGGAATTCCTGGGCATCGGTCTCATCGCCGATCAGCTGGGTTCGTTCCTGGTCCTATCCACCCTCGGCATCCTGACCGCCACAATCTATTCGTCCGGGGATGTCTCCGGCCGCCAGATCGCCCGAAAGATCCTCTATTTCCCCCCCTTCCAGGCCCTGGTACTGGCCCTCCTCCTGAAACCGGTACCGTTCCACCCTATTGCTGTAACGGTACTCCAGAAGGTAGGCGATACCCTGACCCCTCTGGCCCTGGCCTCCGTTGGGTTCCAACTGCAGCTCTCCCACATGCGGGGGGAGTTGAAGCCACTCTCTCTGGGGCTCCTCTACAAGCTGGCCCTGGGACCGGCCCTCATCACCCTCCTCTTTGTGGGAGTCATGGGGGGAAGCGGCACGGTCATGCAGGTGACCCTCTTCGAAGCGGCCATGGCCCCCATGATCTCCGCCGGGATCATCGCCGTGGACCACCGCCTCAACCCGCCCCTGGTGGCCCTAATGGTGGGGATCGGCATCCCCCTCTCCTTTCTGACGTTGCCGGTCTGGTGGTGGCTGTTGCGCGGCGTGTAGCGGCACGACTTATTTTGTCACATCTAATCGGTACCGTGGGAAATCATGCCCAAACTCACCCTCGCGGAAAAACTCGAAATACTCGCCGACGGAGCCAAGTACGACGTCTCCTGCGCCTCCAGCGGCAGCTCCCGCCGCAACAAGGGGGGCATCGGCAACGGCGCCCAGTGCGGCATCTGCCATAGCTGGACCGCCGACGGCCGCTGCGTGTCGCTCCTCAAAATCCTCCTGACCAACGCCTGCATCTACGACTGCGCCTACTGCGTGAACCGCCGCTCCAACGACACCCGCCGGGTGATCCTCACCCCCGCCGAGGTGGCGGAGCTCACCATCGGCTTCTACCGCCGCAACGCCATCGAGGGGCTCTTTCTCTCCACCGGGGTTGTGAAGGACCCGGACCACACCATGGAGCTTCTCATTGAGGCAACCCGCATCCTGCGGGAAGAGCACCGCTTCAACGGCTATATCCACGTGAAAGTGGTCCCCGGCGCCGATCTCCTGCTGGTAGAGCGGCTGGGGCGCCTGGCGGACCGGGTGAGCGTCAACATGGAGCTTCCCAGCCGGGAGAGCCTGAAGCTTCTGGCCCCGGACAAATCGCGGGAGGCCATCGTCGCGCCCATGAAACGAGTAGGTGAACTTATCGTTCAAACAAAGGAAGAGCGGAAGGTCTCCCGGAAGATCCCCCCCTTCGCCCCGGCGGGGCAGAGCACCCAGCTCATCATCGGTGCCAGCGGGGAAAGCGATTTGCAAATCGTATCGCTTGCCGCCGGACTCTACGGGCGCCTCGCCATGAAGCGGGTCTACTACTCGGCCTTCATCCCGGTTAACATCGACTCCCGCCTCCCCTCCGTCATCGGCACCCCGCCCCTGGTGCGGGAGCACCGCCTCTACCAAGCCGACTGGCTCATGCGCTACTACGGCTTCGCCGCCGGAGAACTCCTGGACGAGGAGCGCCCCAACCTGGACCTTACCCTCGACCCCAAGGCTGGATGGGCCCTGCGGAACCTCCACATCTTCCCTCTGGAGGTGAACCGGGCCCCCCTGGAACTCCTCCTGAGGGTGCCGGGGATCGGGGTCCGGTCGGCTCAGCGGATCGCCGGGGCCCGGAGGGGCGGGCATCTCTCCCTGGATGACCTGGCGCGGCTCGGGGTAGTCATGAAGCGGGCCAGGTATTTCGTCACCGCCAGGGGGCGGTTCGCAGCCGACCTTGCACCGGACGCCGCCGGGCTCCGGGCTCGGCTCACGGAACGGACCACACCCCGCCCCCGGTGGAACCAGCCATCCCTCTTCGACGCCGCAGCAGCAATCGACATCCAATCCACCATCACGGGGGAGCTGTGATCCTGCGTTATGACGGCACCTTTGCGGGCTTTCTCACCAGCGTCTCCCTGGCCCGGGAGCGGGGGTTGGAACCCGAAGCGATTGCCGACCGGGAGCCGGAGCAGCAGGGGCTCTTCGCCACCGTAGAAACGGTGGCAACCAGCCGCGACCGGGCCGACGAGCTCTACCGGCTCATCCGCCACACCCTCACTCCCGGCGCCATGCAGACCTTCCGCTACGCTTTCCAATCCTGCGAGCCCGGCCGGGAAATCCTCCTCTTCCGCTACCTCCAACTGGGTCTGGCTACGGGAGCGCAGTTTGGCGCCATGCTGGCCCACGAGGCGGTCATTCCCGTCTGGAAACTGGCCCGGGCCGTGGGACGGGAGGCCCACCGCTACAAGGGGCTCGTCCGCTTCCAGCACCTGGAGGGTGATATCTGGTACGCCGCCATGGAGCCGGATCACTGCATCCTCCCCCTCATAGCCCCCCACTTCGCGGCCCGGTTCGCCGACCAGCGCTGGATCATCCACGACCGGCGGCGGGGAGAGGCAGTCGCCTTCGATCCGCGCCACCAAAAGTGGGCCGCGACCCCCCTGGAGCTGACCGCCACTCTCCCCTGCACCGCCGGCGAGGAATTCTTCCGGGAACTCTGGCAACGCTACTTCGACCGCCTCGCCATCGCGGAGCGCCGCAATCCGAAGCTCCAGCGGCAGAACCTCCCCCTCAAGCACCGGCGGCACCTGCCGGAGTTCGAGCAATGAACGTCAATTCTCTTTTTTTGATTTTTCGGCCGATACTGGTATCCTGTTGAAGCGGCACAGAAAAACAACACATCAGAAACATCTGAAGCTTAGAACCGATAGAGCTAAAGGAGACAAGACGTGAAACCTACGAAGGAAGAACTGGCGCTTCAGGTGGACGTGGCGGAGTGGAACTGGCTGCGGGCACACCTTGAGCGGGGCGGATTGATTGTCGTTGACCGGGAGATTGACATTGCCGAGGTAGCCGAACGGATCGCCCGGGACGATACCGAAACCGTGGGCGCCTGGATCGAGACCGGCAAGCTGTCCAAGCCAAACGATGAGCAGGTCGCCACCTGGGACGCCAACGCCGGAACCAGCTTCTCCACTCTCATCATCAGCCCCTATGTTCTCATAAAGGAGCAGTGACCATGGCCGATGCCCCAAAGCCGCCCTCCTGCGCCTCCTGCAGCGCCGTTTGGCAGAAGAGCGGCACCACCAACTGCTGGAGCAGCCCCGAAAATCGCCCCGGCCGCCCGGCCAACTGCCCGTCGAAGACCGCCCCCGAAATCATCGACGAGAGCTTTGCCCAATACCGGGGCGACAGCGACGATGCCCGCCTTGCCCGCATGGCGGCGAAAGTGGAGGGACTCTGCTACCAGAAGATGCCCGGCAGCGACGCCGTGGTGGCCCGCTGGACGCGAGTTGAGGACACCATCGCCCTGGCGAAGCTCATGGGATGGGAAAAGATAGGAATCGCCACCTGCATCGGCCTCTTGGAGGAAACGAAACAACTCGCCGCCATCCTGGAGGCCCAGGGGCTGGAAGCGGCCAGCGTCTGCTGCAAATCGGGGAGCATCGACAAGCTGGAACTGGGGTTGGAGGAAAGCGACAAGGTCCGCCCCGGCACCTTCGAGCCGGCCTGCAACCCCATCGCCCAGGCGGAGATCCTGAACCGCTGCGGCACCCAGATGAACATCATCGTCGGCCTCTGCGTGGGGCACGACATGCTCTTCACCAAGTACTCGAAAGCACCGGTCACGACGCTGGTCTGCAAGGACCGGGTCACGGGCCACAACCCCGCCGCGGTCCTCTACGGGCAGAATTTCTACTTCAAGCGTTTGCAGAAAATACCGGTGGTGGTTCCGGAAGAATAAGACAATAAACAGACCACTGCCCCCCCTACCCCTTGGGGGGGGAGGCACCCCCATCTCTCCACAAGGCAAGGAGTTCATCCGGGGGCAGGGCGCGGCCGAAGAGATGCCCCTGCCCGTGATGACACCCCTCTTCCCTCAAAAAGCGGGCCTCGGCATCGGTTTCGATCCCCTCGGCAACGGCGCGCAGCCCCAGGGCGCCTGCCAGGGAAATGACGGCGCGGACGATGGCCTCCCGGCTCGGCTCGCCGGAAACGCCCGTGATAAAGGAACGGTCGATTTTGATCTTCTGTACCGGCAAACGGCGCAGGTAACTCAGGGACGAGTAGCCGGTGCCGAAATCGTCCACCGACAACTCTATCCCCATGGCCCGGAGTCCGTCGAGGCACGACAGGGTTCGATCGCTCTTCATGATGGCCGATTCGGTCACTTCCATCTCCAGGCGGCTTGAGGAGAGACCTGTCTCCGCCAGCACCCGGGAGACCACCTCCACGATATCCCCCCGCTCCAGTTGCTTCACGGAAAGGTTCACCGCCACGCTCGGCAGGCGGAACCCCTGGGAGTCCCACTCCACAACCTGCCGGCAGACGGTGCGCAGGACCCATTCGCCCAGGATGGAGATGAAACCGATATCCTCGGCGATGGGAATGAACCGCTTCGGCGACACCTTCCCCAACTCCGGGCTGTTCCAGCGCGCCAGGGCTTCCACCCCTGCCAGTTCCCCCGTTGCCAGGTCCACCTTGGGCTGGTAATGCACCTCCAGCTCACCCCGGTCAATGGAGCGGCGCAGCAGCGCCTCCAGCCGCACCCGCTCCCGGGCATACTCGCTCATCTCCGGCGCATAGAAGTGATAGTCGTTTCGTCCGTGGGTCTTGGCATAGTACATGGCCGTATCGGCGTTCTTCACCAGGGTTGTCACATCCTCGCCGTCGCCGGGGAAAAAACTTACCCCAATACTCGCTGAAACGTGAATTTCGTACCCGGAAACAGTTATGGCCCGGCTGAGGAGGGCAAGTATTTTCTCCGCCACGGCCCCTGCATAACGGGGCACTTCCACGTCGTCCAGAAGGAGGATGAACTCGTCGCCCCCGATCCGGGCCAGGGTGTCGGACTTGCGCACGTGGTCACCGAGGTAACCGGCAACCTTTTTCAGCAATTCGTCCCCCAGATCGTGACCCAGGGTATCGTTCACGTTCTTGAAATGATCCAGGTCCACAAAGAGAACCGCCAGTTGGCGGCCGTTGCGACGTGCCCGCGCGATTCCCTGATTCAGGCGGTCGTTGAACAGGAGCCGGTTGGGAAGATTCGTGAGAAGGTCATGGTGGGCCAGGAAATCGAGCCGTTCCTGGGAACGCTTGATATCGCTGATGTCGCTGAAGACCCCCACGTAATGCCTGACCTCGCCGGCTTGCCCCCTCACGACTCCGATGGTGAGCCGTTCAGGATAGATCTCGCCCCCCTTGCGCTTGTTCCAGATCTCCCCGATCCATTTACCGCTTTCCTCGAGGGATTTCCACATCCCGGCGTAAAAATCGGCTTCGTGCCGGCCCGACTTGAGCACCTGGGGGGTGAGCCCCAGAATCTCCTCCTCCCGGTAGCCGGTAACCTGGGTAAAGGCCCGGTTGACTGCGAGAATGTTGGTTTCGACATCGGTGATTATGATCCCCTCCACCGTATTGTCGAACACCTCGGCCGACAGGCGCAGCTTCTCCTCGGCCAGTTCCCGCTCGGCAATCTCCTCCTGCAACGCCCGGGTCCTCTCGACAACCCGCTGATCCAGGAGCTGGTTATCCTCCTCGATGCGGGCGAGGGAGCGCTGCAATTCCTTCCCCTGTTCCCTGATGATGAGGTCGGCCCGGCGGACAATGCCGAAGAGCAGTCCGTAGAGTATGGTCAGGACCCCTGCCACCGTTCCGACAATCCGCCACTGGGTCTGCTTCACCTGGGTAAGGAACGGGGTAACATCGGAATAGACCTCCACAACCCCCTCGATGCGGGTACTTCCCGGAGGGATAAAGGGGATATAGCTGGAAAGCACGTCCCGGGACTCAATCACGCCGTCAAAGGCGCTGAACTGGTTGCGGTGGGTGAGCTCGCTGGCCAGCAGCCCCTTGGCGGCGGCATGAATGCCCGGGTTGGTGCTCTTGTCCTCGCCGATCTGCTTCGCCTCGGTGGAAAAGACGGTTAGCCCCTGCAGAGTGTAGATCTTCACCTTGGCCACATCGGAATCACGCATGAGGTCCACCACCTCGCGACGAAGGGCCGCAACCTCGGGACCGGAAGGATCGGGGCTGCGCCCGCCGCTGCCCGCTTCCAGCAGTGGCGTGAACCGGGGCCACAACGCGTTGCCGAACACGTTGGTCAGTGCGGCGTTGCGGTCTTCGGCCATCCCCATGAGCGACTGGACCGAAAGGTGGCGGTAGACCATGCCGAGTACGGCGGCTGCAATTACGATGCAGACAAGGCTGGCGATGGAGTAGTGGCGTGTGAGGTTGAACATGCAGGGATATCCCGACAAGATTAAAATAGTATAACTATTCAAGATTACTGGAAGTCAGCTCTTTTTCTTATCGGCATGGATGGGGGGAAACTTGAATTGGCGATGAGTGTGCCGATCAATCGGGTAATGAACCGTATTAATGCATCAAAAACTAACCGATTGTTACCACATTAAATTCATTTCAAGCGGCAGGTCCGTGAAGCGCGAGCCTGGTCGAGGGGGATATCGTTCATCGTGACTCACCCAAAACTATTGAATGGCTACCGGCGCACATCTCCCTAAACGGCATCACTTCCACTCCCTCCGCCAGAGGATAGCGTTTCGTCCCCGGATAAACTACCGTCAACCGTTCGAGCTTGAGGTCCTCCATTGCAATCCGCATGGATGGGGTGAGTCGCGGGGCGTCCATCCTTTTGATCTCGACACCGATGCGGCTGCCGTGGCTTATGAGCAGTAGGTCCAGCTCCGCTCCGGAGTGGGTGCCCCAGAAGTAGGCTTCATCATGTTTGGCCTGGGCAAGCAGTTCCTCAATGACATACCCCTCCCACGAGGCCCCGCACTTGGGATGGGTGAGCAATTCCGCCGGCGTGCGGATACCGAGAAGCTGGTGCAGGAGCCCGCTGTCGCGGAAATAGATCTTTGGTGACTTCACCTGCCGCTTTTTGAGGTTCTCGTACCAGGGCTGGAGTTGCCGCACCATGAATACCCCCTCCAGGAGGTCCAGGTAGCGGCGGGTGGTCGATTCGTTCACGCCGAGGGAGCGGGCCGGTTCGGCGGCATTCCAGACCTGGCCGTGATAATGGGCCAGCATTGTCCAGAACCGGAGCAGGGTAGCTGCCGGGGTTCCAATACCAAGTTGAGGCAGATCGCGTTCCAAGAATGTCTGAATAAAGTTTTTACGCCAGCCAAAGCTGTCGGCATCGCTCCCGGCCAGAAAAGACAGGGGAAATCCACCCCGCAGCCAGTGGCTGTCCATGGTTTCGGTTCCCACGTCCCGGAGGGCGAGGCCACCTATGGTCACCGTCTCCACTCTGCCGGCCAGCGATTCCGACGACTGCCTCAACAGCGCCGGCGAAGCACTGCCAAGGATGAGAAAGCGGGCCGGGAGCGGGTCACGGTCGGCCAGGACCCGAAGGACCGGGAAAAGCTCAGGCCGCCGCTGAACCTCGTCTATCACTACAAGGCCGGTCAGATCCCGCAGGGCGGTCATCGGCTCGTCTAGGCGGGCAAGACTGAGAGGATCTTCCAGGTCGATGTAATTGGGGGAATCGGAAGGCACGAACTGGCGGGCCAGCGTGGTCTTGCCGCACTGACGGGGCCCCAAGAGCGCCACAACCCGGCTCCTGCCAAGGGCGGTATTGATGGCGGCGGTTGTCTCGGAACGAGAAATCATATCGCCATACTACCTTGAAAATCCCGCACGTCAAGCGGGATTTTCAAGGTAACTCACAACATTTTGCGTAAATACTGCCCCGTGTACGACCGCGTCACCGTCGCCACCTCCTCCGGCGTGCCGATGGCGATAACCTCGCCACCACGGTCGCCCCCCTCGGGGCCGAGATCGATGAGGTAATCGGCGGTCTTGATGACGTCGAGATTGTGCTCGATAACGACGATGGTGTTCCCCCCCTCCACGAGCTTCCTGAGCACCTCCAGGAGCTTGGCGATGTCGTGGAAGTGGAGGCCGGTGGTGGGCTCGTCGAGGATGTAGATGGTGCGGCCGGTGGCGCGGCGGGCCAACTCCTTGGCCAGCTTCACCCGCTGGGCCTCGCCGCCGGACAGCGTCGTGGCCGCCTGGCCGAGGCGGATATAGCCGAGCCCCACCTCTTCCAGGGTCTGGAGCTTCGTCTTGATTTTCGGGATGTTCTCCAGGAAGCGGAGGGCCTCGGAGACGGTCATGTCCAGAACCTGGGCGATGGATTTCCCCTTGTAGGTCACCTCCAGGGTCTCGCGGTTGTAGCGGGCCCCCTTGCAGACCTCGCACTGGACATAGACGTCGGGGAGGAAGTGCATCTCGATCTTGATGATCCCGTCCCCCGAGCATGCCTCGCACCGCCCCCCCTTGACGTTGAAGGAGTAGCGCCCCGGCTTGTAGCCGCGCACCTTGGATTCGGGGAGCTGGGCGAAGAGGTCGCGGATGTCGGCAAAGACCCCGGTGTAGGTGGCGGGGTTGGAGCGGGGGGTGCGGCCGATGGGGGACTGGTCGATGTTGATGACCTTGTCGAGCTGCTCCAGCCCCCGGATGTCGCGCACGGCCCCGGCCTTCTCGCGGCTTTTGTAGAGGCGCTGGCCCAGGATCTTGTGGAGAGTGTCGATGACGAGGGTCGATTTCCCCGACCCGGAAACGCCGGTGACGCAGGTCATGACGCCGAGGGGGATATCGACGGTGACATCCTTCAGGTTGTTCTCCGTGGCCCCGTCCACGGTGATGAAGCGCTTCGGTTTTCGCCGCTTCTTCGGCACGGCGATGGCGAGCTCTCCGGAGAGGTAGCGGCCGGTGAGGGAATCGGGGTTCGCCATGATCTCCGCCGGAGTCCCCTGGGCCACCACGCGTCCGCCGTGCTCGCCGGCGCCGGGCCCCATGTCGAGGACGTGGTCCGCCTCCAGGATCGTCTCCTCGTCGTGCTCCACCACGAGCACCGTGTTGCCGATGTCCCGCATATGCTTGAGGGTCTGGAGGAGCCGGCCGTTGTCCCGCTGGTGGAGGCCGATGGATGGCTCGTCCAGAATATAGAGGACCCCCACGAGGCTGGAGCCGATCTGGGTGGCGAGGCGAATCCGCTGCCCCTCGCCGCCGGAGAGGGTGCCGGAGGCCCGGTCCAGGGAGAGATAATCGAGCCCCACGTTCACGAGGAAATTGAGCCGCTCCCGGATTTCTTTCAGGATGCGCCGGGCGATTTCCTCCTCCTTCGGCGTCAGGGCGAGGCCGGCGAAAAACTCCAGGGCATCCTTGATGGAAAGGGCGGTCACCTGCCGGATGTCGCGCCCCGCCACCTTCACGTGGAGCGCCTCTTTCTTAAGCCGCGCCCCCTCGCACGTGGGGCAGGGCATCACGTTCATGTACCGCTCCAGCTCCTCGCGGACCTGCTCCGAGTCGCTCTCCCGGTAGCGCCGCTCCAGGTTCGGAATCACCCCTTCGAACTCCTTGGTGTAGGTGTGGCGGCGGCCGCCGTCCTCCTCCCACCAGAACTCGATTTTCCGGCCGCCGGAGCCCCGGAGGATCACCTCCTGGACCGCTGGCGACAGTTCCTTGAAGGGGGTCCGGATGTCGAAGTCGAACGCCTTGGCCAGGGCGTCGAGGGTCATGTGGTACCAGCCCGAAAGCCGCTTCTCCCACGGCACGATGGCCCCGTCATGGATGGAGAGGTCGGGGTTCGGCACCACGAGCTCCGGGTCGAAGTACATCCGCGTCCCGAGGCCGGTACAATCGGGGCAGGCGCCGTAGGGGTTGTTGAAGGAGAACATCCGGGGGGTCATTTCCGGGTAGGAGATGCCGCAGTCGATGCAGGCCAGGGCCTCGGAGAAGAGGATGGTGTCGCCGTTTACCACCTGCACCTTCACTACCCCTTCGGCATGGTTCAGGGCCGTCTCCAGGGAGTCGGCCAGACGCCGTTCGACCCCTTCCTTGACGATGAGCCGGTCCACCACGATATCGATGTCGTGCTTTTTGTTCTTGTCGAGGGGAATCTCCTCGGCCAGCTCATACTGCACCCCGTCCACTACCACCCGGACGAATCCGTCCTTGCGGAGCTGGGCCAGCTCTTTTTTGTATTCGCCCTTCCGTCCCCTGACCATAGGGGAGAGGAGCTGGAGCTTCGTCCCTGCCGGCATGGCCATGACCTGGTCCACCATCTGGGAGACCGTCTGGGAAGCGATCTCCTTCCCGCATTCATAGCAGTAGGGGCGGCCGACCCGGGCAAAGAGGAGGCGGAGGTAGTCGTAGATCTCGGTGACGGTTCCGACGGTTGAGCGGGGATTGCGGCTCGTGGTCTTCTGCTCGATGGAGATGGCGGGGGAGAGCCCCTCGATGGACTCCACATCGGGCTTTTCCATCTGCTCCAGGAACTGGCGGGCATAGGCGGAGAGGGACTCCACATAACGGCGCTGCCCTTCGGCGTAGATGGTGTCGAAGGCCAGGGTGGATTTGCCCGACCCGGAGATGCCGGTGATGACCACAAGCTTATCCCGGGGGATCTCCACGTCGATGCATTTCAGGTTATGTTCGCAGGCGCCTTTGACGATGATGGTGTCGTGTGCCATAGACTCCGGTTCCTGGTAATATTGGGATTTCGTCCGGGGAAACCCGGGACAGGGGATACTATAGCACAGACCGGATAAAAAAAGGGCCGACCCTTAGGCCGACCCATAACATGACATGCAAATTGTGAACGGTGGAGCCGTACCCCACGGCCCATCTTAGTGATGCCGATCAGTTCGGCCGATTCTCCCAGATCTGCCAAGTGAGGTCTTCGGCCCAGGCGGCAACCTCCTCCGGCGTCCCAATGAAGAGTCCCGAAGCCGGCCCTTCCCCCTCCCGCTGGATATGGAGATTAAATCGCTCAAGCGCACCCATGAGATGGGCAAGGCTTGCCATGCTCCCTTCGCCGCCATCCTCGGGCAACACATAATCAAAGCATGCATTCAGCAAGTCATCGGCAAGCTGTCCACCGCGGGCATCCCCCGCAAGAAGCTGCGAAATTTCGTAAAACTGTCCGTAAGCCCCGTTCATCCTGTCCTCCCCGCCCGCCGCCGACGGGCCTTTGCCTGCCCCACTGCCACTGGCCGACAAAGAAAAATCTCCCAGCAATTTACCCTTGTTACTCCCATAAAGCCGTGCTAGGCTTATATAAAATACATCCGATACATCCCCTTCAAGGGACTAATGGTTATATATTTATCTACTGGTAATTTCATTTTATTACCTTGCAATAAAATGTCAATGCAAATTTTTACTTGGAAATATTTATTTGTCTCAGGAGATATTTTATGGCTTTCCCCGTCATCACCCAGCCCCAAACAATGGGCCGAAGAATCAAGGAAATTCGGCTTAAAAAGGGTTTGACCCAGAAAGAGTTTGCCGATTCTCTCGGAATAGTCCAGGGATTTCTCAGCGGTATCGAGCGGGAAAAGAAAACCCCGTCGGACACCCTGTTAATCGCCCTTTGCAATCTCTATGAAATAAATCCCTCCTGGCTCGCATCGGGCGAAGGGGAAATGTACCGGTCGCAACATCGCGCCGCGCAGGCCAATATCGCAGGGAGCCGGGGAATTCCAATCCTGGAAAGGATCGGGAGCGGGTTCCCCCTCAACATAGAAGAGGGCGACATCCGTGATCACGCGGCCCTTCCCGGCATTGCGGAGGGGTCGTACGCCCTGGTAGCTTATGGCGATTTCATGGCTCCAACCATACGGGACGGCGATATGGTCATCTTCAGGCCGGGGGGAAGCCCCGAAAACGGTACTGTAGTTCTGGTGACAAACCGGTGGGGGGAGCCGATCCTGCGCCGGTACCGGATCAAAAACGGCGATATCGTCTACTCCCCGGACAACGCCACCTACTCACCGTTCAGCCCTGCGCCGGAAACGCGCATCATCGGCACCGTGACAGAGGTGTGGCGCAAGGTGAAACTGTAGGGACAGCGGATTACGAAGACAATCGGCGAGGGGTAACCACGGCGCAAGATAAATGGGAGCGCAGAAGGCTCGGAGCTACCGGGCAGGACGCCGGACGACTCCCCGGGCCTTTTTCTTTTTGAGGCGCGCGCCGGCCTTCTGGCGCTTTTCAGCCAGGGCCACAAGGATCTCGTGGCTCCCCCGCGGGTCGTCCCCCTCCCCCGGAGCCCGCTGCACGTAGCTGCCGTCGGGCTGCATGTCCCAGGCGCTCCGCCGATCGGCGAGCTGCACGTCGAGCATGGTTCTGAGCTCTTTCCGCAACTCCGGCGCCTCCACCGGCGCGATGACTTCCACCCGGTACTCCAGGTTCCGCTTCATGGCGTCGGCGGAACCGAGGTAGTATTCATCCTCCCCGCCATTGCGGAAGTAGTAGACCCGGGCATGCTCCAGGAACCTCCCCACCACGCTCACCACCCGCACCGTTTCCGATAGCCCAGGAACGCCGGGGCGCAGCCGGCAGCTGTCGCGGACGAGAAGATCGATCCGCACCCCTTTCCGTGCTGCGCGGTAAAGGGCCGCCACGATGTCGGCGTCCTCCAGGGCGTTCATCTTGAACTGAATGAGGCCCGGCGTTTTCTCCGAATGAAGTTCCGCCTCCCGTTCGATTTTAGCCAGCAGCGCCCGCTTCAGGTGCTTCGGCGCCGGGAGCAGTTTCCGGTAAAGGCGCCGGGGGGTATAACCGGTGGTGAGATAGTTGAAGAGCTCGGTGGCGTCCCGGCCCATGTCCTCGTCGCTGGTGAGGAACCCCAGGTCGGCGTAGATCCGGGCGGTGCCGGGGTGGTAGTTGCCGGTACCGATGTGGACGTACCGCCGGAGGCCGTCATAGTCCTGGCGCACCACGAGAATCACCTTGCAGTGGGTCTTGAGCCCCACCACCCCGAAGGTGACGTGGATCCCCGCCTCCTCCATCCGCTCGGCGAGCCTGATGTTAGCCGCCTCGTCGAAGCGGGCCTTAAGCTCCACCGCCACCGCCACCTGCTTGCCGTTGGTGGCGGCATTCACCAGGCAGTCGATTATCCGGCTGTCGGGGGCAGTCCGGTAGAGGGTCATCTTTATGGCCCGCACCTTGGGATCTTCGCTGGCCTCGGAGAGAAAACGCTCCACCGAAGTGGCGAAAGAATCGTAGGGATGCTGCAGGAGTATTGCTCCGGCGTCGCGAAGCACATGGAAGATATTGCGGTCCGTCATGAGCAGCGGATGCTCGGCGGGATGATGGGTCGAATCGTGCAGCTCGGGATAGGGGAGTGCGGCAATCTCGAACAGGTCCCGCAAAGCCAGCATGCCATCCATTTCGAAGACGTCGTTCGCCTCGTCCAGCTCCAGCTCCGCGGCAAGCATCCCCCGGTGGACCGCCCCCATGCCGACCGCCACCTCCAGCCTGACGATGGGGGCGAAGCGCCGGTCCTGGAGCTCCGACTCGATCATTGACAGGAGATCGTCGGCCTGCTCCTCGTTGCGCTCGGTGTTGGCGTTGCGGGTAACCCGGAAAATTTCGCAGGCCGCCACTTCCATCTCCGGGAATAGGAGATCCAGGTTGTGCTGCATCACCTCTTCCAGGGGAACGAACCGGTCTTTGGCTCCAACCCTGAGAAAGCGGGGTATCCCGGTCCCCACCGGCACCTTTACCCGAGCAAGGGAAGTCTCCCGCTCCCGGGGATAACGGAGCGTCACGAGCAGGTTAAGGGAGAGGTTAGAGATAAAGGGGAAAGGATGGGCAGGATCAATGGACTGGGGTGTTACCAGGGGAAAAATGTTGCGGATGTAATAGTCGCGGAGCTCTTTCCGCTCCCGGGCCGATATCTCGCTGTAGCCGAGAATCCGGATGCCGGCCGAGCGGAGCAGCGTCAGGAGCTCGCCAAAGACTTGCCGCTTCCGCTCCCCCAGCTCCCGCACCACGACGTAGCACTCATCGATCTGCTGCCGTGGGGTGCGGCCGTCCACTGTCAGGTTCTGGATCCCCGCCCCCACCTGCTGCTTGAGCCCCCCGATCCGCTTCATGAAGAACTCGTCCAGGTTGCTGCTGACGATGGCGGTGAACTTGACCCGCTCCAGCAGCGGGGTCCGCTCGTCCTCGGCTTCGTGGAGCACCCTGCGGTTGAACTCCAGCCAGGTGAGCTCCCGGTTCAGGTAAAGCCCCGGGGCTGTCAGATCCGCGCCCGCGCCTCCCGCAACCTGCCGGCGAGCCATGCTACAACCACCCCTTCTTCTTGAAGATGTAAAGCGGAAGCACCGCCGAGAGGACAATCAGGGTGAGGGCGAAGGGGTAGCCGAAGACCCATTCCAGCTCGGGCATGTGCTTGTAGTTCATGCCGTAGATGCTGGCGATCATGGTTGGCGGCAGGAAAATCACCGACATGACGGTAAAAATCTTGATGACCTTGTTCTGCTCCACGCTCAAGTGGTTGAGGAACAGGTTCTGGATGTAGTCAAGGCGCTCGAAGTTGAAGTTGGCCGAGATAACGAGGGAGTTCACGTCCTTCATCATCATGCTGAACTCCTTCTTGAGGTTTTCGGAGATGGAGGCGCTCTTCAGCAGCGAAGACAGAACCCGGTGCTTGTCAGTCAGGTTCTCCCGGATGGTGATGTTGATGTCTTCGTAGTCGGTTATATGCGCGAGATACTCCGTCGGATTCTCGAAGGACTGGGGATCGCGGCGTCCCAGGCTGGCGATCCCCCGGGAGAGGGCCTCCAGGGTATCGGCATCCATATCGACCCGCATGGCGAGAATGCCCGAGAGAATGTCGGCCCCATCCCGGAACGAGCGTGGACTCAGACGCAGCTTGCGCGAGAACTCGGTAAAAATCCGGTGGTCGCTGAAACGGATGGTGACGACGAAATTCCCCCTGAGGATGAAGGAGACGGTCTCGTTGTGGAACTTCTCCTCCTGGCGCACCAGGAAGTAGGTGTTGATGTCGATGCCGGTCTCGTCTTCCCAGAACCGGGAGCTGAACTCGATCTCCTCCGACTCCTGGCGGGTCGGCAGCTCGATCTTGAGGCTCCGTTCCACGGTGGTCAGCTCGTCGGGGGAAGGGGAGAGAAGGTCGAGCCAGATGAGGGAGCCTGCATCCAGTTCCACCAGTTCGTCGGGCTCGACGGAAATCTGCCTGAATGAATCTTCCGAGCGAAGGTATGCCTTGATCATGGGACACGTTTCCTGGTTCAAAATCGCATGCTTATTGCGTCCTGGCGATTGTAGATGCAAGGGGAGAGACGGTCAAGGAGTCATTTTCCCCCATCGTCATCAGATACCGGCAATCTCCCTGGCGGCGGCAAGAAGTTCGTCCACCGTTTGCGGGTCCCCCGCCTCGCTGTATAGCCGGAGCACCGGCTCGGTTCCCGACGGGCGGATCAGGAGCCATGAGCCGTCGGCAAAGATGAACTTGAAGCCGTCGCGGAAGTTCTCCCGGGCCACGGTCCGCCCGGCGATGGCGGCAAGCCCCCCCTGCTTCAAGCGGGCGATGAGGGCTTCCTTTGGGCCGTCGGCAATGGGGAGGTCGATGCGGCGGTAGTAGAAGCGGCCGATCTCGTCCATGGTCTCGTCCAGGAGCTGCCGCACCCCTTTGCCGCTCATGGCCATGGCCTCCAGGAGCAGCAGCCCCATGAGGATGCCGTCCCGCTCGGGGATATGCCCCTTGACGCCGAGCCCCCCCGACTCCTCCCCCCCCATGAGGATGTCATGGTCGAGCATCAGCTCGCAGATGTGCTTGAAGCCGATGGGGGTCTCGAAGAGGGGAAGCCCGAATTTTTCCGCCAGAAGATCCACCATGCGGGTGGTGGAAACGGTTTTTACCACCCCCCCGGCGAGCCCCTTGCGCTCCACCAGGTGCCGGAGGATCACCGTAAATATCCGGTGGGAAGAGAAGAACTCGCCGGTCTCGTCCACGGCGCCGATCCGGTCGGCATCGCCGTCCAGGGCAAGCCCGATGCGGTACCGGCCGCTTCCCACGAGAGCCGCCAGCTCCGTCAGGTGCTCTTCCGTGGGCTCCGGGGGCTGCCCCCCGAAGGAGGGGTTCTCATCCCCGTGGATTTCATGAAAGCCGGGAAGAAGCTCCGGCACGAAACCGGCACCGGCGCCGTACATGGGATCCACCACCACCGGGAGGTTGGCCGTGCGGATCGCCTCCAGGTCCACGTAGCGGGAGAGTTGCCGGAAATACCCCCCCTTGGGGTCGAAGATGGTGACGCTTCCGTCGGCCAGCGCTTCGGCCAGGGGACGGGACTTTATCTCCCGGCCCGCATCGTCGTTGGCGGCCACCATCTCCTCCAGAATCTTAGTTGTGGATGGTCGGGCCGAGCCGCCGAAGGACTCCTTCACCTTGAAACCGTTGTAGGCGGGGGGGTTGTGGCTGGCGGTAATCATGACGCCCCCCCCGGCCCCCAGCTCATGAACCGCCCAGGAGACCGCCGGAGTCGGGGCGTAGCCGCCGGTGAGCCAGACCCGGATGCCGTTGCCGGCGGCGATCTCCGCCACCCGCTCGGCGAACTCCCGGGAGAGGAAGCGGCGGTCGTAGCCGATTACGAGCCCCTTGGGCGCCAACCCTTCGCGGATGAGGTAATCCATGGTGGCCTGGGCCACCCGGGAGAGGTTGTCGAAGGTGAAATCCCGGGCAATGACCCCGCGCCAGCCGTCGGTTCCGAACTTTATCTGCACCGTATATCCTCCTGAGTTTCCATATCGTGGGATAAGCATAACGTAAACGCCGTAATTTTCCGCACTATCACCGGCCAAGTCAACCTTTTGTTTGTTCCTTTCCCCGGCGAAATGGAGTATGGTTCCGCTTTGAACACGCTTTCGGGGAGGCCCTTGCCATGTACGGACGCATCTTCACCCCCTTCGCCATCGGAAGGTTCACCATCGTTCCGGAGGATCATCCCGTGGACCCGGCAGCCGGGCTTCCCCTCATAATGGGGAAGAAGGGTGCCTTCGGCTCCGGAGAGCACGAAACCACCGCCTCCTGCCTGGAGGAGATGGAGCGGATTCCAGGCATCGCCGGCATGCGCTGTCTCGACCTCGGCAGCGGCACCGGCATCCTGGCCGTGGCTGCCATTCGCCTGGGGGCCGCCAGCGTGGTGGCAGTGGACATCGACCCCAGGGCGGCCGAATCGTGTGCCGCCAACGTCCGACTGAACGGCATGGAGGGGCGGATCCTCACCGTCTGCGGCGAGCTGGCATCGGTGGGGCGGGAGCCCTACGACCTGCTGCTGGCCAACATCTACGCCGAAATCCACCTGGCCCTTGCCGACGAAATGGTGGCGCTGGTCCGCCCCGGCGGATGGCTCATCCTCTCCGGCATCCCCATCCAGGACAAGTTCGACATCCAGCGGCGCTTCAGCAACCTCGGCTGCATCCAGCACGACTGGCAAATCCTCGAAGAATACGTCACCCTCGTGCTCCGCAAGCCCTGACACGCAAAGCAACGAAATGATTGACTAGCAATTCCATTTCTCATTATAATTCCGAGTCTTTTAATTTATCCGGAGGACTGTTACACCATGTTCAAACGAATCATCCTCGCCCTGATTCTCTGCGGCCTCTTCAGCGTGCTCCTCATCGCCGGCAATGCCGATGCCGCCGCGCCGGCCCCCAAGTCCGGCAACCCCGTGGTGCTCATGGAGACAAGCCTTGGCACCGTAAAAATAGAGCTCTATGCCGACAAGGCTCCCCTCTCGGTGAAGAATTTCCTCGAATACGCCAACAGCGGCTTTTACGAAGGCACAATCTTCCATCGGGTAATCCCCGGCTTCATGGCCCAGGGGGGCGGCTTTACCACCGACCGGAAGCAGAAGGAGACCCGGGCTCCCATCAAAAACGAGGCGGGCAACGGTCTGAAGAACGATCGCGGCACCATCGCCATGGCCCGCACCGCCAGCCCCGACAGCGCCACGGCCCAGTTCTTCATCAACGTGGTGAACAACGACGGCCTCAACCGCCCAAGCCCCGACGGCTACGGCTACGCCGTCTTCGGCAGGGTTATCGACGGAATGGACGTGGTGGACAAGATCGTCACCACCCCCAAACAGCGCCTGAACATGCTCTTCTCCGATATTCCGGCGACGCCGGTGGTCATAAAGTCGGTCAAGGCCGTCAAATAGGGGCTGTTCAAACCGCCGATTATGGAAAGGGCGTCCTGACGGGCGCCCTTTTTTGTGGTATACCCTGAGAAGCGGCCCCGCCGCCACACCAAGTCATGAGGTATGCCATGAAACGTCGCCTCCTACCACTTCTCGCGCTCTTCGCCCTCGCCCTCCCCTTGCCGGCCGGCGCCGCCTCCACAGTTTCAACCGTGGCGGACCAGACGGGAATCGCCATCACCATCTACAACCAGAACCTCGGCCTCGTGAAGGACCGGCGGGATATCCGCCTGGGTGCCGGGAGCGGAGAGCTCCGCTTCATGGACGTGGCGGCGCAGATCATCCCGACAAGCGTCGCCATTGCCCCCCTTTCCGGCGGGGAGCTACGGGTTCTGGAGCAGAACTACGAGTACGACCTCCTCTCCCCCCAGAAGCTCATGGACAAGTACGTGGGGAAAGAGGTGAAGCTCTACCAGAAAAACCCCCAGACCGAGCGGGAAGAGGTGGTCACCGCAACGCTCCTCTCCAATAACGACGGCCCCGTCTACAGGATCGGCAACGAGATTACCTTCGGTCATCCGGGACGCCTCATCTTCCCCGGTGTCCCCGACGACCTCATTGCCCGGCCGACGCTGGTCTGGCTCCTGGAGAGCGCAGCGGCTGACAAGCGGAGCATCGAGGCCTCCTACCTCACCGGCGGGATTTCCTGGCGGGCCGACTACGTGGCGACCCTGGGCGAGAAGGATGACACAGCGAACCTTGCCGGGTGGGTCACCATCGACAACCACAGCGGCACCACCTACCGCAACGCCGCCCTCAAGCTGGTGGCCGGGGATATCAACCGGGCGCAGGAGCAGCCGCTCCGCATGGCCAAGGCGGCACGGTTCGAGGCCATGTCGGCCCCCGCCCCGCAGTTTCGGGAGGAATCCTTCTTCGAGTACCACCTTTACACCCTCCAGCGCCCCTCCACCATCAAGGAGAACCAGACCAAGCAGATCAGCCTGGTGACCGCCGATGCGGTACCGGTGAAAAAAGAGTTCCTCCTGAAGGGGGAGAACTCCTACTACTACAGCCAGGCCGGCGACACTGTGAAGCAGAAGGTTGGGGTCTTCGTGGAGCTGGAGAACCGGAAGGAGCACAACCTGGGAATGCCGCTCCCCAAGGGGATCGTGCGGGTCTACAAGCGGGATGCCGGAGGAAGCCTCCAGTTCGTGGGTGAGGACACCATCGACCACACCCCGGAGAAGGAAACGGTACGGATAAAGATGGGGGACGCCTTCGATGTGGCGGCCGAGAGGAAACAGACCGAGTGGAAGAAGATCGCCAGCGACACCTATGAGGCGGCATTCGAGATAAAGCTACGCAACCACAAGAAAGAGGATATCACCGTGAAGGTGGTGGAACCGGTCCCCGGCGACTGGCAGATGCTCTCCTCATCCCACCCCCACACGAAGGGGGACGCCTTCAGCGCCGTTTTCCAGGTGCCGGTACCCAAGGATGGGGAGACAACCCTCTCCTACCGGGTGCGGATGCGGTATTGATCAGCGGCAGTCGAGGGGCTCGTAATTCCCGTTGTAGACACCGACGCACTTCATGATGCCGTTGGACGCGGGACGCCCCCCCGTGAGGCGCGAGTTGACCACGTTAGTCGTGGCGCCGGCGTCGTTGAAAAGGGTTGTGAGAGTGGCCGTTACCGACGAGCCTTCCACGGTGACCGTGCCGGAATAGTAGCTGTAGATGCCGTTGCCCGCCGTAATGGCCGAGTTCTTCACAACGGGCGACGAGTGGAGATTGAAGAGGCCGAAGGCGGTATCCCCTCCCAGCGCCGTAATGGTGACATCCGAAAGAACCGGACCGGCCATGAGGTTGTATATGGCGTAGGCCCCCTTGCCCCCCTCGGCGCTGACGGTAACGTGGGAGATGCGCGGTGCGGAGCTTCCGTTGAAGATCCCCACAATGGTTCCTTCGGCGCCGCTGGCCTCAACGGAGAGGTTCCGCAACTCGGCATGGGAAGCCCCGGCCACCACCCCGGAATCGGCGGCACTTCCCCGCAGGCGGGTGGTCAGCTCGCCGGACCCCTCGATGTCCACATAGGGTTTCATGACGAGGGTGGCAATCCCCAGGTCGTAGGTGCCGGGCATGATCTTCACCAGGTAGGGTTTTTCGGCGGAGGCGTCGGTAATGGCGTCGAGGGCGTCGAGGGGATTGGTGAAGTCGCCGCCGACGGCTGCCACGGTGATGTAGCCGGCCGGCCGGTGCGGGAGGAACTCATGGGTATGATCGCCGGCGGCAACGGTGCCGGGGCCGGTCCCAACGGGAAGCCGGGCCGCGTCAATGGTCCCCTGAACGATGTCGCCGCCGTCGTGGCCGTGGCGGCCAAGCTTCTGGCCCGAGATGGGGCCGGCGATCTTGGCGTCGGTAACGGCACCGTCGGCAATCTTCGGCGTGGTCACCGCCCCGAAACCGAGCTTCTCGTCGGTGATGGCGCCCGAGGAAATCTTGCTGTATGTAACGGCGCCGGAAGCAATGGCCCGATAGGTGACAGCGCCGTCGGCGATCTTCGCTGCGGTAACCGAGCCATCGGCAACATCCGCGGCAAATACCGCGGTTCCTGCACTCCAGGCCGCAAGTGCCGCCGCCGTAACCACTGCCGTCTTTATTCCCTGAGCCATCATCCCCTCCAAAAAGCTTCAAATCCTGAAATACAGCGTAAAGGCCTATCTTAACACGATAATTTTCCGATGCAACCGTCAGCTACGCCGGCCGGCGCTCCCGCCGAACCGCCAGGAGCATGCCGTTGCCAACGGTGAAGAGCAGCGCGCCGGCAAGGGCCCACCCGGCCCCCGGCTCCCGGTGTATCTCCACAAAGGCGGCGGGGACCGGGGCCGGTTCCGCATACTTGAGGTAGATGCCGAGTCCACCATGAAAAAGGGGCTCGTTGGGGCGCACCGTTACAGGGGTTGATCTCCCCTGCTCCACAACCCGCATCCTTGCCCGGTAGTCCAGCGGCATCCCGCGATGGTCCGATTCCACCTCAATGGCCTCCACCACCACGGAACCGCCTCCGGGAAAGCTGAGATCAGACCCCTCGAAGAGCTGCATCGCCTGCTTCGCCCCCCCCTTGGCGCTCAGGAGGTGGGCAAGGACAATCAGGAGAAATCCCGCATGCATGAGCTGGGGAGCCAGGAGCGCCACGAGCCCCGCCTTGCCGTAGCGCAGCCGTATCGCCTCCACGCTGCAGAAAAGCGTATTCACCACCAGCAGCGCCAAAAGGCCGAGGGTGCCCCAGAGCCACCAGGAAACCGAAACCGGTGCCGCGCCGAGCCAGGCGAAGAGGGGCATCTCGTTCAGGGAGGCCGCAGCCTCGCCCCCGAAAGAGCCCGCCGCCAGGAGAACCATGACCCCACCCATGAGCCAGAGGCCCAGGGAAAGGGAAGCGAGGGATTCGTATATTCTCTTTATCATTGAGAAACCTGCTGCAACTTAAAGAAAATTTAAAAGCAAAAACCGGGCCATCTGCCCGGCGGAAATCAGAAACTGTGGGAGCTCTTCATCAGTATGCTCACTCCCAGGTAGGTGAAGAGCATGACCGCAAACCCGGCAATGCCGGCCCAGGCCAGGGCCCTGTCACCCCCTGTTCCCTTGAGCCGCAGATGGAGCCAGAACGTGTAGTAGACCCAGAGGATGGAGGTCCAGAGCTCCTTGGGGGTCCAGAGCCAGTAGGTCCCCCAGGCGAAGTAGCCCCAAATCCCTCCCGACACCATGGAACCGGAGAAAAAAGTGTACCCCACCAGGGCCGCCCGATACTGGAGGTCCAGGAGCCGCCGCTCGCCTCCGGCCAGAAACAGGGCGCCGAGAACCGCACCTATGGCGAAGAGGGCGTAGGCGAAAAAGGCAAGTGCCACGTGAAGCTCGAACCAGAGGGTGCGGAGCACCGGCGGGAGCGGCATGGCGAACGCGGGGAAAAGAAATGCCATAAGCCCGAACAGGGCCGCCGTGCACCCGGTCACCCAGGTAAAGGACGACGATTTCAGCAACACCGGCGAAAAGAGGAACGGCAGCGCCATGAGCCCGATGGAAACCGAGAAGAACGCAAGGGTGTCGTGGGGCCCCACGAGGGGGAGCCGCCCCAGCTCGATTCCCCTGGCGGCCAGATAGGCCGCTCCGGCCACGAGCCCCGCCGCGAAAAAGGGGCGGCGGAAAGCACCGAAAAGATACAGCCCGACGGATATGAGAAGCAGCCATTTCATGGATACCGGTCATAGCACATCCGCTTCGCTAAAGAAAGGGATGGCTCGAAAAACCGGGCGGGGCAGAGCGCCCGAAGGATACCGCCGGCACCGGCCGCCGCCGAAATGGGTGGTCAAGCAGGCGCCGTTCTGGTATAAACGGGGCATTTAAGGGACTGAAACTCAAAACAAAGCCAGTCTGAAAATCGATTCAGGAGGAAACGATGAAACGGATCATACAGTGGATTCTCCTCGGAGCCATGGCACTCATGGCTTTCGGCTGCGCCCATGACCCCTTCAACATTCCGCGGGCCGACTATGAGCAGCGGGTGAAGGTTCTCGGCGTCGCTCCCATTTTCATGGACGCCGATTCCGACATCCGTCACCCGGAGAAGGATACTCTTGTTACCCTGGTTCGGGAGTATAACCGGAAGAACGAGAAAGAACTGGCGGAAATGCTAAAGGAGTCCGGGGCCTATTTCTCGGTCCGGTTCCTGGATGCAGGAGACTCCGACGAGCTCTACCGCACGCTCATTAACCGGGCCGAACGGCGCGACGACGCCGGGGTCGTCTACAACAAGCAGTTCTACAAGCCCGAGGAAATCAGAACTCTGGTCACCCAGAACAGTGTCGACGCAGTGCTCCTGGTGGTGGTGAGCGGCCTCACCAAGCGCGACCGGATCTTCTCCAGCAACATCGTCAAGTACCTGGATTTCGATTACAACATCCTTACCATGTCCGCCCAGGTCCTCGACGCCAACGGCGCCACCCTCTGGGAGTACCCCAATTTCCGTGCGGGTGGCCCCACTACTCCGGTCCTCGCAAGGCTCCAGTTCCCCGATTTCGACGAGGCGGCCGCCAACATGGACGACCGGGTGGACGTGAAATTCAAGACCATCCCCGGCCTCACCCGCTATCTGGGGAAAAGGGAAAACGACATCCTCTTCCGGGAACGGAAGGCCACGGCTCCCTACTATCACCTCTTCGACGAGATGGTCGGCCTCCTGAAGCCCCCCATCAAGCTCTTCGGCGAAGAAAACAAGGGAGGCTCCCAGCCTGAGCCCGCTCCGCTGTCCTACCAGTACCAGCCGGCCTATCAACCCGCGCCCAAGGCGGCACCGGCTCCTGTGGCGGCACCGGCACCCACGGCACAGCCGGTAACTGCAGCGCAGCCTGAAACCGTGGTTTTGCCGGAGCCGGCGCCAATCCTCGAGGTGCCCATCAACACGGCACCTGTAAAGTAACGGCAGACATTCAACCCGCAGCAAAAAGCCCGGCCCCCAAGGTACGGGCTTTTTGCTGCGGGTTGCCCTGCGGAAATCCTCGTTTAAACTTGATCATGTTGAGACACCATCTCCCCGCCGAACGGAGTCCCCATGAGCCATCGCGAATTCATTCCGAGAAAAGTCTACGTCGCCGCCTCCTACATGGCGCCGGTGGGGCGCTATGACGGCAGGCACCGGGAGAAGCTCTCCTTCCTGGACCTGGCCGAAAAGACCAAAGCGGTCTTCGACGGCTCCCCCGTGAAGCTCCGCGACATCGAGGCCGTGGTGGTGGGCTCCCAGAGCCCCGTGGCCTTTTCCGGCGTGGACAACACCGCCGCCAAGATCGCCGGGGTCGTGGGGGTCTCGGGGGCCAAGTCGGTCCTCATCGACACCGCCTCCTCCTCCGGAGCCTCGGCCTTCGAAAACGCCTACCTGCAGATAGCGTCGGGCCGCTGCGACCACGTATTGGCCATCGGCATCCAGAAGATGAGCGACGCCCCCACCGCCGAGGCGACCCGCATCGTGGCCGGAGTCATCGACAAGGACGAGGCGGAGTTCGGCCTCAGCATGCCCGCCTGCGGGGCACTGGTGGCCAGGGCGCTCATGGAGCGGTACGGCCTCTCCAACGACGAGTGGACCGCCTTCTCGGCACTCCTTACCCAGCGGGCCCACCGCTACGCCTCCCGAAACCCCGACGCCCATTTGAACAAGGAAATCCCCCTGGAGGAGTACTACCGCCAGATCGTCAACGGCAAAAACTACCGCTACTGGTGGCCCCTGCGCTACCATGACTTCTGCCCCATGTCCGACGGCGTGGCCGCCGTGATCCTCACCGCCGACCCGCAAGAGGTGATGGTCTCCGGCGTGGGGAGCGCCACCGACATCCCCACCATCGCCGACCGTAACTACTTCCATTCCTTCCCCGCCACCGTGGCGGCCGCCGCCGAAGCTTACGGAATGGCCGGCATCAAGGATATCCGGAGCTTCGCCGGAAAGATCCACGTTAACATGCACGATCCCTTCAACGGTTTCGGCCCCATCAACATGGTGGATCTCGGCTTCGTACCCCGGGGGCGGCTCCTCGACGCCCTTCTGGATGACGCCTGCACCGGCGAGAACGGCATGTTCCCCACGAACCTCACCGGCGGCCTCAAGGGACGGGGCCACCCCCTGGGGGCCACCGGCATGATCCAGGTGGTGGAGAACCACAAAATGATCTGCGATGGGCGGTTCCAGGCGGGCCTCTCCCACTCCATCGGCGGCCCCATCAACAACAACATCGTGATCCTCCTGGAGCGGAGCGGCCACTACGAGCGCCGCCCCCACGAAGCGTACAAACCGTGGGGGCTCCCCTCACTGGGCAGGCTCAAGCCGAAGGAGGTGACCGTGGACTCCCTCCTGGCCGAAACCAGCACCGTGGAGGGGACCTTCGTCACCGCCACCACCCGGTTCAACTTCAAGACCGGCGATCCAGAGGGGATCATCACCATCGTCTCCTGCCGGGCGGCAAGCGGCAAGAGCTACCGGTTCCTCTTCGGTATCGCCGGCGAGAACTACCAGAGCCTCATCGAACTCCGCCCCGGCGACCGGATCAGCCTGGAGCGGAGCGACGGCCAGATCCTCCTCAACCGGATGCCGGTAAAGAAGTTCTACCAGCGCACCATCGACGGCCTGGTGGACCTGGCGGGGAGCGGGTGGAAGAAGCTGACGGGGTGGTGATTTTCTTCACCGGAAACTTCAAGAAGCCGTAATAGCTTCGAATCGTGAAGCGATTACGGAGATGAACTGACTCGCCATGTCCGGCAATCCCCCGCCGGCCGGCCCCACTCAAGAGCACCACAAAGGAACCAATGGAACAATATCCTTCCCACGATCACGAACAGTTGCTGGAACTGGCCACCATGCGGATGCCCTTTGGCAAATATCAGGGGCGCCGCCTCATCGACCTGCCGGAGCCATATGTGGTATGGTTCGCCGGGCAGGGCTTTCCCGAAGGGAAGCTGGGCACCATGCTGCGCGCCGTCTATGAAATCAAGGTAAACGGGCTCGAATATCTCTTTGACCGGTTGCGGTGACGGTACCGACAGGAATAGAATACCGAGTTCACTCTTCATTCCCCATGTGTTGAATATCGTACAAGAGGAGAAATTTAATGGCTGAAACGCATTGCGGAACGAAAGAGGATGTCCTGAGAATATTGGAGATATGCCGGGAGATAGAGGAATGCATGGCCGGGTTGTATCATTATTACGCGGAAATCTTCAGCGACACCCCGGACATGTCGAAATTGTGGGAAAAGACCGCCCGGGAAGAAGAAAATCATGCAAACCAGTTTGCCTTGGCAATCAACCTTCGCCGGCAGGGGGTTGTCCAGGCCGTCAACACTGATTTGTTCACTGCGGAAACCATACTGAACAAACTCAAATCAATTTATGCAACGGTGAAACAAACCAGGCCCGCAATAGCCGATGCGCTCCGCTCTGCCATAAAAATCGAGGAGAAGCTTGCAGCATACCACATGTCATCACTGGCTCTCTTCCAGGATGAAAGTTACAGAAAACTCTTCGAGGCAATGATGAAGAACGACCAGGGGCACATCGTTTCCCTTGAGAGGGCGTTCAAGACGGTAATGGAAAAACCTCTGTGACAAATCCGGGGGAACTGGACAGTGTCCCCACTGGAACACCGTTGGTGACGAGGGGCTGAAAACTGTGCGCTACCCATTAATATTGACGGTTTAGCACGCTGATATTTGCAGTCAGACGAGCCCAAACTTTCATTTGGACGAAAGAATTACTTTCAATCAGCCGAACAATGCCTTATCCTTTTCCCTATGAATGAGACCTTCTTTTATCCCCGCTTCATTCAGGAGCGGATGCACGAAGCGCTGGCCGACTCGCCGGTTGTGCTGGTACATGGACCGCGCCAATGCGGGAAGAGTACGCTTGCACGCAAAATCGGCGACCTTGAGGGATACTCCTACCTTACCTTTGATGACGACGTGCTTCGTGCTGCCGCCAGCGCCGACCCAATGGGCTTTGTCGGCGATTTGAGTGGCAAGGTTATTTTGGATGAGGTGCAGCGGGTACCTGAGTTGTTTACCTCTCTCAAGGTTACGATTGATCGTAATCGCACACCCGGGCGCTTTATCCTGACCGGTTCAGCCAATGTGCTTCTCCTGCCAACCCTGGCCGATTCACTTGCCGGGCGCATGGAAATCCTCCGGCTGCATCCCCTGGCACAGACAGAACTTGCAGGCGTCAGGGGTTATTTTCTGGACAACCTGTTCAGCTCAAATTTCACGCCTGGTTCCCATCAACGCTTAGGTATAGAGCTGGCAGAACGGATTGTAGCCGGCGGGTATCCGGCGGCCCTGGCGCGTTTGACCCCACGCCGCCGTTCAGCCTGGTATCGCGATTACATTGAGACCCTTGTGCAACGCGATGTGCGCCATTTGGCACGCATCAGTGCGCTGGACGCATTGCCGCGCCTGCTCACGCTGGCGGCCAGCCAGACAGCACGGCTCCTCAACATCAGCGACCTGGCGTCGCCGTTCCAGGTTAGCCGTCCGACCATCCGCGACTATCTGACCCTGCTCGGCAACGTATTTCTGGTGGATGAACTTCCCCCCTGGCACACAAACCGCCTGAGCCGCCTGATCAAGACCCCCAAATTGCACCTGGGGGACAGCGGTGTTGCCTGTTCACTGCTCGGGGTGACCGTGGATACGCTCATGGCCGACCGCCAACTCATGGGACAACTGCTGGAGACGTTTGTCTATCAGGAGTTGCGGCGACAAGCCGGTTGGCGCGAGGTTCCAACCAGGTTTTACCATTTCCGCGACAAGGATGGTGTCGAGGTCGACATTGTGTTGGAGACGGAAGGGCACCAACTGTCCGGCATAGAGGTAAAAGCTGCTGCCACCGTCACGGCAGCCGATTTTCGCGGGCTGCGAAAACTGAGGGACGCAACTGGAGAGCGTTTCTGCGCCGGGGTGGTGCTGTACGACGGCGAAATGACTGTATCCTTTGGCGACCGCCTGTTTGCCGTGCCGATCCGGACGTTGTGGGAAGAACGGTGAAGCAAAAGCCATTTGGGTAGATCATCCGGTTCACGCGCGTACGCGCGTGAACCGGTCAATAAGAAGTTGAACAAGTAAAAGTGGAGGAATAAATGGCGATTATCGTCTCGAAGAATGGGAAGGATGCGGTCAAACTTGATCCATCTGATTTCCAATTGGAAGACCATCTTCAAGAGTATATCCACCGCAATCCTGAGACGATCCCTCTTTATGAAATCAACGAAGATATTCGGCTGCTCGTATTGGCACGTGAATTCCCAACTGGAAGCGGCCCAATAGACGCTCTTGGAGTCGACCAATCTGGCCAAATATACCTCATAGAAACAAAACTCTACCGAAATAACGATAAACGTTTGGTCGTTGCACAAGTTCTGGACTATGGGGCTTCGCTCTGGCGACACAGTTTAGATTTCAGTGAATTCATCTCGATACTGGACTCCAAGGCGCAACGCGCATTTAATATGCCGTTTGAAGAGAAACTTCAGGAATTTTTTACTATTGATTTAGTGCAAACCGAGCAGCTACTCACAAATGTTCAGAAAAATCTCAATTCTGGCAATTTCAAGTTTGTCGTGCTTATGGACAAATTGCACGATCGTCTGCGGGATCTGATTATTTATATGAACAGCAACAGCAATTTCGATATTTATGCCGTTGAATTAGAATATTACCGCCACAAAGACTTCGAAATAATAATCCCACATCTTTATGGAGCAGAAGTTAAGAAAGAGATCAAGTCTTCCAAGAAAGGACTTATGCTTTCCGATGATGAAATACTACAGGCGTACACTGAAGTTGGACTGCGGAAGCAGATGGAAGATTATCTTGCCGTTTACAATGCTGTAAAAGCAGGTAGTCGAACAATATCAGGGATTTCAGTAGCGCTTGCGGCGGCCAAAACTCTCTCCTTCATTCAACCACATGACCCGTATACCACGGCATGTATAGGAATATCCCCTGGACGTATCCCACACATTGAAGTCTGGACAATAAAAGAGAAGGAATCTGCTGTTGCGAAGGCTTTAGAATTTCTATGCATTGAGCCTATTCCTATGGCAAAAGCCTCAGGGAAAGTTGGGAAAATACCTCTACAGTCATTTGACCCCATGACATTTATCAAATTCCTTGATGCGTTAGGTCAAGCATAAGAACAGCGACGTAATGTTCAACAAGGCCGGTGGACACCGACCGCCCGAAGAAACTGGGCGGGCGGGTCACCGCCCAAGCCGTTGAACAATCACACACTGCCTGAGACAAAGATCACTGTATACTAAAGGATGAGCTTTATAATGCCCATTCCACCCTCTTCCACCCTCAGGGAGATTCCCATGACCAACCAACACATCGACCCTTCCGGCCTCGTCCCCCCCGAGCGGGACGCCTGCGCCATCATCTGCTACATCAACAAGGAGGCCCGCCCCACACACGGTAACGTCCAGCGGACCATCGAGGCGCTCATCAAGATGGGGCATCGGGCCGGGGAGATCAACGGCGAGGGGGACGGCTGCGGCGTGCTGACCGACATCCCCCGGATGATCTGGCGGGAGGTGCTGGCCGGCGCCGGCCACGACCCGAACCTGGCCGAGGCGCCCGGTTTCGCGGTGGGGCATCTCCTCCTGCCGAAGGAGGCCACGGCGGCGGACCCGCAACTCCAGGAAAAGATCCTCGCCCGCTTTGCCGCGGCGGGGGTGCAGCTCCTGGTGGAGCGCCCCGGCATAGTCCGGAGCGAGGTGCTCTCCAGCCGCGCCCGGGAGGGGGAGCCACTTTTCTGGCAGGTGGCGCTTCTCTGCCCGGAGAAGGTGGCCGCACCGGCCCTTCTCTTTGAGCTCCAGACTTCCATCGAGCGGGATTTCCCGGTACACGTGGCGTCGCTCTCGGCGGACGTCACGGCCTGGAAGGTCCACGGCGCGCCGGAACTCCTCTCCCGCTACTACCCGGAGTTGAAGCGCCGGGAGTTCCTCTCCTCGGTCACCATCGGCCACAGCCGCTACTCCACCAACACCCTCCCCACGGTGCTCCGGGCCCAGCCCTTCTCGCTCCTGGGGCACAACGGGGAGATCAACACCATCGCCCGGCTCCGGGAGGAGGCGCGGATGATGGGGATACCCCTTTTCGCCGACGGCTCCGACTCCCAGGACCTGAACCGGACCCTGGAAGGGCTCATGTTCCGCTACGGCCTCACCATCTTCGAGGCCATGGAGGTGGTCTTTCCCCCCATTTTCAGCGCCATGGACGGCATGGTGCCGGAGTTGCGCTCCATGTACACCTGGTTCCGCCGCTTCCTGAAGGCGAGCGCCCAGGGGCCGGCGGCCATCATCGCCCGGCACCGGGATCTCTGCATCTTCAGCGTGGATGCCATGGGGCTTCGCCCCCTCTGGGTGGGTGAGACGACCAAGGAGATCTTCGCCTCCTCGGAGTTGGGGGTGGTCCCCCACGAAGAAATCCTGGCCGACCCGAAACCCCTGGCCCCCGGCGAGAAGGTGGGGGTGCGGATCGCGGCGGGGCGCACGGTGGAGCTCATGGACCATCCGGCCCTGCGGCAGGAGGTCTACCAGAGCTTCCGGAAACGGACGAACCTCCCGGCCCAGGAAAAGGCCCTGATGGCGGCGGGTTGTGCAGTGTCAATCCATGAACTGCCCCTACAGGCCCGATGGCAACGCAGCGCCAGGCTCCACCAGGACAACCTAATGTCCGCCTTCGCCTGGAAATCCAGCGACCTCTCCAATCTCCGGGAGATGGCAAAGAGCGGCTCCGACCCCATCGCGTCCCTCGGCTACGACGGCCCCCTGGCCTCCCTATCCAACCAGCGCCAGAACCTCTCCGACTATTTCAAGGAGCAGGTGGCGGTAGTGACCAACCCGGCCATCGACCGGGAGCGGGAGGCGGAACACTTCTCTACCCGTGTCTACCTGGGACCCCGCCCCCTGTTCCGGGGTCCGGCCCGGCCGGGGGTGGCCCTTGAGGTCCCCCTTCTGACCGGCGGCCGCCGTACCGGGGCAAGCGCGGATGACGCGGCCCTGGCCCGGGAGTTCGGCACCGTCACCCTGGAAAGGCTCATTGCCTCCTTCGGCACGGGGAAGGGGCGCTGCCGGGTGATTCCCTGTTTCATGGGGAAAGACGAGGGGCTTGGCGCAGCCCTGGCGCGCCTCAGCCGTGAAGCAACCGAGGCGGTAACCCGCGGCGCGGCAATGCTTCTGCTGGATGACAGCGACTGCTTCGCGCCGGGCAAGAGCTTCATCGATCCGTTTCTGGTGACGGCGGTCCTCCACAAGGGTCTCAAGGAGACCACCGACCCCACGGGCGAGAGCCTGCGACGCCGGGCATCCCTGGTGGTTCGCTCCGGGGCGCTCCGGAGTCTCCACGATCTCATCTTCGCCCTCGGCATGGGGGCAGACGCCCTCTGCCCCTACCTCATGTGGGAAGGGGCCGGCGACGCGGCCGGGGTGAAGAATCTCTTTTCCGTCCTGTCCAAGGGGCTGGAGAAGGTCATCTCCACCATGGGAACCCACGAGATCGGGGGGTACGGCAAGTACTTCGCCTCCATCGGCCTCTGCGGGCATCTGGCGGGGATCTTCGAGACCCCCAACTTCTGCGGCTCGGGACAGGGGGGGCTCACCCTGGAGCGGCTGGAGGCCGAGAACCGCTCCCGCTCCGCCGTGGCCCGCAGCCGTCAGAAACAGCCGGTGCCGGTCCAGTTCCGCCTCTATCCGAAAATCTGGAAGATGGTTGGGGCCGTGGCCAAGATGGAGGAAACCTATGCCGACCTCTCCCGCCTCATCCAGCAGTACGAGGCGGAGACCCCCCTGGCCATCCGGCACCTGCTCGATCTCCGCTACACCCCGGAGTTGACCGTGGACCCGGACGAAGTGGACACGGGCATCGGGGACCACAGCCTCCCGATCCTCTTCTCGGCCATGAGCTTCGGCTCCCAGGGGGAGACGCCGTTCCGGATTTACGCCGAGGCGGCCAAGCGCCTCAACATCGTCTGCATGAACGGCGAGGGGGGCGAGATAGCCGACATGCTGGGGTGGTACCGGAAGAACCGGGGGCAGCAGATCGCTTCGGGGCGCTTCGGGGTGAACATGGCATTCCTCAACTCCGCCGACTTCCTGGAGATCAAGGTGGGGCAAGGGGCCAAGCCGGGCGAAGGGGGGCACCTCCCCGGCTTCAAGGTGACGGCCAAGATCGCGGCGGCCCGCCACGCGACGCCGGGGGTCTCCCTCATCTCGCCATCCAACAACCACGACATCTACTCCATCGAGGACCTGGCCCAGATCGTGGAAGAACTGCGCACCGCCAATCCTCAGGCCCGCATCTCGGTGAAGGTGCCGGCGGTGGCCGGGATCGGCACCATCGCCCTGGGGGTCGCCAAGGCGGGGGCCGACATCATCACCATCAGCGGCTACGACGGCGGCACCGGCGCGGCCCGCAAGCACGCCATCAAGTTCGTGGGGCTGCCTGCGGAGATCGGGGTATCCGAGGCCCACAAAGCGCTCGTTGCGGCAGGGATGAGGCAAAAGGTGGAAATTTGGGCCGACGGCGGCGCACGCACGGGGCGCGACGTGGTGAAGCTCATGCTCCTGGGGGCCAACCGGGTCGGCTTCGGCACCATGGCCATGGTGGTCATCGGCTGCACCGCCTGCCGGGGCTGCCATCTCGGTACCTGCCACGTGGGGATCGCCACCCAGATCGAGACCACGGAGGAGGCGGAAGCGAAGGGGCTGAAACGCTTCGTGCCGCGGGTGCTGGAAAACGGAGTCATCTACATGTGCACCTTCTTCCGGGGAATGAGTCGGGAAATCCGGATCCTCACCGCCAAGCTCGGCTTCCGGCGGACCCAGGATCTGGTGGGGCGGAGCGATCTGCTGATTCAGTCCCGGGGGCTCGACCGCCTCGATCTGACGGAGCTTGTCCGGCCGGCCCAGCGTGCCGAAACCTCCACCTTTGAGCCCGAGGTGCGGATCATCCGCAAGCCCCTCAACTACCTCACCTCGCTCATCTCCGGGCTCGTGACCGACGCCTTTGCCGCCGGCGAGGAGCGGGTCCGCTACGACGACGATAACGCCACCAGCTCCGACCGGGCCATCGGCACCCACCTGGCCGGGGCCTATGTGCGGGGGGTGGCGGAGGGGCGCTTCAGCCCAGGCCAGAATGCCCTTCTCCAGTTCCACCGGGACGCCATCCCGGGCAACGGCCTGGCCGCCTTTTCCATCGACCGGATCGACATCCGGGTGGAAGGGGGTGCCCAGGACGGGGTCGGCAAGTGCGCCTCCGGCGGCAGTATCGTCATCCTCAAGGGGGAAAACCGGGAGGGGCGCCGGGTCGGGGGGACCGTGGGCAAGGGACTCGCCTACGGCGCCCAGGGGGGTACCTTCCTCATCCAGGGGGATGCCGACAGCCGTGCCTGCATCCGCCTCTCCGGTGCCGACGTGGTCTTCGGCTCCCGCGTCCGGGAACCCCTGGACGACTCCCGGGGAGACATGGCCTGCCGGGCCAACCTGAAGGGGTTCGCCTTCGAGTACATGACCGCCGGCCGGGTGGTGGTACTGGGAGACCCCGGCCCCTGGATCTGCTCCGGCATGACCGGCGGCGTGGTTTACTGCCACCGGGACGAAGCCATGGGGCTCGACCGGGAATCGCTTCGCCGCCGGCTCGCCAAGGGAGCGGGGGTGGAGATCCGGGACATTGAAGAAGAAGATGTGGCAAACATCGGGGAACTGCTCCTGGCATACCATCGGGAGCTTCTCCACTCCCACCAGGAGGAAGAAGCCGACGCCGTGGAGAGAATCATGGGTGGAGCACGGAGCAGTTTCGTGAAGATCGTCCCGGAAAAAAATATTGTTACCCCAAAGAGTACGGAGTGATACAATTCCTCCCATAAACATCAGTTTTCGACCGGCCCTTCTCCCGGAGGGAGAATGCAAAAGGTACCAAGGAGGTAGAGCAATGGCCCGCAATGTTTATGTCGAGAAAGATGTCTGCATCAGCTGCGGTCTCTGCGTAGAAATGGTCCCCGAAGTGTTCCGCTTTGACGACGACAACCTAGCCGAGGTCCACGAACCGGCGGGAGCACCCGAGGAGAAAATCCAGGAGGCCATAGACGCCTGCCCCGTGGCCTGCATCCACTGGGGATAATCCAATGTTACAGGGAAACACATGCGTATCCTGATTCTGAACTGCCGGGGCTATTCCATCTATTTCCGCCTTTTCGACTGGTCAACGCGAACCGTCCTCGCCCGGGGGGACGTGGACCGGATCGAACTGGGCGACTCGTGCATCACCATGGAAGTACCGGGACACGATCCCTACCATCTTGAATCCGACTGCCCCACTTTCGGCGCCGGCGTGGCCCTCATCATCTCAGCCCTGACCCACCCCCTGGAAGGACCCCTCCAACGGGTGGAGCAGATCACCGCCGTTGGACACCGGGTAGCCCATGGAGGCGAGCAGTTCTCCGCCTCCATACCCATCGACGGAGAAGTCATCAGCGCGGTGCGGAGCTTCGAAGAGCTGGCGCCGCTCCATATCCCCGCCAACCTGGCAGGGATCGAGGGTGCCCTGGAAGTCCTCCCCGACATCCCCCACGTGGCGGTCTTCGACTCGGCTTTCCACCAGACGATGCCGCTCCATGCCTACCTCTACCCCCTCCCCTGGGAATGGTACGAGAAGCACGGCGTCAGGCGCTACGGCTTCCACGGCGCCTCCCACTGCTACGCGGCACGACGCGGAGCGGCGCTCTTGGAGCGCAAACCCGCCCAATGTAACCTGGTAACTATCCACATCGGCAACGGCCTTTCACTCTGCGCCGTTGAAGGTGGGCGCTCCATCGACACGAGCATGGGGCTCACCCCCCTGGAAGGGACCATGATGGGAACCCGCTGCGGCTCCATCGATCCCGGCATTCCCCCCTTCATCATGCAGGAGGAGCAGCTCACCGCCCGGGACATGGAACGGATCCTCAACCAGCGGAGCGGAGCCACGGGAATAACCGGAATGAAGCTGGAACGGCCGGCAGTGCTGGAACGGGCCATCAATGGGGATGAGCGGTGCCTCATGGCCATCGACATGCAGGCCTACAGCATCAAAAAGCATATCGGCGGCTACATAGCGGCCCTCGGCCGGGTGGACGCCCTGGTCTTCAGCACCGCTTCGGGCGAAGGGGAGTGGATCGTACGGGAGAAGGCCCTTGCCGGCATGGAGATATTCGGCATCCGGCTCGACCGGGAGCGGAACCGGGCGGCCCGTTCCGTGGACCGGGAGGAGCGGATCAGCGCAGACGGCTCACCCGTGGCGGTCTACGTCATCCCCACTGAAGAGGAGATGGTCTATGCCGAAGAGGTGGCAGCCGTCATGAACGGCACCGGACTGATGACATGTCCCTGAAATGGGGTAAACTTTATTCCGGACCACAACAAAAGGAGGCAGCCATGTCGCTGGAAGGGAAAAAAGCTCCGGACTTCACCCTTGAAGGGAGCGACGGAAAGAAGCACTCCCTGAAAGAGTATGCGGGCAAGACCACCGTCATCTACTTCTACCCCAAGGACAGCACCCCCGGCTGAACGAAAGAGGCCACCGGCTTCCGTGATCTGAAGCCGGAATTCGACAAACTGGGCGTTTGCCTCCTTGGCGTAAGCAAGGACAGCCTCAAGGCCCACGAAAAATTCATCGGGAACCAGAATATCCCCTTCACCCTCCTCTCGGACCCCGACATGACCATGATGAAGGCCTACGGCGCCTTCGGCGAGAAGCTCCTGTACGGCAAGACCGCCCTGGGGGTCACCCGTTCCACCGTGGTGGTGGGCCCCGACGGCACAGTGGTAAAACACTGGGCCAAGGTGGCCAAGGCCGACGCCCACCCGGCCCAGGTGCTTGAATTTCTGCAAAAACGGTAACGGCGGGGGTTTCCCGCCTTTTCTTCGCGCCCTTGCACCCTCCCCCTGCCCCTCCCATCGAAGGGAGGGGGGCCTTAAACTCCCTCTCCCCTTTGTGGGATAGGGCTAGGGAGAGGGGGAAAAGGGGCGGGAAAAACCAATCCGAACATTACACCGTTGACTTAAACCCCGATTGCGCTAAAGTATGAGCTCGGCATTTCACTCGACGTCAAGGAGAGTAGAATGCAGCCAGCCGCCGCCACAACCCATTCTTTTTTTCCAAGCCTGCCGCCCGAGTTCCTTCCCCTGGCGCTCTATACCCTTGCGGCGACTTTGCTGATCGCCGTACTTCTTCTTGCCGCCTGGTGGCTCGGCTCCAAGGCCACCAACCGCAACAAGGAACTCCCCTACGAATCCGGCGTCATCCCCACGGGGAGCGCCCGCCTCGCCTACCCGGTCCCCTTCTACCTGATCGCCATCTTCTTCATCGTCTTCGACGTGGAAGCGGCCTTCATCTTCGCCTGGGCCACGGCCTGGCGGGAACTGGGACTGGCGGGGCTCGTCCATATCACCTTCTTCATCGTCATCCTCCTCCTGGGGCTGGTCTGGCTCTGGATGAAAGGGGGCCTCGACTGGGGCCCGTCCCGTGAACGGAGGGCCCATGGAAGAGACTGAAATTTCACAGAACATAGTACTGGCCCGCCTGGACGACCTCATCAACTGGGGGCGGGCCAACTCCCTCTGGCCGATGTTCTTTGGGCTCTCCTGCTGCTTCGTGGAGATGATGACCTCCTTCACCTCCCGCTACGACGTCTCCCGCTTCGGGGCCGAGGTGCTCCGGGGGACCCCCCGGGAGGCGGACCTCATGGTCATCGCCGGGACGGTCTTCAAGAAGATGGCCCCTTCCATCCTCCGCCTCTACGAGCAGATGGCCGAACCCAAGTGGGTCATCTCCATGGGGAGCTGCGCCAACTCCGGCGGCATGTACGACGTCTACAGCGTGGTCCAGGGGGTGAACCAGATCATCCCGGTGGATGTCCACATCCCCGGCTGCCCGCCTCGCCCCGAGGCGTTCCTCCAGGGGCTCATGCTCCTGCAGGAGAAGATCAGACGGGACGAGCACCCCGCCCGGAAGGTCCTGCACATGAGCGGCGGGACCGAGGGAACGGTCAGGCCTGTCCTCGTGGATGGCGAGACCAAATCCCGCGACACCCGGGGTCCCGGCATGGAGGGGGCCACCATACGCGGCACTTCGGTGCAGCACCCGAATTTCCGGATGCCCCGCTCCGACGAAATGTGGCGCCCCCCCGCCCCGAAGCACGACTACCCAGGCTTCGGCCTTACCGGCGAACTGGAGACGGTTTTCGACCACCGGGTGACGGTGGACCCCGCCGCCACCGACATGCTCACCTACCGCTGCCCGCCGGAGCTGGTGCCCGAGGTGCTGCGGCATCTCAAAACCCGTGTTTCAGCCCCCTTCCGGCGGCTGGAGGACGTGGCCTGCGTGGACGAATCGTGCCGCCGGGAGCGGGAGCGGTTCCCGGACTTCACCGTCAACTACCACCTCCTGAACTTCGACCAACCCGGCCATCTGCGGATCAAGACGGAACTGGCAGGAGATGCCCCGGAGCTTCCGAGCGCGACCGGCGTCTTCCCGGCCGCCGACTGGTACGAGCGGGAAGCCTTCGACATGTACGGCATCCGCTTCGCCGGCCACCCGAACCTGCGCCGCATCCTCATGCCGCCGGACTGGGAGGGGCATCCCCTGCGGAAGGAGCACCCGTTCCGGGCCACGGAGATGGCCCCCTACACCACCGACGACGCCCGGCGCCACCAGGCCCTGCCGGCCTCTGATTTCTTCGATAGAATTGATGAAGAGACCCTGATCCTGAACCTCGGCCCCCAGCATCCGGGGACCCACGGCATCATCCGCTTCATCCTGAAGCTGGACGGCGAAGAGATCGTGGACATGGACACCGACATCGGCTACCACCACCGTGGAGCCGAGAAGATCGGCGAACGCCAGCACTGGAACCAGTTCATCCCCTACACCGACCGGATCGACTACCTGGCCGGGGTCCAGAACAACCTGGCCTACGTGAACAGCGTGGAGCGGCTCTGCGGCATCACCGTTCCCGACCGGGCCATCGCCATCCGGGTCATGCTGGCCGAGCTCTTCCGGATCGCCAGCCATCTGGTCTGGCTCGGCACCTTTGCCGCCGACGTGGGGGCCATGACCCCGGTCTTCTACACCTTCACCGACCGGGAGAAGATCTTCGACATCGTGGAGATGGTCACCGGCGGCCGTATGCACCCCTCCTGGTTCCGGATCGGCGGCGTGGCCGAAGACATCCCCGAGGGGTGGGACGGAGCGGTGAAGGCGTTTCTCGACTGGATGCCGGGCCGGCTGAAGGAATACGAGGACCTCCTGAAGGGA
Source organism: Geobacter benzoatilyticus (assembly GCF_017338855.1). Classification (NCBI taxonomy): domain Bacteria; kingdom Pseudomonadati; phylum Thermodesulfobacteriota; class Desulfuromonadia; order Geobacterales; family Geobacteraceae; genus Geobacter; species Geobacter benzoatilyticus. Next base: position 1,048,422 of record NZ_CP071382.1, read on the forward strand.
AACCCCATCTTCAAGGCGCGGCTGAAAGGAGTCGGCGCCATCACGAAAGACGAGGCCATGGAGTGGGGAGTCACCGGCCCCAACCTGCGGGCCTGCGGCGTGGCTTGGGACCTGCGAAAGAAGATTCCATACAACGGCTACCAGCATTTCCACTTCGAGATCCCCACGGAAGAAGGGGGGGACTGCTGGGCCCGCTACCGGATGAGGATCGAGGAGATCCGCCAGTCGCTCCATATCGTCCGGCAGTGCTGGAAGGAGATGCCCGCCGGGCGGTGGATTACCGACGACTACCGCTACGTCCTCCCCAAGAAGCGGGACACGCTCCACGACATCGAATCCCTCATCCACCACTTTATCAACGCCACGCGGGGGATGGCGCCCCCCAAGGGGGAGAACTACAGCGCCATCGAGGCCCCCAAGGGGGAGAACGGCTACTTCGTGGTGAGCGACGGCCTCAACGTCCCGTACCGGGTCCGGATCAAGACCCCGAGCTTCCCCCATATCCAGGCCCTCCCGCTCATGAGCCGGGGGTGGCTCGTGGCGGATTTTCTGGCCATCATCGGGTCCATCGACTTCGTGCTGGCGGATCTGGACCGTTGAAAATCGTTATGTCCACCACAGAGACACGGAGACACAGGGAACTGCAAAATCGAAAAGCTTTTTCTGGCTTAAATCCTTAAAATCTTAAAGGTTTTCTCTGTGTCTCCGTGTCTCTGTGGTAAAAAGGTTTTTATGCTTCCTGACAAGCTGAAATCAGAGTTGAAGGCCCGCATCGCCCACGCCGTCACCAACCGCGAGGCGGCGGTGGACGTCATTAAGGAGTTGCAGCGCCACTACGGCTGGCTCACCGACGAGGCGGTGGCCGAGGCGGCGGCGCTCCTGGGGCTGACGCCGCTCCAGGTGGAGGAGCTGGCCACCTTCTACGAGATGATTTATCGCCGCCCCGTGGGGAAGCGGGTGATCCACGTCTGCGACTCCATCTCCTGCTGGGCCATGGGTGGGGAGAGCCTCATGGCGCACCTGGCGACAGCCTTCGGCATCGAGCCGGGGGGGACCACGGCGGACGGGCTCTTCACGCTCCTCCCCTGCTGCTGCCTCGGCAACTGCGGCGAAGCGCCGACCCTCATGGTGGGCGACACCCTCCACGGCCGGGTGACGCCGGAGCGGGCAGCGGAGATCCTGGCGGCGGAGCGGCAGGCGCTTGCTTCCAAGGAGGGATGAGCAATGGTCAGGATTAAGCGGGTCTATGACGAACCGGCGGCCGAGGACGGGAAGCGCATCCTCGTTGACCGGCTCTGGCCCCGGGGGATTGCGAAGGAGAAGGCCCGCATCGACGAGTGGCTGAAGGAGATCGCCCCGAGCGATGAACTGAGAAAGTGGTTCGGCCACGACCCGGCAAAGTGGGAGGAGTTCCGGGAGCGGTACCGGCGGGAATTGGAGGCGAAGGCGGAGCTTCTGGGCGGGCTTCGGAAGCTGGCATCAGAGGGAACGGTGACGCTTCTATTTGCCGCAAAGGATGAAGAGCACAACAACGCGGTGGCGCTGAGGGAGATGCTCGATTAACCCCATGGAACAGGTCCTATTCCGACATAACCGCCCCGGCCGGTGCGTGACCTTTGCCGAGTACCGGGCCGAGGGTGGCTTCGCGGCCCTGGAGAAGGCCCTCTCCGGCATGTCCCCCAATGACGTCCAGCAGGCGGTGATCGACTCGAACCTGCGGGGGCGGGGCGGCGCCGGGTTCCCCACGGGGAAGAAATGGTCCTTCGTCCCCAGGGACATCCCCGGCCCCCGCCATCTCATCTGCAACTGCGACGAGATGGAGCCGGGGACCTACAAGGACCGGATTCTCCTGGAGGCGAACCCCTACTCGCTGGTGGAGGGGATAACCCTGGCCGCCTACGCCATCGGCGTGGCCCATGCCTTCATCTTCATCCGGCGAGGCTACGAGGAGGCGGCGGAGAACTGCCGCCGGGCCATAGCCGAGGCAAAAGCTGCGGGCTTCCTGGGCAATAACATCCTCGGCTCCGGCTTCTCCCTGGAGCTGGACGTCCACAAGTCCGCCGGGCGCTACATCTGCGGCGAGGAAACGGCCCTCATGAACGCCCTGGAGGGAAAACGGGCCAACCCTCGCTCCAAGCCCCCCTTCCCGGCGGTGAAGGGGCTATGGGGGCGCCCCACGGTGGTGAACAACGTGGAGACCCTGGCCAACATCCCGGCCATCATCACGGGGGGAGCCGCCTGGTTCAAGGGGCTGGCACGGATTCCCGAGGCCGCGGGGATGAAGCTCTTCTGCGTGAGCGGCCCGGTGCAAAACGCTGCCTGCTTCGAGCTCCCCCTGGGGATGACCCTCGGCGAGATCATCGACGGCCCCTGCGGCGGCATGCTGCCGGGGCGGGAGTTCAAGGCGTGCATCCCCGGCGGGGCGTCAACGCCATTCTTCACCAGGGCCCACTGGAATGTACCCATGGATTTCGACACCGTGGCCAAGGCCGGGTCGCGGCTCGGCACCGGCGGCATCGTGGTCCTCGACCAGAACACCTGCATGGTGGCGGCAACCCTGAACCTGGTCTCCTTCTATGCCCGGGAATCGTGCGGCTGGTGCACCCCCTGCCGGGAAGGGCTCCCCTTCGTGCGGGACGTCCTGACCCGAATCGAGGCGGGCGCGGGGCGGGAGGAGCATATCGGCATCCTCCGGGAGCACGTGCAGTATCTCAACTACGCCTTCTGCCCCCTGGCCCCCGGCGCCATGGGACCGGTGGAAGGGCTTCTGCGCCTCTTCGAGGATGAGGTCCGGGAACATATAGTCTTGGGGCGCTGCCCGATTGGGCGTTGATTTTTGCCACCGGAACCGCATGTTCCGGGGCGGGTTTTTACAATATGCCGAAACTTATTATCGACCACATAACGGTTGAAGTCCCCGCCGGCACCAGCGTCCTGGAGGCGGCCAAGACCGTGGGGATCTGGATCCCACACTTCTGCTACCACCCGGCACTGGGGAGCGTGGGGGCATGCCGGCTCTGCGCCGTGAAGCTGCTGGACGGGCCGGTGAAGGGGATCCAGATGTCGTGCATGCTCCCGGCCCAGGACGGCATGGTGGTTTCCACCACCGACCCCGATGCCCTGAAGATGCGAAGCCTCGTCATCGAGTGGCTCATGACCAACCACCCCCACGACTGCCCGGTCTGCGACGAGGGGGGCGAATGCCTCCTGCAGGACTACACTGTTGCCGGGGGCCACGGCATCCGCCGCTTCGAGGGGAAGAAGCGGACCCATGTGAACCAGGAGCTGGGGCCATACATCCAGCACGAGATGAACCGCTGCATCCAGTGCTACCGCTGCGTCCGCTTTTACCAGGAGTACGCCGGCGGCAGCGACTTCGGGGTCATGGGGAGCGCCCGGCGGGTCTACTACGGCCGGTTCCAGGAGGGGACGCTGGAATCCCCCTTCTCGGGAAACCTCGTGGACATCTGCCCCACCGGGGTCTTCACCGACAAGACCGCCCGGTTCCGGGCCCGCTACTGGGACTACGAAATGGCCCCCTCGGTCTGCCCCTGGTGCTCCCTTGGCTGCAACACCGTGCCGGCGGCCCGCTACCGGGAGCTCCTGAAGACAATGGCACGGGAGAACCCAGCCGTGAACGGCCACTTCATCTGCGACCGGGGGAGGTTCGGCAACGCCGCCGTGAACGACCCGGCCCGCCCCCGCGTGCCCCTGGTGGACGGGGAGGAGGTTTCGTGGGATGCCGCCCTCGACGCCCTCATGCTGCGGGTTACCGAGCTGGGGGATACGTACGGCCCCGGAAGCCTGGCAGTGGTCGGCTCGCCGCGGCTGGCGCTGGAGGGAAACATTCTCCTGGCGCGGCTGGCCGAAGCACTCGGCGCGGGGCACCTCTGCTACTTTGCCGGCAGGGAGGAGGGGGCGCGGGTTTCCGCAGCCGCCTCCCTGCTCTCCGGCAGCAACGCCGCCTCCATGGCGGATGTGCGGAATGCGGACTGCGTGGTCATCCTCGAAGCGGACCTCCGGGCCGAAGGGCCCATGATGCTCCTGGCGGTCCGGCAGGCCTGGCGCCATGGCGCTCCGGTCTTCCTGGTGGGGAACCATTCCCCCCTGGACCAGGCCCGGACCGTTTCAATGGAAGCCATCGAGCTCAGCTTTCTGGAAGAGGTTCCCCTGGCGATATTCGAGCGCCCCGTGGTCATCTGCGGCACCAGGAACAACACCCCCGCCGCCATCGAGCTCCTTGCCCGGGCCGAGGCCAAAATCGCCTGCCTCCTCCCCGGTCCCAACGCCTTCGGGGCGGGACTCCTGGCGCAGGAGCACGGCTCCGTCAGCTTGGAAGAGGCAGTGGCCTCCGGGGGCGTCAAAGGGATCATCGCCATAGAGGCCGACATCCCCGAAGATCTGCCGGCGCGGGTCCCCTTTCTCGTCGCCGCCGACTGGCTCCCCACGGAGACGGTCCGGCAGGCCGGGATCGTACTCCCCACCGCCGCCTGGGTGGAAGCGGACGGCACCTACGTCAATAACGAAGGGCGAGCCCAGCGCTTCCGCAAAGCCATGGCCTCCGGGTTCCCCATCCGTGGACTCCCGGCCCGCTACCACGCCTCCCCCGACAAGCCGGTCCCCTTCCATCCGCCGCGGGTGCACCGGAGCGCCCCGCCGGGCGGTGAACCCCGGCCAGCATGGCGGATCGTAGCGGAACTCACTAAGCGCTGTGGAGGGGATACGGTAGCCGAGCCCTTCGAGGGACGGTGGGAGGTGCTGCGGGGCCTTGATCCGGAAGGGAAAGGAGTGAGACTGCAACCCTGAAAAGGGAACCCTGAAAAGGGGACAAACCCTGAAAAGGGGACAACCCTGAAAAGGGGACAAACCCTGAAAAGGGGACAGGCTGCTTTATTGATGTCCAAAACCCTGAAAAGGGGACAAACCCTGAAAAGGGGACAGGCTGCTTTATTGATGTCCAAAAGGATTTACCACCATGCCAACCGTTTTGAGAATAGGCTCCTTCCGCTTCCATTTCTATTCCGACGAACGGAACGAGCCACCGCACATTCATGTTGAAACGCCCGAAGGGGAATGCAAGTTCTGGCTCGACCCAATCGTTCTTGCCCGCAACAAAGGGGTTCCGCCCTTAGTTGTGCGGGCAATAGAACGGCTGGTTTTTGAGCACCAAGTCTACCTTAAGGAGAAATACCATGAATACCACAACCCATAGCATCGAAATGCCTGAACCTGCCGCAATCCGGGTATGGGTCGAGAAGCGGACCGTCTTTCTGGAACTTACCGATGGACGTATCATTGGTTTTCCGGCAGACCGGTTCAAAATCCTTTCGCGGGCCACCGACGAACAGCTCCAGGATGTCACCCTACGGCTTAACGGGCATGCACTGCGTTGGGAAGAACTGGACGAGGACATAACGGTGCCAGGCATCGTGGCCGGCAACTTTCAGCTTCCGTACATGAAAGAGGCTTCGTAGGAAGAAAGCACTGAATGTCACCCATCGCCCTCGACATAGCCATCCACCTGGCAAAGATCGCCCTGATCTTCTTCGTGGTGCTGACGCTGGCGGCGTACCTGGTCTTTGCCGAGCGGAAGGTGCTGGCCTGGATCCAGGACCGCAAGGGGCCGAACCGGGTGGGGCCCTTCGGGCTGCTGCAGCCGTTGGCGGATCTCATCAAGCTCCTGACCAAGGAGGACTTCCGCCCGGCCGGGGCCGACAAGTGGCTCTTCTATCTGGCGCCGGCCATGGCGGCGATCCCCGCCATCCTCACCTTTGCGGTGATTCCTTTCGGGGCGCCGGTGACCCTATTCGGCCGGGAGATTCCGCTCCAGGTGGCGGACCTGAACGTGGGGCTCCTTTTCTTCATGGCGCTTTCGTCCATCGCGGTGTACGGGGTGGCCCTGGGGGGGTGGGCGTCCAACTCCAAGTACGCGCTCCTGGGCTCCATCCGGGGGCTGGCCCAGCTCATCTCCTACGAGCTATCCATGGGGCTGGCGCTGGTGCCCACGGTGATGCTGGCGGGGTCGCTCCGGCTGTCGGACATCGTGGCGGCCCAGGAAGGGATCTGGTTCATCGTCTATCAGCCCGTGGCGTTCGTGATCTTTCTCATCAGCATCGCGGCGGAATGCAAGCGGATCCCCTTCGACATCCCCGAAGCGGAGGGGGAGCTGGTGGCCGGGTTCCACACCGAGTACTCGGGGATGCGCTTCGGCCTCTTCTTCGTGGGGGAGTATATCAACATCATCGTCCTGGGGGGGCTGGCGACGACGTTTTTCCTGGGGGGATGGCAGGGGCCGGTGCTCCCGCCGTTCGTCTGGTTCTCGGTGAAGACACTCGCCTTCGCCTTCTTCTTCATATGGATGAGGGGGACCCTGCCGCGGCTTCGCTATGACCAGCTCATGCACCTGGGGTGGAAGGTGCTGACGCCGCTGGCCCTGGTCAACATTCTCGCCACCGGATGGATACTGATGCTTCTGTAACCCGGTTTTGAACATCTTCACAAGAAAGGGGGGAATGGGAAGTCTACACCACGCATAACCGCATCACGGTCTTGAAACACGCACACTACTGGTCATTGTCACGGAGAAGTCAACTCTCACGCAAAACAGCAAAGGAGGACGTGTCATGGTTGAGAACGTGAATACGAAGGATAAGCATGGTCATACACCTCTCATCGAGGCGGCAAAAACGGGGAACGCGGATACGATCAAGGAACTCCTGACCCACGGCGCCGACATGGAGGCCAAGAGCGAAAAGGGAAAGACCGCCCTGCACTACGCGGCGGCCAACGGCCAGGTGGCGGCCATCAAGGTCTTGCTGGAGGCGGGCGCTGAAGTGGACCCCCGGGACCAGGAATGGCATACCCCCCTTATGCTGGCGGCAAATTACGGATGCAACGAGTGCGTGGAAACCCTCCTGACGGCCGGCGCTGACCCCCTGGCCAAGATGAAGCTCGGCAATACTGCCCTGACCTATGCGGAAGCGAACGGACACCCCGACACCCTGGATCTCATAAAAAAAGCCCAACGGGCCAAGGCGGGCACCGCCTGACCCGGTAACAGCCGCGGGGCGAGGCTCTCCCTCGCCCCCGCCAAGGCAACTATGGCCATTTTCGCCGATTTCAAAGCTATCGCCACGGGGCTCTTCGTCACCTGGAAGCACATCTTCCGGAAGGCGGCTACCATCGAGTACCCGGAGATAAAGCGAACCCCGGCCCCCCGCTACCGGGCGCGGATCGTGCTTACCCGCGACCCGGAAGGCGGCGAGCGCTGCGTGGCCTGCTACCTCTGCTCCGCCGCCTGCCCCGTTGACTGCATCTCCATGGAAGCGGCGGAGGACGGAAACGGGCGCCGCCATGCCCGCTGGTTCCGGATCAACTTCTCCCGCTGCATCTTCTGCGGCCTCTGCGCCGAGGCCTGCCCCACCCTTGCCATCCAGATGACCCCCGACTACGAGATCTGCGAACGGGACATCATGGAACTGGTCTACGAGAAGGAAGACCTCCTCACGGACGGCTGCGGCAAGGATCCGGCCTACAACTTCTACCGCCACGCCGGCATCGGCATCGCCCAGCCACGGGGAACGGGAGAACGGGAGGAGGAACCGGTGGACGTTCGGGGGCTGATGCCCTGACGCGCTTAAAGCAAAGCACTAACCACGGAGGACACTGAGGATCACAGAGGAAACCCGGCAACATACTCACAGGTTTTAGAACAACAAGAACGGGTTCGGGTTTCGTCTTTCTCCGTGCCCCTCTGAGTCCTCTGTGGTTTACGCTTTTAGTCTATTATGGAACAGGCTCTCTTCTACATACTGGCCGCCGTTACCATCATCGCCACGGCTCTGGCCATCACCGAAAAGCACGCGGTGCACGCCATCGTCTACCTCGTCACCTCGTTCTTCGCCCTGGCGGTGATCTTCTTCCTGCTGGGCGCGCCGGTGGTGGCGGTGTTCGAGGTGATCATCTACGCCGGCGCCATCATGGTCCTCTTCCTTTTCGTGATCATGATGCTCGATCTGGGGCATCCGGAGCGGGCCCGGCTTCCCGGCGGCCGCGACTGGTGGCCGGCCCTCGTGCTCGGCATCGTGACCGTGGCGGCGGGGCTTACCCTCGTCGCCTCCCGCGCCCCGGCGGTGACGGCAACGGGGAAGGCCGTCGGCGTCAAGGAGTTCGCCCTGGCCCTCTTCGGGAAATACGGCGTAGCGGTGGAGGTGGTCTCCATGCAGCTTCTCTTCGCCCTGGTGGGGGCACTCTACCTGGCCAAAAGGAGGGAGCGGTGATCGTACCCTTCGAGCATATCCTGATACTCGCCGGCATCCTCTTTGCCCTGGGGCTCGTCTGCGTCCTGGTCTGGCGCATGAACCTCATCATGCTCCTCATCGGCATCGAGATCATGCTCAACGCCGCCATGCTCGCCTTCGTGGGGGGAGCGGCCCGTTGGGGGATGGCCGACGGCCAGGTCTTCTCCCTCATCATCATGGCCATGACCTCCGCCGAGGTGGCCCTGGCCCTTGCCATGGTGGTCTACCTCCACCGGCGCAAGAAAACGGTGGATGCGGATGAGTTCCGGGAGTTGAAAGGATGAAGCTCTACCTCTCTCTCATACTCCTGCTGCCGCTTCTGGGAGGCACCGTCAACGCCCTGGCGGGACGCAAGCTGCCGCGCCGGGCGTGCGAGGTGCTGGCCTGCGCCGCGGTCTGGGGGGCCTTCGTCTGTGCGGCCCTGGCCTTTGTCGCCTACAAGGCCCCGGTGACGGTGGAGCTGGCCACCTGGCTGGAGGATTTCGACTTCTCCGCCCCCATCGCCCTCTATCTCGATCCCCTCTCCCTGGTGATGACGGTGATGATCACCTTCGTCTGCGGACTCATCCACCTCTACGCCGTGGGATACATGGCGGAGGAAGGGAGCCCGGCCCGGTTCTTCGCCCTCCTGAACCTCTTCGTTTTCGCCATGCTGGTGCTGGTGCTGGCGGAAAACCTGCCGCTGCTGTACCTGGGTTGGGAGGGAGTCGGCTTCTGCTCCTACGCCCTCATCGGCTTCTGGTATGACGATCCCAAGAACGCCACCGCCGGCCGCAAGGCGTTCATCACCACCCGCATCGGCGACACCGCCTTCGGCATCGGCATCGTCTGGTGCTTCCAACTCTTCCAGACTGCATCCATCACCCAGATCAACCAGATGGGAGCCGTGGTCCCCGTGGGGGTCATCACCGCCCTGGGGCTCCTGTTTCTGGCCGGGGCCATGGGGAAATCGGCCCAGGTCCCCCTCATGGTCTGGCTACCCGACGCCATGGCCGGCCCCACTCCGGTCTCGGCCCTGATCCACGCCGCCACCATGGTCACCGCCGGGGTCTACCTCATGGCCCGGATGTCGCCCCTGTTCAGCGCCTCCGCCGTGGTCATGGCCGCCGTGGCCGTGACCGGCGCCGCCACCGCCTTCTACGGCGCCTCGTGCGCCCTGGTGCAGCGGGATTTCAAGCGGGTGCTGGCCTACTCCACCATCAGCCAGATCGGCTACATGATGCTCGGGGTCGGGGCCGGGGCCGTCACCGCCGCCACGTTCCATCTCCTGGAGCACGCCTTCTTCAAGGCGCTCCTCTTCCTGGGGGCCGGCTGCGTCATCGCCGCCCTCCACCACGAGCAGGACATCTTCCGGATGGGTGGCCTGCGCCGGCGGATGCCGGTCACCTTCTGGGCCTTCCTGGCCGGGGCCGCCTGCCTGGCGGGGCTCCCCCCCACCGGCGGCTTCTTCAGCAAGGACGCCATCCTGGCCGCGGTCTGGGCCAAGGGGGGACTCCTCTACGGCGGGCTCTTCGGTGTCGGCCTCGCGGCGGCGCTCCTCACCTCCTTCTACACATTCCGGATGGTCTATCTCGTCTTCGGCGGCGAGGGGGTGAAAGAGGTCCACCATACCCCCCGCATCATGGACACCATGCTCCTCCCCCTGGCGATCCTGGGGCTCCTGGGGGGCTTCATCCATCTGCCGGCATTCCTGGCCGACGGCTGGCTCGGCCGCTTCCTGGCCACGGCCCTCACCGAAGGGGCCGCCCACCTCTCCCACGGCGAGGAAATGGCCGTGGAGGCAATCGCCGCCCTTGTGGCCATCACCGGGCTCATAGCCGCCCACCTCCGCTACGGGGGGGTGCGGCGCGGGGCGCGGATCGAGGCTGCCGCCGCGGAACCCAAAGGGATCACCGCCTTCCTCCTGAACGGCTGGTACGCGGATGCCCTCTATCGGCTCATCTTCATCCGCCCCTACGAGGCCCTGGCCGGCTTCCTCTGGCGCCGGGTTGACGAAGGGGTCATCGACGACTCCCTCGACCGCCTGGCCGACGGCCTCGGCAGGACGGGCCAGGGGCTGGGCCGCTGGAGCTGCGGACGGGTCTCGGTCTACCTCCTCAGCTTCGCGGCGGGGCTGGCGCTGATTCTGGGTTGGCTGGCGTGGGGGTGGCTGGTTTAGGGATGAAATGACGAACCTTGACAATGAAAAATGGAATAGTATAGTGCGCCATATAATTAAAAATGGAGCACTACAATGAACCTTAACGAATCGCTCGTCTACTGGAACCCGTGGTGGAGCGGCGAGGGACAATGGCTGCGGGCCGTTGAGCGCGAGGCGGTGCCGCACCTGAGAACCCTTCTCGAAAGGAAGGAGATCCTCACCATCAGCGGCGTCAGGAGGAGCGGCAAGACCACCATCCTACACCTGCTGGCGAAATCGCTCCTGGACAAGGGGACCCCAGCTGGAAACATCCTCCATCTCAACCTGGAGGACCCGGCGTTCCGGGACCTCGGCGTCTTCGCCCTCTACGAAAAATATCTGGAGCTGATGAATCCCGAAGGGAAGGTCTACCTCTTCCTCGACGAAATCCAGGAAGCGGACGGCTGGCAGCGGGACCTCCGCAAGCTTTACGACGGCCCGCGGGACGTGAAGCTGGTCATCAGCGGCTCCAACTCGTCGCTCCTGAAGGGTGAGAACGCCACCCTCCTCACCGGCCGCACCCTTTTCTGCGAGGTCTATCCCTTCTCGTTCCGGGAGTTTGTCGCCCTCCGCGGCGGTCCTTCCTCGCCGGAACCGCACCTGCTCCTGAAGGAGAAAACGCGGCTCATGCACCTGTTCGGGGAATACCTCATCTATGGGGGTTTCCCCGAGGTGGTCACCGAACCGGACTCGAAGGTCAAGAGGCTCCTCCTGAAGGAATACTACAACGCCATCCTCACCCGGGATGTGCTGCGGCGGCATCCGGTACGCCAGACCGCCCGATACGAATCGGCCGCCCACTGGCTGATCAGCAACACCACCGGGCTGTTCAGCGCCAAGGGCCTTGCACCGGCGCTTTCCATAAACCCGACTACCCTGGAGGAATACCTGGGCTTTCTGGAGGACGTCTACCTCTTTTTTGCCCTGAAGCATTTCTCCTTTTCCGTCAAGAGGCAGCTCACCTATCCGCGCAAGGTCTACTGCGTGGACAACGGGTTCATCGAAGCCGCCTCCTTCAGGTTTTCGGACGACTGGGGAAAACTCCTGGAAAACCAGGTCCACGCGGAACTGAAGCGCCGGGGGCACGAGTGCTACTACTGGAAGGGGAAAAAGGAGTGCGATTTTGTGGTGCTGGATCGGGGCGCCGTCACCTCCGCCATCCAGGTCTGCCACTCCCTCGCCGATGAGGCCACGAAAAAGCGCGAGCTGGCCGGTGCCCTGGAGGCGATGAATGAATTCGGGCTCGACCGGGGGCTGATTCTCACCCGCGAGGAGTTCGACACGGTTAAGACAGACGGCAAAACCATCGAGGTGATGCCGGTCTGGTGGTGGCTGCTTGTGAGGTAGTAAGAATGAATGCCGGCTGGGGCAAGCTGGAGAAGTACTCCTCTGGGGTAGATTACCGGTTCACGCGCACATGCGCGTGAACCGGTCAATTATGAGTTAGGCAAGGACTAAAATGGGAGATGAATGGTTTTATAAAATTCAGAAAAGTGGAATATTTGCTCTGTTCCACATGACTCACATATCGAACCTCGAAGGTATATTTACTCATGGCATTTTAAGTAACCACGAAGCACATCACCGGCAATTAATCGCTTCCGACATCTCCGATCCTTCAGTTCAATGCTTGCGTGACAAACTTGATCCTCGTTATAACCGGCCGATTCATGCTTATGTGCCACTGTACTTAAATCCTCGGAATCCAATGCTGTATGTAAGGAAAGAGATGCAAGAAAAAATCTGCATCCTTGAAGTGAGTGTTTCCATACTTGAAGAAAACGAATATCTGTTTACCGACGGCAACGCAGCAGCTCATGACACTCAATTCTTTTGCAACCTTGATCAGTTACACCTATTGCCGTGGGATGTCTTGAAAAGCAAGTTTTGGAATGATTTCACTGACGGAAAAAGAAAGAGATGCGCGGAGTTTCTTATCTTTCCATCGATTTCGGCAGAGTATATTATGCGGATGCATTTCATAAACGACAGAGCATCATCACAAGTCCGCAGCTTTGGTCTTCCACGGAAAATTTCACCGACAATCTTCTTTTGAGGTCATTCATGGGTATTTCAGTTTATGAAGGGAATATATTCACAACAAAATGCCAAACTATCGTCAATACGGTAAATTGCGTTGGTGTTATGGGTGCAGGTATAGCTTTGGAATGTAAACTACGTTATCCCGAGATGTATGAAAAATACGTTTCACTATGCAATCAACAAATGATTAACATTGGTGCGCTTTGGCTCTACAAAAGTCCAGAGAGATGGATACTAAATTTCCCAACGAAAAAACATTGGAAAGATCCGAGTCGTGAAGAATATTTGCATAAAGGACTGCAAAAATTCTTGGTGACTTACGAAGAAAAAGGCATTGAAACCATTGCCTTTCCTCTATTGGGTGCGCAGCACGGAGGAATTGACAAAGAACGTTCGCAGGAAATCATGGAGTCGTATCTGAGGAAATGCTCGATTCCGGTGGAAATCTACCTTTACGATCCAATGGCACCTGACGACCTCTTCGATAGGTTCAAGACAACCATTTCGAGCATGACAATAGCAGAAATAAAAAACGCGACAGGTTTAAGAGCAAATTATGTGGAGCACGTCCTAGATGCATTGAATAATCCGTCAATACGCCAACTGAATTGCCTTGCAAGAGTTAAAGGGATTGGTGAAGGCACTTTACAAAAGCTCTTTGCTTTCGCCCGTGAACAGATGCAATCATCAAGACGCCTAGTGCAGCAGTCACTAGAATTGTAATAATTTGATGGGGGTATGTTATGAAAATTGAATTTGAAGAGAGGGCTGTTGCTTTTTTAGATGTGCTTGGATTTTCTACATTAGTTACATCCGCTGCATTAAACCCAACTACTTTTGACGAACTACAAGAACTGGTGAACCTACTCTCATCCGTTGTCCCATATCTGGATCAAGGTGTAAGTAATACTGTTCCGGTTCATCTGATCCCAGAGCACACATACATATCAGACTCTATAATATTGAGTGCTCCACTTAAGGATGACGCCATGAAGAGCTACAATGGATTAAATATTGTCGTCATGCGCTGCATTCAACTCACACATCATTTTTTGAAGGCAGGATATTTGCTGCGAGGCGGCATTTCAACTGGCAAAGTCTGGCACAATAAATCAAATATTGTAGGACCAGCGTACCAAGAGGCATATGAATTAGAAAAGATAGGGGGTCATCCTTGTATCGTATTGTCAGAATCCGCAAAAGCACGGTGGAAGGGTTACGGCTCAAGAATGTGCATCATAAATGAAGATAATATTGTGATGGTTAACGGCTTACACGATTATTACATACCAGGAAATACTAGGCGAGGTGTTATTGAAAAAACCTTCGACGAATATCAGCAATTAGTGACGCGGAGAATTTCTAGCCAACTCCCTGAAAAAGCAAAGGCCAAATGGGAGTGGTTCAATAAATACCTGATTGCGGAAAAATCAGAAGCAATGAAGTGGGCTCAAGCTTATTAACAGAAGAATGCCTAACCACGCGGCGGCACACGGTCTTCGCTAACGCTACGCCGGTGCGCCTCGACCCCGTTGACCCGCACCGACCAAGGAAAGAGAAAAACTGACCATGCCCCTCCCCATCAACATAAACGACTTAATAACCTGCCGCACCGTAGAATGCGAGCGGATCGAGTTCAAGGAAGGGTGGAACCCGGAAGAGGTGATCCATACCCTCTGCGCCTTTGCCAACGATCTCAATAACTGGGGCGGCGGCTACATCATCATAGGGGTCCGCGAGGAAAACGGCAGGCCGGTACTGCCGCCGGTCGGCATCAACCCGGACGCCATCGACAGAATCCAGAAGGAACTCCTCAACCTCTGCAATCGACTGAAGCCCGCCTTTTTCCCCGTGGCCGAGCCGATTACCTTCCAGGGAAAGCAGCTTTTTATCATCTGGACGCCCGGCGGGCAGAACCGGCCGTATCAAGCACCTGTCTCCCTGGCGAAGCACGCTCCCTGCGCTTATTACATCCGCCGCTTTGCCAGCACGGTCAAAGCGCGCCCCGATGACGAGCGGGAGCTGATGGAACTGGCGGCGAACGTCCCCTTTGACGACCGGATCAATCACCGGGCCGAGCTGAATGATCTGAATCTCGGTCTCATCCGTTCGTTTCTTCAGGAGATCGGCAGCGACCTGTTTGAGCAGTCCACGCAACTCCCCTTCGCGCGCTTGTGCAAACAGATGCGTATCGTTGACGGGCCACCGGAGTATCTGAAGCCGCGTAATGCGGGGCTTCTCTTCTTTAACGATGGTCCGGGCCAGTTCTTTCCCTATGCCCGTATCGAGCTCGTCCATTTCAGGACCTCGCCCGCCGACGACATTCTGACGGAAAAGTACTTCGAAGGGCCGCTCCATCAGCAACTCCGAAATGCCCTGAGTTTCATCAAGAACACCTTCATTGTCGAGCGGGTCCGCAAAGTGCCTGGGCAGGCCGAGGCACAGCGGTTTTTCAATTATCCCTACGAAGCGCTCGAAGAAGTTCTGGTGAACGCCGTTTACCACCGCAGTTACGAGCTGCGGGAACCGGTGGAGGTGCGGATTCATCCAGAGCGGATCGAAATCCTCAGCTTTCCGGGGCCGGATCGGTCGGTGCGGAAAGAGGACATCGAGAAGGGGAACATCGTATCCCGGCGCTACCGTAACCGGCGAATCGGTGAGTTTCTCAAGGAACTGGACCTGACCGAGGGAAAAGCAACCGGCATTCCGAAGATCAAGAAGGCAATGCAGATAAACGGTTCTCCCGAACCGGTCTTCGAGACCGATGACGACCGGACGTTTTTCCTGGCCATTTTGCAGGTGCATCCGGAGTTTCGTAGTACAGGGGCTGAAGAGTCTGTAAATGTCCCTGTAAATGTCCCTGTAAATGTCCCTGTAAATGTCCCTGTAAATGCAAGGCAACAGTGGTTCCTTGACGAGCTCGCCGCCGGCAGGCATGTCAAGGCCGTTGATTTGTGCGAACACTGGAGTGTAGTGGAAAAGACCGCCAAGCGCGACATCAGCGAACTCAAGAAGCAAGGCATGATCGAATTCGTCGGGGCACCGAAGAAAGGTTATTATCGGCTCGCATGATGTCTATCACCTACCCGATCCTCACAATCCTGATCCTCTTGGTCTGGAGCGACTGAAGGGACCAGGCTGTTTTTTGAACCTAAATTACTGCGTGTCCGGTAGATAAAACCCGAATTTGCGAAGCAGTAACAAGTCCACAGACCAGGAGGGTGACATGACTAAGCCAGCGAAGAATACCATTTGCCTTTGGTACGATGGCGATGCCGAGGAAGCGGCGCGATTTTATGCCGAGACATTTCCCGATTCATCCGTTGACGCGGTGCATCTCGCACCGGGAAACTTTCCGTCCGGAAAGAAAGGGGATGTGTTGACGGTGGAGTTTACCGTGATGGGAATTCCCTGCATCGGGCTCAATGGCGGACCCGAGGTCAAGCACAACTGGGCATTCTCTTTTCAGGTTGCAACCGTTGACCAGGCTGAAACGGATCGTTACTGGAACGCCATCGTCGGCAACGGCGGCGAAGAAGTTGAATGCGGCTGGTGCAAGGACAAGTGGGGCGTGTCCTGGCAGATTACTCCCATTGCTTTGACCAAAGCGATAACCGATCCTGACATCGCCGCCGCCAAGCGTGCTTTCGATGCGATGTTGAAGATGAAAAAGATCGACATCGCTGTCATCGAGGCGGCGCACCGCGGTTGAAGCTGCAATCTTCCACGTATGCATGCCGGAACGGGGGAGTATCCGCGGTTATTGACCGTGACGCGCCGGTGCGCCCCTATAGCCGCTGATATGCGAGGATAGATGGTGATTTTACGTCAAATGGATAAACCATGAAAAAGCTTCTTTCCTGGGGCGCCGTCGGCCTTCTGACGAGCGCCCTGCTCGATCCGCTCATCTATTCCATGCTCGACAAGCCGATTCCCTGGTTTCGCGATATACTCATGGGTGCGGCCGGCTGCGCCTGTTTCTATCTCCTGATCCGTTTCCGGCACGAGTTGTGACGATGACGAGCAACCGCAAACCTTGATGCAGAAAATGGGTACGCAATGGTGACCACCTACCCGATCCTCACAATCCTCATCCTCCTCCCCCTGGCGGGATGCCTCTGCCTGGCGCCGGTCTGGAACTGCCGGAAGTCGGCCCGCCCCATCGCCTTGGGGTTTGCCGTGGCGGAGCTGGCCCTGGCGGGATGGCTGCTGTTCGCCGCGTCGGGGCTAACCACGGCGGCGGGAGCCCCGGCGGGGTACTTCCTCTGGGAGGATGCCCCGTGGATCGGGCGGTTCGGCATCCGCTACCTCCTGGGGATGGACGGGATCAGCCTCCTTATGGTGACGCTCACGGCCTTCACGTCGGTGGTGGCCATGGCGGTGTCGTGGCGCGCCGTAACCGAGCGGACCACGCTCCACTACTTCCTCATCCTCCTCATGGAGAGCGGTATCATGGGGGTCTTCCTCTCCCTGGATCTCGTCCTCTTCTACCTTTTCTGGGAGGTGATGCTGATCCCCATGTTCTTCCTGATCGGCATCTGGGGGCACGGACGGCGCATCTACTCGGCGGTTAAGTTTTTCCTCTACACCCTGGTCGGGTCGCTCCTGATGCTGCTGGCAATCATGGGGGTCTACCTCATCCACGGGAACGCCACCGGCACTTACACCTTCGCCCTCCCCATCCTGGCACAGACACCCATGGTCCATGGCGCGGCACCCTGGCTCTTCGGGGCGTTTCTCCTGGCCTTCGCCATAAAGTTTCCACTCTTCCCGCTCCACACCTGGCTCCCGGACGCCCACACCGACGCACCCACGGCGGGAAGTGTGATCCTGGCGGCGCTCCTGCTGAAGACCGGGGCCTACGGCCTGGTCCGCTTCGGCTACCCCCTCTTCCCGGAGGCGGCGAAGGGATTCACGCCGCTCCTCTACGTGCTGGCCATTACCGGCATCCTCTACGCCTCGTGGATCGCCTATGCCCAGGAGGACATGAAGCGGATGGTGGCCTACTCCAGCGTGGGGCACATGGGATTCGTGGCACTGGGAATCGCCTCCTGGAGCCCGGTAGCCCTGTCGGGCTCCATCCTCCAGATGATGAACCACGGCTTCACCACCGCCGCCCTCTTCGCCCTGGTGGGGATGCTGGACGAGAGGACCGACACACGGGAGGTGGCGGCCTTCGGCGGCCTCTGGGGGAAGGTGCCGGTCCTCTCCTTCTTCTTCCTCTTCTTCGCCATGGCCTCGGCGGGACTGCCTGGGCTCAACAACTTCGTGGGGGAGTTCCTGATCCTGGTGGGGGTTTTCCGGACCACGCCGGCTGCCGGGGCCATTGCTTTCCTCGGCATCATCCTGCCGCTCATCTACACCGTGCGGCTGGTGCAGCAGGTGCTGTTCCAGACGGAGCGGCAGCCCCTGGAACTAACCGACGTGACCCTGCGGGAAGGGGCGATCCTGGCGACGCTGGCGGTAATCGACCTGTACATTGGGGTCCACCCGAAGCCGCTCCTGGATATCCTCAAAGTGCCGGTGGCTCTTTTGACGGGAACTTCACTACCTTGAAAGCATTAACCACAGAGGACACGGAGGAACACAGAGGGTGAATCTTGGATATGATGATATTTCCGGTGAGATTATCGGGGCGGCCATGAAGGTCCATTCAGCCCTTGGGCCGGGACTTCTGGAAAGTGCATACGAAGCGTGTCTTGTTCATGAACTGAAAAAACGTGATGTTAAGGTAATATCTCAGGTAGCCCTGCCAGTGAATTACGATGGAGTGACAATCGAACTGGGTTATCGGCTGGACCTGTTGGTCGAAAACAAGGTGATTGTTGAGTTGAAAGCGGTGGAAAAAGTTTCGCCCGTGCATCAGGCTCAATTGCTTTCCTATATGAAACTAAGCGGTAAAAAACTTGGCCTTCTCATCAATTTCAACGTCATGCACCTCAGAGACGGGATAAAGAGGGTTGTCCTCTGAGGCCCTCCGTGTCCTCTGTGGTTAGCTGCTTTTAGAAAGAATCTATGTCGATAGCCGACCTCTGGACAATAATGCCCCTCCTGATCCTCGCCTGCGGGAGCGTCCTTGTGCTGCTCTTCGGGGCAATCGTGCCGGGGCGCTACGGTACCGCCATCGGTGTTGCGGTCTGCGCCGGGGCGGCCCTCTGGGCGCTGCAAACGCCTCCGCAGCCCATGGCGCCGACCCTGGGGGTGGCGTTCACCCCCTTTGCCCGCTTCTTCCTGGTCTTTTTCGCGGCGACGGCGGGCCTCTCCCTGCTCCTGGCCCACGACCATGCGGTGCGCCAGGGGCTTGGGGGGGAGGAGTACCCGGCCACGGTCCTCTTCGGCACCTTCGGCATGGGGGTGGTGGCCGGCGCAGCCAACTTCCTGACCCTTTTTCTTGGGCTTGAGGCCCTCACCTTCGCCTTCTACATCCTGGTGGCCTATGACCATAACCGTCCAGCGTCCGGGGAGGCGGGGCTCAAATATCTCCTCATGGGAGCCGTGTCAGCAGCCTTCGTGGCCTTCGGCATCGCCCTCCTCTACGGGGCCACGGGAACGCTGGAGATCGGGCGGGCCGTGGCCTCCTCCGCCGCCGGAGGAGGAATCGCCCTGGCCGGGTGGGGACTCCTGCTGGCGGGACTCGCCTTCAAGGTCTCCCTGGCACCGGCCCACCTCTGGACCCCGGACGTCTACCAGGGGGGACCGACGCCGGTGGTGGCGTTTCTGGCCTCGGGTTCCAAGGGAGCGGCCATTGCGCTCTTTCTTCTCATCCTCCCCCATCTCGGGGGAATCGGCCCCCTCCGCCCCCCCCTATGGGGGCTGGCATTCCTCTCCATGACCGTGGGAAACCTGGCGGCACTCCTCCAGCCCAACGTGAAGCGGATGCTCGCCTACTCCTCCGTGGCCCAGATGGGATACGTGGCCCTGGCGCTCCTGTCGGGGGAGCGGGGGTACGAGGCGGCGGCCTTCTACGCCGTGGCCTACGGCGCCATGGTACTGGCGGCCTTCGGCGCCCTGGCCTCCCTGGAGGACGAAAAGCCGTTGGAGCTGGTGGATGAACTGCGGGGGCTCGGCTACCGGCGCCCCTTCCAGGGTGTGGTGCTGGCGGTAGCCATGTTCGCCCTGGCGGGGATTCCCCCCACGGTGGGATTCGCCGGGAAATTCGCCATCTTTTTCGCGGCTCTCAAGGCGGGAGAAATCCCCCTGGCGGTCATCGGCATCCTCACGGCGGCGGCCTCGGCTTACTATTACCTGCGGGTGGTGGTGAACCTCTACATGAAACCTGCCGAAGAAAAGAGCCCCGGCACCCTTCCCACCCCGGCGGAGGCGCTCTGCCTCGGCGTCGTCACCCTTGCCATCCTGGCCCTGGGCGTCTTCCCCGGTCCCCTCTTCGACCTGGTCGAAACCATCCTTGCCAGATAGGAATCAATCTAAAAATCCGTACGCAGGATAAAAAAAGGGAGAGCATTGGCAAATGCCCTCCCAAATCACAGGAGATGTTTGAAGAACCGGCTGGTTTAGCGGGGCTACCTCCACCCCATCATGCTGCCGGGGCGCATCCTGCTGCCGGAGTAATTCCAGAAATGCTGCTGGGAGGTCATGTTGCGGAACATGGCGGTGTAGTTGGTGAACGTACCCGTTGTGGAAACCTGGCCCAGGTAGGTCATCATTTCCTGCCGGATGGTATCCATGGGCCGGACAACGTCAGTCGGGGCCGAAACGACATTATCGGTGATGTACGGCATCTCCAGGTTGAGCTGCCCCATCATGGCGCGGTAACGCTCCCGGTAAACAGCGCCGGTTGTTCCATTCATGACCAGAGAACTCTGCTGGGCCATGAGGGTTGCCATCTGCTGAGCCACCTCGTGGATGGTGTCGTAAGCGGCATCCGTGCCGGCAATGTAGTCGGCGAGCATGTTGGGGCCGGCGGCCAGGTTGAGCTGGTTGCGGAGCTGGGTCATGGCCTGCTCCATGGTCATGGTGGGATCGGCCTCAAGCTTTTCACGCAAAAGCGTAGACATGGGGCTGATGAACGCCGTGGTCCCGGCCGGGGCCGACATGACGTAGCTGCCGGTCACGGGCGTGTTCAGATTATCCTCATCCACGGTCGTCCCGGCTATCACCCGGCAGACCACCGGATACTGCCCAGCATCCCCTGAAGATACCTGGAAAGAGTAGTGCCCGCCGGCACCCGACATGGCCTTCGGCTCTCCCTCATCCCACTGGTAGTTACCGTTCATGTCCAGGAACACCTCGGCGTTCCGGAGGTAACCGTCGGCCACGGTCCCAGATACGGTTGCGGTGTCGCTGGACGACGAGCCCCCGTCGCCGCAGGCGGCGATGATACCCACAGCCGCAGCCAGTGCCCCTGCCGCCAGAATTTTTACTGCCTTTTGTCCCTTGCTGCCAATTGCTAACTGCATGTTTCCTCCTCTACTGGTTTCCCTGCTACCTAAGTCCGACAGGCTCCTAGTAATCGTAATATGCCGACAAACCGGCACTGTAATCGGGGCTCGAATCGGTGATCCCCTTGCCTAGATATCCGTCAAGCCCAACGCTGTCCGTCAATTGCCACTTCAAGCGTGCGCGCGCTTCGAGCAGGGAAGTGGCCCCCTCCGCCGGAGCGGTGGCCCCCTTGATGATCACCATGGGGCGGAGCCGGTTGGTCAACTGGTAGCCGAGGGCCCCGTTGTAGACCGCATAATCCTTGAGGGCGAGCAGTTCCGATTTCCCCTGGTAGACGTACCCCCCCTCGCCCCAGACGACCCAGTCTCCGAACCACTTGGTCGCCTCGATGGATGCCCCGGCGTCATATTCTCCGGTGCCGAGGGCCTTGTCCCGATCGCCGGTGGGGAACTTCACGAAGACTGTCGGACGGATTTCCGGCAGCCGCTCCCCTTCGGTTACGATGATATAGCCGGCCTTGGCAATGATGTCCCCAAGGCCGCTTTGGGATTTGTCGGCCGATGATTCTGGCACTGCCGAAGTCGGGCTGGCCCCCCCCTGGGGGCCGCGCATGGCGGCCGCTGAGGCGGATGCACCCGCCATGGCCATCGTCCCCCCCGATCCGACCCGGCCGAAGACCCCGCTGGTGACGGTGCCGCTGCTCTGGTAGACGTAGGGTATTTCCACCGAAAAATCGAGCCGTTCGGTGGGATAGACGGCAATGGTGAGCGGGGCATAGACCGATTCGGTCCGGGTACCGGTACGGTACGTGCCGCTGGCATATTCCGCCCCGAGTCCCACGGAGAACCCCGTTTCGGCGGCTCCACCTTCCCCCGGCTGCAACAGGGCCGATGCCAGGGTGGCACACACCACGAATTTTCCGACGCCAGGCAACTTTTTCAGCATCACATCTCCTTGAAATTCGACCGCCGGGCCGAACCGTATCAATGCCGCATCATCATCCCGCCACGGAAACGCATGCCGCCGCTGCGCCCCCCCATGCCCCCCCCGGAGCGCTCGGAACGGACTCCCCCCACGCTCCTCGATCCCCAGAGGGGTTCACCCCGATCGCCCCTTACTTCTGCACTGGCACCGGCCGTCTTGTTAGTCAGCTCGCGGGTGATGAGATAGGACTTCCCGTCTTTCCCCTGGGCCTTGGACCCCTTGGCTGAAACCTCGTCATTGAGCCGGACCGGAATCCCGTTTTTCTCCCAGTACGACGCGGGTCCCACCTGGAGCATCACCAGCTCGCCGCCGGCCTGCACGTCGATGAAAGTGCCATTGCTTTCTCCGCCATGGGGCGTGCCCACCACCCGGCCCGTCACCATAGTTACCGTTTCCGGATCATAACCACGGATAAAGTCCAGGCCGCTCTTATCCGAATCGTTCCCGCCAAAGCCGAAACCGAAACCGGCAAAGCTCGTGTCAGCCGGCAGGCACTGCCAAAGCATCCCCAATACGAAAAATGTGAAAAAACGCCGTAGCATCATGGAAACACCATCAAAAATTATTCAACCGTCCTTGGGAACAATTTCACAGCCCGTAGCCAACTGCCGTTTACCGGTTTTATCTTCATGAGTCATGCCACAATACAAAAAATGCGCAAGACCGTTGTATCTTTAGTGTTACCACCCACAACAAGAAGCGTTCCGCCCCAAAATTGTGCAATTCATTGCACCTGAAGGGAAAACCATTGCACACATACTTTCACTTGAGGCTCACTTCTCAGAGAGAAGATCGAACTCCTTCAGCTTGTACTGCAGCGTCCGGCGCGAAACTCCCAGCTCGGCGGCGGTGAGGCGGCGGTTGCCGGAATGCTTTCGCAGCGCCTTGATGATGATCTCCCGCTCCGCCTCCCGGAGGAGCCCCCGCCCATCCTGCCCTTTGTGGGCAGAGGCGCTCAACACCCCCTCGGGGAGGTCGCTCCGCGTGACGCGCTCCCGGGCCAGAATCACGGCCCGCTCGATGACGTTTTGCAGTTCACGGACGTTCCCCGGCCAGGGGTATGCCCGGAGCAGCTCCATGGCGGCGGCATCCATGCCCGCCAGACGCTTGCCGATCTCGCGGCTGAAGCGCCGCAGGAAGTAGTCCGTCAGCAGGGGGAGCGCGTCTGCCCGGTCACGCAGGGGCGGCAGCGTCACGGGAAACACGTTGAGCCGGTAGAAGAGATCCTCGCGGAAGCGGCGTTCCGCCACTTCCCCCTGGAGATCGCGGTTCGTGGCGGCTATGACCCGCACATCCACCTTTATCTCCTTCCGCCCCCCCACGCGTTCGAAGGCCCGCTCCTGCAACACGCGCAGGAGTTTCGCCTGGAGCGGCATCGGCAGCTCTCCGATCTCGTCGAGAAAAATGGTGCCTCCGGCGGCCAGCTCGAATTTGCCGGGGCGGGCCTGGACGGCGCCGGTGAACGCTCCCCGCTCATGGCCGAAGAACTCGCTCTCCAGAAGTGTCTCCGGTATGGCGGCGCAGTTCAGGGCCACGAATGCCCCCTTGCCCCGCGGGCTCAGGAGGTGGATGGTGCGGGCCACCAGCTCTTTGCCGGTGCCGCTCTCGCCGGAGATGAGCACCGTGGCGGCGGTGGGGGCGACGCTCCGGACCAGGTCGCGCACCCCCCCCATGGCGCGCCCCGCGAAGATGAGCTCCTCGGGGGGGAGCCCCGCGGCCGCGGCTGCCTTGAGGGCCTGGTACTCCCTGGAATTTCCCAGCTCTCCGATTGCCCGCTGAACCAGGACGAGAAGGGTCTCGGGATCATGGAGGGGCTTGGTGAGAAAATCCACCGCACCCTCCTTCATGGCGGCAACCGCTTCTTCCACCGTCCCGAACGCGGTCAGGAAGATGAAGCGCGGAGGGTTGGCGTCGGCGCGGGTCTCGCGGAAAAGCTCAAGGCCGCTTTTGACGGGGAGCCTCATATCCGAAACCACCAGGTCGAAGCTCTCGCGGCGCAGGCGGTCGAACCCCTGTCCGCCATCGGCGGCGGTCACCACCTCATAGCCGTCATCGGTCAGGATGGTTTCGAGAAATATCCTGAAGGTGGAGTCGTCCTCAACAACCAGAATACGCCCTTTCATGGCTCCTCCTTCTGTTTATCGTCCACGCCGGCCACCCGCATCGTGACCGTGAAAACCGACCCTTTTCCGGGGGTGCTGACGACTCTCAACTCCCCCCCGTGCTGCCGGGCAATCTTTTCGCAGAGGGCGAGCCCCAACCCCGTCCCCCGGGCGCGGGTGGTGAAAAACGGCTCGAAAATGCGCTCCTGCACCTCCGGCGGCATCCCCTCGCCGGTGTCGATGACGCGCATGCTGACCGTCCCCTTCTCCAACTCCGCCGCCAGATGGAGGCTTCCCCCATCGGGCATGGCCAGCAGGGCATTCTGGCAGAGGTTCAGGAACAGCCGGAAAAGATGGTCGCTGCTGCCGGCAACCGTCAAATCCCGTGGGCATGAAGAGGTCATGACGACCCCCCGGGCCTCGGCATCGGGGCTTATGAGGGAAAGGAGGCGGGAGAAGAGATCCCTGACCTGCACCGGCTTGACGTCGATGGCGTCGCTCCGGGCAAAGGCAAGAAGGTCATTGACCAACTCTTCCAGGCTCCGGACCTCGGCCACGATCCGGCCGGCATGCTCCCCATTGCGCTCGCTGACGGGTTTTCTCTCGATCAACTGGGCAAAACCCTTGATTCCAGCCAGATGGTTGCGAATCTCATGGGCAAGCATTGCCCCCATCTCTCCCAGCCGCGCGAGCCCCTCGCGCCGGGTGAGTTCCAGACGGTGCTGCTCCTCGCGGCGCGCAAAGCGGTGAATGACCCCGACCAGCAGCCATGCGGCACCGAGCAGCGAGAGGAGCACCGCCAGGGTGAGGCGTGCCCGCCGCACAACGGCATCGGCACGATAGGTGTGCAGCTTCAGCCGAAGCTGGACATATTCATCGCGGAGAGGGAACGGGGTGACGTACTCGAAGACCGTCTCGCCGGTACGGAGCGTTACGCGCCGTGCGATTGGCCCCATGCTCCGGCCCATGTCCGGCGGTACCTTTTCCGTGGAACGGACTCCGATTAGATCGGAATTGGAATGAAAGCGGTACCTGCCCGACCGGTCCACGAGCGACAGGGACGCAACATCAGGCGGATGAAATCCGGCAAGAGTTTTGAGGGAGGGGTCGCGCTCCACCAGCGTCTCCACTGCGGCGGCTATGGAGAGGGCGGTACCGCTCAGGTTTTCCTCTGCCACCAACCCCGCGGTGCGGTAATTGTCAACGGCGAACCACGCAAGAAGAAGGGAGAGCCCGACCCCGAAGAAAACGAGAAGCTTACGTATCATGAATCAGCACTAAGCAAAACACAGACCAAAAACGGATCGGTCTTGCATGGAAGCCCCCTAGCCCTACTTCATTTCATACCAGAACTTCGCGCTTCTGACCTTGCCGTCGGAGAGCTTGAACTTGGCCATGACCCCGTACTTCCCTTTCTTCGACAGATCGAAGTCGGCCCCGAAGTGTCCCTGCATCCCCATGAGATCCTTCTGCTGAACGGCTTTATCCGGCCCCTGCACCTTAACCTTCACTTCACCTTCAGTCAATGCCTTGCCGCTCTTGGCATCCTTGAACTCGACGGCAAGATGGTGGGTCTCTTTCATTCCCTTGGGCATGGCCATCTTCATGGCTTTCATATGCTCGGCCATGCTGATGACCCTGAAGGAGGTCTTCACGCCGTCCACTACTTCCTCGTGGGCCACGTTGCCACCGTGCATGCCGTGGTCCATCTTCATGGAGCCGTGGCCGTGCTCGGCGGCAAGAACGACCAGAGGGGCCGAAAGGGCGAATGTTACGGCGGCAATGATAACTGCGAGTTTCTTCATGATGTTTTCTCCTTTTCCTTTGTGATTTGTTCCTTGCTTACCGGCTTCGATATGTGTTGAGCGAAGCCGCATTAGTGCTTCATTCCCGAATAGTGCAGTTTCCCATTTTTGAGATCGCGCTTTTTCATGAGCACGAAGATGACCGGCGTCATGATGAGGACGTGGATGGCCGAAGTTATCATCCCGCCGATCATGGGGGCGGCGATGGGCTTCATGACGTCGGCGCCGGTTCCCGAGGACCACATGATCGGCACCAGCCCCAGGAGGGCCACCGCCACGGTCATGAGCTTGGGGCGCAGCCGGAGCACCGCCCCCTCGTAGGTGGCGTCGTAGATGTCCTGCTCGGTCACCGGCCCCTTGAGGAGCTTTTTGTCCAGAGCCTCGTGGAGGTAGATGACCATCACCACCCCGGTCTCCACCGCCACGCCGTAGAGGGCGATGAAGCCGACCCAGACCGCCACGGAGAGGTTGTAGCCCAGGGCCGTCACCAGATAGACCCCTCCCACCAGGGCAAAGGGGACCGAGAGCATGACCATGCTCGCCTCCAGGGCCGAGTGGAAGGTGAAGTAGAGAAGGATGAAGATTATCAGCATCCCGGCAGGCACCAGGATCTGGAGCCGCTGCTTGGCCCTGATCTGGTTCTCCCACTGGCCGGACCAGGCCACGTAGTAGCCGGGGGGTAGCTTCAGGTTCTTTTCGAGCACCGTTTTGGCTTCCCCCACAAAGCCCCCCATGTCGCGCCCCCGCACGTTGAGGAAGACGATGGAGCGGAGAAGCCCCCCCTCGCTGTTGATCTCCGGGGCGCCGGTGGAGACCTTGAGCTTCGTCACCAGGGAGAGCGGCACCTGGGCACCCTCCATCCCCCCCACGAGAATCCGCTGGATGGCCGGAATGCTGTCCCGGTAGTCGCGCATGTATCTGATGCGGATCGGGAAGCGGTTGCGCCCCTCCACCGAGGTGGAGAGCATCTCGCCCCCCAGGGCGGTCTCGATTACGTCCTGGATGTCGCCCACGTTGACCCCGTAGCGGGCCGCGGCCTCCCGGTCGATGTCGATGTCGATGTAATTGCCGCCGGTGACCCGCTCGGCCACCACATCGGCGGCTCCGGGAACCCCCTTCAGGATTCCTTCCGCCTGGACCGCCAGTTCCTTCAGGACGTTCAGGTCGTTGCCGAAGATCTTCACCCCCAGGTCGGTCCGCACCCCGGTGGAGAGCATGTTGATCCGGTTGATGATGGGCTGGGTCCAGCCGTTCCTGACCCCTATCTGCTGGAGCTTGGCGTCCAGTTCGGCGACGATGTCGGCCTTGGTGACCCCGGCCCGCCACTGCTCCTTAGGCTTCAGGATGATGATCGACTCGAACATGGAGACCGGCGCCGGGTCGGTGGAGGTCTCGGCGCGCCCCACCTTCCCCAGGACGTGCTCCACCTCCGGGACCCCCTTGATGATCTTGTCCTGCACCTGGATGAGCCGCTTCGCCTCGGTGATGGAGACGTTGGGGAGGGTCACCGGCATATAGAGGAGCGACCCCTCATCCAGGGGGGGCATGAACTCGGAGCCGAGGGACATGAACATGGGGATGGCGATGGCCAGGGCCGCCACGTTGAGGGCGATTGTGGTCTTTTTCCACTTCAGCACCCACTTGATGACCGGCGAATAGAGGCGGATGAAGAACATGGAGACCGGGTTGGCGCTCTCCGGCGGCATCTTCCCCCGCATGAAGAAGTACATGAGAACCGGCACGAGCGTTATGGCGATGAAGGCCGACCCCACCATGGAGAAGGTCTTGGTGAAGGCGAGGGGGTGGAACATCTTCCCCTCCTGTCCCTCCAGGAGAAAGACCGGCACGAAGGAGAGGACGATGATGGCCAGGGAGAAGAAAATTGCCCGCCCCACCTGCTTGGCCGAGGAGATAATCACCTCCAGCCGCCGCTCCTGCCGCTCCTCGGGGGGGAGTTCCGACAGGTGCCGGTAGCAGTTCTCCACCATGATGACCCCGGCATCCACCAGCACGCCGATGGCGATGGCGATCCCCCCCAGGGACATGATATTGGAGGTGACCCCCATGAGCTTCATGGTTATGAACGAGATCAGCACCGCGATGGGAAGCGTCAGCACGATCACCAGGGAACTCTGGAAGTGGAGGAGGAAAGCGAGGATGACAAGGGAAACCACCACCGATTCTTCCAGCAGCGCGTGTTTCAGGGTGTCCACGGCCCGCATGATGAGATCGGAGCGGTCGTAGGCCACCTTGATCTTCACGCCGGGGGGGAGTCCCTGCTCAAGGGAGGCAATCTTCTCCTTCACCCGGTCGATGACGTCCTTGGCGTTCTCGCCGTAGCGCATGACCACGATGCCCCCCACCGCCTCACCCTCGCCGTTCAGGTCCAGGAGCCCCCGGCGGATGGCGCCCCCCATCTGCACGGTGCCCAGATTCTTCACGTAGACCGGGGTGCCGCGCATGTCGGCCCCGACCACAATATCCTCCAGGTCTTTGGGGGATTTGATGTACCCCTTACCCCGGATCAGGAATTCGGCATCGGCCTGCTCCAGGAGCCTCCCGCCAACGTCGTTGTTGGAGCGCTTCACCGCTTCCATCACCTGATCGACCTTGATGTTGTAAGCGAATAGCCGGTGGGGGTCCAGGTCGATCTGGTACTCGCGCACGTACCCGCCGATGGAGGCAACCTCGGCCACGCCGGGGACGGTGTTCAGCTGGTAGCGGACGAACCAGTCCTGGAGGGTCCGGAGCTGCTCCAGGTCGTACCCCTTCCCTTCCAGGGTGTACCAGAAGACGTGGCCCACACCGGTGCCGTCGGGGCCAAGGGTGGGACGGACGTTGGGGGGAAGGAGCGAGGCGGCGTAGTTTAGCCGCTCCAGCACCCTGGTCCGCGCCCAGTAGATGTCGGCCTTGTCCTCGAAGATGACGTAGATCATGGAGAAGCCGAAGGCGCTCGACGCCCGCACCGCCTTAACCCGTGGGAGCCCCTGGAGGTTCACCGCCAGGGGATAGGTCACTTGGTCCTCCACCACCTGGGGCGAACGGCCGGGGTACTCGGTGAAGACGATCACCTGGTTGTCGGAGAGATCCGGTATGGCGTCCACCGGCGTCTTGTACACCGCCCAGACTCCCCAGGCCACGACCAGGGCGAAGATCATCAGGATGACCACGCGGTTTCGGGCGGAATATTCGATGATTTTTTCAATCACAGGGGACTCCCGGGACCAGAAACCGGTCCCCGATTAATTACATTTTCATGTCATCCATGTTCATGCCGTCGTTCTTCTTTGGCGGCGCGGGCGCGCCCGGCTGGGGCGCGGCGCCGTGACCCTCGTGGCCGGCATGGCCGCCACCGTTCCCGGTCAGTTGCGACTCGGAGTCGATGAGGTACGCGCCGCTCGCCGCCACCTTTTCCCCCTCCTTGAGCCCGGAAAGCACCTGGAGCATATCCCCCACCCGGGCGCCGACCTTCACGTCCCTGGGAGCGAACATGCCCGGTTCCGTCTCGACCCAGGCCACCTGCCGCGTACCGGTGTCCATCACCGCCGCCACCGGCACGGCCACGGCGCTCCCCAGCGGCACCTTGATCATGGCGTTCACGAACATGTCCGGCTTGAGCTTCATGCCGGGGTTGGGAAGCTGCACCCTCACCTTGACCGTGCGGGTCTTGGGATCCAGGAAGGGGTAGACGAACGACACCTGCCCCGAGAAGGTCTTGCCGGGCCAGGACTGGGAAACTATCTCCACCCGCTGGCCGAGTTTTATGAAGGAGAACTCGTTCTCGTAGACTTCCACTTCCACCCATACGGTGGAAAGATCGGCGATGTTGAAGAGGGGGTCCCCCGTGTTCACGTACTGCCCCTGGAGCACCAGCTTCTCAATCACCACCCCGGAAAGGGGTGTGTAGATGGGGAGGCGGATGTTGGGCTGGCCGGCCTTTTCCAGTCCGGCGATCTGGCGCTCCTTCACCCCCATGAGGAGGAGCCGCTGCCGGGCCGACGCCACCAGCCCCTCCCCCCCCTGGGAGATGGAGGCGATGGGGGAATCCTTGAAGCGGTCGCGGCTGCGTAGCGCCAGAAGATACTCCTGCTGGGCGGAGACGAGATCGGGAGAATAGACCTCGGCCACCGGTTTCCCCCGTGAGACGTACGCACCAACACTGTTGACGTAGAGCCGGTCGATACGCCCCGAAACCCACGCCGTGACCTTCGCCTGGCGGGACTGGTCGTACTGCACAATGCCGACGGCATTCACCTCCTTGGTGAGGGGGATCGCCTTCGCCTCCACGGTGGCGACGTTGGCCATCACCTGCTGGGTGGGGGAGAGGGAGACGTGCCCCAGCATCTCAAGCGCCTTGGCATCCGCCTGGGTCCCCTCCACCTTCTTGACGAGCTCCATGCCGCAGATGGGGCAGGTTCCGGGCTTATCCTTGATGATGAAGGGGTGCATGGGACAGGTGTAGAGCACCTCCCCCTTGGAAGTCTTCTCCCCCTTTGCGGTTTCCCCCTGCCGCCCTTGCCACAGGTAGTAGCCCCCCCCTGCCGCAGCCAGCAGCACCGCCACCGCAATGGCAACCTTCGCGCTCAATTTCATGATCAATACCTCACGGTTTATTGGAAAATCTCATCCCCTGCCCGGCAAGCCCTACTCCTGCAGTTCCTTGCCCACCAGGGCCTCAAGCTGGGCGAGGCGCATCTGGTACTCGGCCAGGGACTCGTAATACTCGCGCTCCAGGTTGTACAGGGTCAGCCGGTTGTCCAGCAGCGTGAGGAAATCTACCTTGCTGACCCGGTAGCCGATGGTGGCCGACTCCAGGGATTGCTCCGCCTGGGGGATGATCCCGGTTTTGAAAAGCCCGGCAAGCTTCTCCCGCTGCTCCATCCGGGCCAGGTTGTCGGCAATCCCCAGATTTATGGCGTTGTTCACGGTATTAAGCTCCGCCTCGGCCATGGCAATCCCCGCCGATGAATCGCGAACCATGGCGTGGCGCCGCGCCCGCTGAACCGGGAGGTTGAAGGTGAACCCCAGGGCGTACATGTCGTACCCGGGGTCGGCCATGGCCGGATCCCGCTGCATGTACTCGAAGGAGACGTTCACATCGGGGAAGAACTCCTTCTCCGCCAGGCGGTGCCCCGCCTTTCCCCCCTCGATCCGGGCGCGGACGCTCTTGAGCAGCGGCCGGTTTTCCCCGGCCATGTCCCGGAGCTGCTCCGGCGACCAGGCCAGGGGCTTCAGTTCGAAGTCTGCGATGCTCCCCACCGGCGTCTCGGCGGGGCGGAACAGGAGGGTGTTGAGGGTCGCCTGGAGGGTACGGCGCTGCTGCTCCAGGGTAATCTTCATGCTGAGCATCTTCGAGCGCTCAGTCTGGGCCTTGAAGACATCCTGCTGGGCTCCCTGCCCCACCGAATATTTCGTTTCGGCCAGGGCGATGAAATCATCCATGATCCGGATGTTCTTTCCGATAATCTCCAGATCCTTGTCGGTCATGAAGATCTGGTAGTACGTCTCCTTTACCATCCGGGCCAGCTCCAGCTTCCGCTCCTCCACCTGCCATTTGAGGGCCTCGGCTTCCTGCTTTGCCACTTCGGTCTTCAGATCGCGCTTCCCCCAGAAGGGAAGCTGCTGCGATATGCCGATCACCCGCTGGCTCATGGGGTCCCGCCCGGAGTTCAAGGGATCTCGAATCAGGAAGTTCTGGAGCTTGAGCATGAGCATCGGGTCTTCGAGGGCGCCCGCCTGCACCACGCGATTGCGGAACATCTCCCACTGGGCCTCCGACGCCTTCAGCTCGGGGTTGTTGGTCAGGGCGGTTTCCACAAGCTGCGGAAGATTTTCGAAAGATTTTGCTTCTTCGGCCCTGGCCCCCCAGGGGAGCGCCAGCGTGGCGAAGAGGACGAAGCCGATTGCCAGGCGTGATGTCATGATTTCTCCTGAATTCCGGGATGATGGTTCATGGCATTACACGAGCCGTGCCATGCATCTATCTATTTGATTTCACGTTATATCGTGTTTAACCGAAAAGGACGGGCGGTCGCTGGTGGGGAATATTCTACAGGCGTTACATGATATTCTTCAGGACTGGCCGGCATCTGCCGGGAGCTACTGACCGCACTTCAGCCATATCCGGTGCAGTGACGGTTGATTTGTCAACCACTGAGGAAGTAATGCCATGAAATTCACCCGTGTCAACCGGCGGGCCATGAAGAACAACGGCAAAACGCCCGGGCAACTATGACTTGCGAATTGCCTATTGACATGCTCAACAACGCACGGCTATCATCACTCAACTTAATGAAAACATGGCCCGGCCCTATGCGAACTCACCCGTTCAAGAGAATAATTGCAGTTGTGCTCCTCGTGGCCGTTGCGGTCATGGCGGGCAACGGCCTTTGTTTCGCCCGGGACGCGGGTCACGCCCTTGAAACATCCTGCGGCACGGCCGATGAAGCGGCCGCCAAGGCAAATTGCGGGGGAGACGCCCCCTGCTGCCCCGATGAAGACGAATCCTCTTCCGATCATTGCGGCAGTTGCCTCTCATGCCCATGCCACGCCCCCCTGAACAGCCAGGGGGCACTCCTGTCCTATTCCCCCCTGGTCATCAGCCTGTCGTCCCCGGAACATCTCAACGCTCCGCCCGACGTTTATCGCCCCATCTTCGTCCCTCCCCAGCTGACGGCATAATGTGCTGAAGCAGCGGCCTCCACGGCCCCAGGGGATATTCGTGCGCTCTTCGCCGAAACCTCACCAGCACCATTTTTAATCCCGAAATCCAACTGAAACCGAATAAATCCATAAGGAGGTTCTGTCCTGATGCGAGCATATCGCTTCGTGTCCGGAGCAGTCCATCTGCTCCTGGCAGCCGCAATCCTTGTCCCCCGGGGGGCTTACGGCGAAGTTCACCCGCTGAATCTTTCCAGGGCCGTCGAGTACGCCCTGGCCAACAATGGCGAGTTGCAGGCGCTGCGCGCCGAAAAAGAGGTGGCCCGGGCCGGGGTGGAGCGGGCCGCGCTCTTCACCAACCCCACCCTGGATCTGTCGGCCGACACCGGCGCCATGACCGGCAGCTCCGACGAGAATACCGCGTCCATCGGCCTTTCCCAGGAACTCCCCACCGTCGGCAAGCGGGCCAAGCGCCGGGCCGTTGCCGAGCGGGAGCTGGAGGAAGTCCTCCAGCAGATTGCCGACCGGGAGCGGCTCCTCGCCCTGGAGGTGAAGAGTACCTTTGCCGAGCTCATGCTGGCGCAAAAGCGGCGGGAGCTGGCCCTGCGGGCCGTGGAGCTGAACGGAAAACTGCTGGAGATAACGCAGGAGCGCCTGGCGGCGGGGGATATCCCGGAACTGGAGGTGAATCTCGCCCGGGTGGAGGTAGCCCGGAGCGAGGGGCGCAAGATCGAGGCCGAACGCGGGCTAGATCCGCTTCAGGCCCGGCTGCGGGCCCTGCTGGGGCTCCCGGCCGGCGATGACGTCGGCTTCGAAGGTTCTCCCGAACGGCACCACCTTGCCATCCCCCCCGCCGAGCTGACCCGCCTCGCCCTGGAAAACCGCCCCGACCTGAAGGCCCTCCGGGCTGCCCGCGCCGGGCGTGATGCCGCAGTGGCCCTGGCCGAGGCGGAACGGATTCCGAACGTGACCCTGGGAGTCGGCTACACCCACGAGCGGAGCGTGGATGCCACCGGCCTCGGCGAGGAGAAAACCCGCGACAACCTCGTGGGGATAAAACTCTCGATTCCGATCCCACTCTTCGACCGGAACCAGGCCGGCATCCGCGAGGCCAGGGCCAGGGAGCAGGGCGCCGGGCACCGGCTGGAATTCGCCCGCGCCGGCGTGGCCAGGGAGGTCGAAGGGGACTATGCCCGCCTGACGGCGGCGGATAAGGCCCTCGACCTCTACGTAGGCAGCATCCTCCCCCAGCTGGAGGAGAACCTGAAGCTGACCCGGGAGGCTTATCAGCTAGGCGAGGCGGGAATCCTCCCGGTGATCGAAGAGCAGAAGAAATACATCGAAGTCCATGACGGCTACCTCGCCGCCCTGGCCGAGCGGCAGACTGCCCTGGCGCGGCTCGAAGCCTCGGTGGGAATCGATTTCCAGAACAAAACCAGCGGAGGTGCGCAGTGAACCGGAAACAAGGAATCATCATCGGCATTATCCTGGCCTTGGCCATCGGGGGTGCCTTCATTTATCGTTCTGCCCATATGACCGGCGGCGAACCCGCCGAAACGAAAGAAGCCGGCCACCATGAAAGCGAGGAGCACGGGGGTGAAAAGGAAGGTCACGAAGGTCATGACGAGCACGGCGGGGAAGGGCTGGTCAAAATGGCCGCCGAGGCGCAGAAGCAAAACGGCGTGGCCGTCGCCGCGGCCGGAAAGCAGCGGCTCGCCGGCGTAATCAGCGCCACCGGCAAGGTGGAGGCCAACGCCGACCGCATCGCCCATGTCTCGCCGCGCATCGCCGGCAAAATCGTCAGCGTCCGGGCATCCCTCGGTGACGCCGTCGCCGCCGGCCAGCCCCTGGCAACCCTGGACAGCGTCGAACTGGGCGAGGCCCTGAACCGCTACCGCCAGTCGAAAACACGGCTTGCCCTGGCCCAGTCCAGCATGGACCGGATCAAGGCCCTTGTGGAGAAGAAGATTGCGGCCCGCAAGGATATCCTCCAGGCGGAGACCGATTATCAAATGGCCAGGACGGAGCTGCACACCGATGAAGAGCGCCTCTCCCTCTACGGCGTCGCACCGTCCGACATCAAAAACGCCAACCACCGGAAGCCGCTGTTGCCGGTCCGCTCCCCCATAGGCGGCATCATCACAGAAAAGCACGCCATCGTCGGCGAGCTGGCCGACCCCTCCACAAGCCTTTACACCGTGGCCGACCTCTCGTCGGTCTGGGTGATGGTGGACATCAACGAAAAGGATCTGGCCAAGGTTCACCGGGGCCAGCCGGCAGCGGTAACCGTAAGCGCCTTTCCCGAGCTGAAGCTGAAAGGGCGGATCACCTACATCGCCGACCTGGTGGACGAAGCGACCCGCACGGTCAAGGCAAGGGTCGAGGTGGCCAATCCGGGGCGCAAGCTGAAGCCGGAGATGTTCGCCTCCGTGGAGCTGGCCCTGGCTGCCGACGCGCCGCCGGTCCTGGCGGTTCCCGAGGATGCCGTGCAGGATCTGGACGGGGAAAAGGTGGTTTTCGTGGCGGAGGGGAGCGATGAATTCGCGGCCCGTCCAGTGCAGACCGGGCGGGCTGCCGGCGGCCTGGTGGAGATCGTGTCGGGGCTGGCGGAGGGGGAAAACTACGCCGTCAAGGGCTCCTTCATCCTCAAATCGGAGCTCAAGAAGGGTGAGATGACGGATGAACACGGCCACTGAGACAACGACCCGTAGGGGCGATCCTTGTGATCGCCCGGATTCAGGGCAAACACAAGGTTTGCCCCTACAATGCGAGGGAATTCGATGCTGGAAAAAATAATAGCCTACACCCTGCGGCAGAAGGGGATGATCCTCTTCGCGGCGCTGGTGATCATCGTCGCGGGGCTCTATTCCTACGCGAAGCTCCCCATCGACGCCTTCCCCGATGTGACCAACATCCAGGTGGAGGTGGTCAGCCACGCCGACGGCCTGTCGGCCATCGAAATCGAACGGAACGTCACCTACCCCATCGAGATGGCCATGCGGGGGCTCCCCGACATCGAACAGATGCGCTCAGTCACCAAGTTCGGCCTCTCCATAGTCACCATCGTCTTCAAGGACAACGTGGATATCTACTTCGCCCGGCAGCTGGTGTTCGAGCGCCTGGCCGAGGCCCGGGAGAAGGTTCCGAAGGGGGTCGAGGTCGCCATGGGGCCCATCGGCACCGCCATGGGGGAGATCTACCAGTACACCCTGGAAGGGAAGATGCCCACTGATCCCCAGCAGAAGATCGCCTACCTGACCAACCTGCGGACCATTCAGGAGTGGATCGTGACGCCCCAGCTGAAGAGCGTTGCCGGGGTCAACGAGATCAACTCCTTCGGCGGCTATTTCAAGCAGTACCAGGTGCTCGTGGCGCCGGAAAAGCTCCTGAAGTACGGCATAACCGTGGATGACGTCTACACCGCCATCGGCAGCAACAACGAGAACGTCGGCGGCAACCTCCTGGAGCGGGGGACGGACCAGTACATCGTCCGGGGGGTCGGCCTCATCAAGGACGTGAGCGACATCGAGAACATCGTCCTCAGGTCGGCGGGAGGTACCCCCACCTATATCCGCGACGTGGCCCAGGTGAAGGTGGGTGAGGCAGTTCGCATGGGGGCCGCCATGAAGGACGGCAAGGATGAGTGCGTGGGGGGCATCGTCATGATGCTGCGCGGCGAGAACAGCCGCGAGGTGGTGCGCCGGGTTGCGGAAAAAGTAAAGGAAATCAACGGAAACAACGTCCTGCCGGAGGGTATCAGAATCGTTCCCTTCTACGACCGGAGCGACATCGTCAAGGCCAGCGTCGGGACGGTCAACAAGGCGCTCATCGAGGGGTCGATCCTTGTGCTGATCGTCCTGTACCTGCTGCTGAACAGCATCCGGGGGAGCATCGTGGTTCTCATCGCCCTCCCCCTCTCCCTCCTGGCCACGTTCATCGTCATGAGGCTCACGGGAATCAGCGCCAACCTCATGTCCCTGGGGGGGCTCGCCATATCCATCGGGATGATCATCGACACCACCATCATCCAGGTGGAAAACGTCCAGCGGCACCTGAGCGAGGGGGGCGAGCGCCATTCGAAGCTGACTACGGTGCTGAAGGCGGTCATGGAGGTGAGAAAGCCGAGCATCTTCGGCGAAATGATCATCGCCATCACCTTCATCCCGATCCTGGCCCTGGAGGGGATCGAAGGGAAAATGTTCGGCCCCCTGGCCATCACCGTGGCCATTGCGCTCCTGGCGTCCCTGCTCCTCTCCATCTTCATCATCCCGGTGCTCTGCAGCCTCTTCCTGAAGCCGGAGCCGGAAAAAGAAAGCTTCCTCATGCAGCGGGCCCACCGGCTCTACCTGCCGCTCCTCGACTACGCCATGAACAGGAAGCGCGTGGTGCTGGGGGTGGCGGGCACGCTGCTGGTTGCCTCCCTCGTCATGGTGACCCGACTCGGGACGGAGTTCATCCCGACCATGGACGAAGGCTCCTTCGACATGGATGTCTCCATGCTTCCCGGCGTCTCCCTGGACAAGGCCATGGAGGTCAACCAGCGGGTCGCGCAGAAGCTGAAGCAGTTCCCCGAACTGGGAACGATTGTGTCGCGAACCGGCCAGACCGGCGTGGCCCTGGACACCAGGGGGTCGGACAAGACCGGCTACGTGGGGATTTTGAAGCCTAAGGACCAGTGGCCGCGGGACATCTCCAAGGAAGAGCTCACCAACGAGATGCGCGAGTCCCTGGAGTCCGTAGCCGGCATCTCCTTCGGTTTCAGCCAGCCGATCCAGTGCCGCATCGACGAACTGGTGGCCGGAACCAGGGCGCAGCTGATCGTCAAGCTCTTCGGCGACGACATCGACGTGCTCAGCGAGAAATCCCAGGAGATCGCCAGGGTGCTCTCCACCATCAAGGGAGGTACCGACCTGAATGCCGAAAAGGTCTCCGGCCAGCCCTACCTGACCGTGAACATCGACCGGGCGAGGATTGCCCGCTACGGCCTCAACATCAGCGACGTGCAGAAGGTGATCGAAATCGCCGTTGCCGGCAAGGCGGCATCGCAGCTCTACGAGGAGAACCGCAGCTTCGACATCACGGTGCGCCTGCCGGAGGAGAAGCGGAACTCCCTGGAGGCCATCAACAACCTGATCATCACCACGAAGACCGGGGTCAACGTCCCCCTCCAGCAGCTGGCCGAGGTGAAGATGGTGGAAGGGCCGGTGCAGATCAGCCGCCAGGACGGAGTGCGCCGGATCGGGATCGAGATGAACATCACCGGCCGGGACATCGGCAGCTTCGTAGCCGAGGCGAAGCAGAAGATCCGGGAAGGGGTGAAGCTCCCTGCCGGATACTACCTCACCTGGGGTGGGCAGTTCGAGAACCAGCAGCGGGCCATGAATAAGCTGATGATCATCGGGCCGGTGGCCATCGGCCTGATCCTGCTGCTCCTCTACGTCACCTTCCGGTCCATCCGCCTGGCGTCCCTGGTTATCGCCAACCTGCCTTTCGCCCTGATCGGCGGCGTCTTCGCCCTCTTCATCTCCGGGCAGTACCTGTCGGTGCCGGCATCGGTGGGTTTCGTGGTCCTCTTCGGGGTTGCCGTCCTGAACGGGCTGGTGCTGGTGTCGCGGATTTCCCAACTGCGGGAGGAAGGGCTGGAACTGGAGGAGGCCATAAAGAAAGGAGCTGCCGACCGCCTGCGGCCCGTGCTGATGACCGCATCCATCGCCATCTTCAGCCTGGTCCCGATGCTCCTGGCCGGCGGAACCGGCTCCGAAATCCAGAAGCCGCTGGCAACGGTGGTGGTCGGCGGGCTGGTAACGTCAACCCTGCTGACGCTGCTGGTCATTCCTTCGGTGTACGGGTGGTTTGAAAAGAGAAACATCGAGGAGGAACAGTGAGTCAACCCTTCCCCCAGAGGGGATCGTCCGCGAACTGCATCCGTATCCGCGCCTCGGGGCACTGGGTGTAGAACTCCTCTTCGGTGAAGGAAAAACGGTAGGCGCCGACATAGTCGGCGAGTATCCGGTAGGCGGCGTTGATCCGGCGAATCCGCTCCGGATCGGCCATATTGCCGGCATCGGGGTGGTACCGCTTTACCAGCTCCCGATGCCGGGCCTTTATCTCCTTGAGGCTGGCGCGGTCGCCAAGCCCAAGGGTTCTAAGCGCTTCCTGCAAGTCGTCATAGGTCATGGTCGGCACTCGTTTTCCCTCCCGTTGCATCATTGTCAGGCAGGATTACAATGGTTGTACCCTTATAGCACCTCGCAGAGCTTTTTCACAAGGCAGGCAACACGGCAAGGAGCACGCCATGCACAGCAGCGAACTGAATGCACGGATCGTCGAACGCGGCAGGGACTTTTTCACCAGCATCGCCGGCGAAAAGCCCTCCCTCTTCGACAAGGGGAGCTGGGTGGGAAAGATGGTGGACTGGAGCATAGGGAACGAGCAGTTCAAGGTGCAGATGTTCCGCTTCGTGGACGTCTTCCCCTCCCTCACCACGGGGAAGCTCCTGACCGGCCACATCCGGGAATATTTCGGCGACGAGCGCGAAATGCCCCCCTTCATGGCCACGGGGGCCAGGGTGGCGGGGATGCTCGGCTCCCTCGGCGGCGCGGTGCTGGGCAAGGTGCTCACCTCGAACATCCAGGAGATGGCCCGCCAGTTCATCGTGGGAGAGACCACGGCGGAGGCGGTGAAAAACCTGAGGAAACTCCGCAGCGGCGGCTTTGCCGCCGTGGTGGACGTCCTCGGCGAGGCAACCCTCTCCGAGGAGGAAGCCGAGAGCTATACGAACACCTACCTGGAGCTTCTGGATGCCCTCCATGGGGAGCAGGGGCAGTGGCAGGGGCTTCCGGAGGCGGGGGGGGACCCGGCCCTTGACTGGGGCCACGCCCCGATAGTGAACATCGCGGTGAAGCCGACGGCCCTCTTCTGCCTGGCCAATCCCCAGGATTTCGAAGGGTCGGTGGCCGCCATCCTGAACCGGATGCGCCGCATCTTCCGCAAGGTTATGGCGGTGAACGGCTTCCTCTGCATCGACATGAAATCGTACCGTTTCAAGGATATCACCCTGGAGGTCTTCCGCCGCCTCAGGCTCGAGCATCCCGGCTATCCCCACCTGGGAATCGCGCTCCAGGCCTACCTGAAGGATACGGACCGGGACCTGGACAACCTCCTGGCCTGGGCGAAGGAGCACGGGGTCGCGGTCTCCATCCGCCTCGTGAAGGGGGCCTACTGGGACTACGAAACCGTCAGGGCCGGGCAGAACGGCTGGGAGGTGCCGGTCTGGACCGTCAAGGCCGAAAGCGACGCCGCCTTCGAGCGCCAGGCCCGCACGATTCTGGAAAACCACCGGATCTGCCACTTCGCCTGCGCCTCCCACAACATCCGCACCATTGCCGCTGTCATGGAGATGGCCCGGGAGCTGAACGTGCCAGATGACCGCTACGAGTTCCAGGTCCTTTACGGCATGGCAGAGCCAGTCCGCAAGGGAATCCTCAAGGTGGCGGGACGCGTCCGCCTCTACGCCCCCTACGGCCACATGGTGCCGGGGATGGGATATCTGGTGCGCCGGCTCCTGGAGAACACCGCCAACGAATCGTTTCTGCGCCGGAGTTTTGCCGAGGAAGCCCGCATAGAGCAGCTCCTGGAAGACCCGGCCGTGACGGCAGAGCGGAAACTGGAAGCCAGTTCCGAACCGCCAGAGATGGCGCGGAAAGGCCTCGGCGGCTTCCCCCCCTTCCGTAATGAGCCCATGGCGGATTTTACCCGGGCGGATCACCGGGCCGCCTTCCCCAAGGCCCTGGCCCAGGTTCGTGGACAACTCGGGAAGACCTATCCCCTCTTCATCAACGGGCGGGATATCATGACCGGCAACCTCCTCCCCACCGTAAACCCCAACCGCCTCTCCGAAGTGCTGGGGCAGATCTGCCAGGCCGGCACGAAGGAGGTGGATGACGCCATCACCGCTGCCGTCGCCGCGTTCCCGGCGTGGCGCGACACGGATACCCGGAAGCGGGCAGGATATCTTCTAAAAGCGGCCGAGGCGGCCCGCGGACGGATCTTCGAGCTCTCCGCCTGGCAGATTCTGGAGATCGGCAAGCAGTGGGACCAGGCCTACGCCGACGTAACCGAGGCCATTGATTTCCTGGAATACTACGCCAGGGAGATGGTGCGCCTGGGAGAGCCACGGCGGCTCGGCCACGCGCCGGGAGAGCTGAACCACTATCTCTACGAGCCGAAGGGAGTGGCCGCCGTCATTGCCCCCTGGAACTTCCCCCTGGCCATCAGCACCGGCATGGCTGCAGCGGCCATCGTCACCGGCAACTGCGTGGTCTACAAGCCGTCAGGGCTCACCCCACTCATGGGGCGGTGCCTGGCGGAGCTTTTCCGGGAGGCGGGGCTCCCTCCGGGGGTCTTCAACTACACGCCGGGGCCCAGCGCCACCATGGGGGACTACCTGGTGGACCACCCGGCCGTGAGCCTCATCGCCTTCACCGGCTCCATGGAAACGGGGCTTCGGATCATCGAGCGGGCCGCGACGGTCCATCCCGGCCAGCAAAACGTGAAGAAGGTCATCTGCGAGATGGGAGGGAAAAACGCCATCATCATCGACGACGACGCCGACCTGGACGAGGCGGTCCCCCAGGTGCTCCTTTCGGCCTTCGGGTTCCAGGGGCAGAAGTGCTCGGCCTGCTCCCGGGTCATCGTGCTGGACGCAATCCATGACCGGTTCGCGGAGCGGCTCGTGGCCATGGCCCGGGCCACCACAGCGGGACCGCCGGAGGACCCCGCCCACTTCATGGGAGCAGTGGCCGACGAGAAAGCCGCGGCGAGGATCAGGGGGTACATCGAGCTGGGGAAAACGGAGGGGCAGCTCCTCTACGAGGGGCCGGTTCCGGAGGGGGAGGGATACTACGTTCCCATGGCCATCATCGACGGCATCCTCCCCGAGCACCGCATCGCCCGGGAGGAGATTTTCGGCCCGGTGCTGGCGGTGATGCGGGCCAGGGACTTCGATGAGGCCATCCGGTGGGCCAACGCTCCCCGTTTCGCCCTGACGGGGGGGGTCTTCAGCCGCAGCCCCGCCCATCTTGAGCAGGCCCGGCGGGAGTTTCGGGTGGGGAACCTCTACCTGAACCGGGGCATCACCGGAGCCCTGGTGGAGCGCCAGCCCTTCGGCGGCTCCCGCATGTCTGGGGTCGGCACCAAGGCTGGGGGGGCCGATTACCTCCTCCACTTCATGGACCCGAGGGTGGTGACCGAAAATACCATGCGGCGGG
The DNA here is from genome assembly GCF_017338855.1 of Geobacter benzoatilyticus. Classification (NCBI taxonomy): domain Bacteria; kingdom Pseudomonadati; phylum Thermodesulfobacteriota; class Desulfuromonadia; order Geobacterales; family Geobacteraceae; genus Geobacter; species Geobacter benzoatilyticus. Next base: position 1,090,164 of record NZ_CP071382.1, read on the forward strand.
GCTTCGCACCGAGAGGACACGAGGATGCCGGAGTGGAGTAGCAGGCCCCATCAAAGGGAAGCTGTCACCATGGGTCCCACACCATGTTTCCCTACGGTTTGACACGCCCCGGGACGCTGCTAGAATGTGACTTAACCGGTTGTTCCGCTTAAACCTTCGCAGGAGGTGGCACGGATGCTAATACGAGTCAGGTATGAGGACAATTCCTATGACATGGTTAAAGCATGGCGCCTGGGCGAATACATCGCAGCGGGGAAAATTGTCGCTTTTTACCGCAGCGACGGCTGGGTAACCGTCGGCAGCGATCAGCTCCGGCATGACAAGGGCAATTATACTGGGCCGGAACGGCGCCAGCGGGAAAATAACATCCCACGGGCAGCCTGACAGGAATCACCCATGAACGGCAACGGGACGACCTTTACCATCGAGCTGCAGAAGGAGCTGGACAATCTGCGGCAAAACTTCCTGGCTTCGGCTCCTCCCGGCGTTGCCGCAGCATTGGAGCGCTCTGCGGATGAAATCATCCGTTCCGGGATCATGGAGCGGGTTGTGCCAAAGGGGGCTGCTGCCCCCGATTTCACCCTTCCCAACGCCGTCGGCCGGGAAATCCGCCTCGCAACCGTTATCGCCAGGGGCCCGGTGGTGCTGACCTTCTACCGTGGGGCCTGGTGACCGTACTGCAGCCTGCAGTTGCGGGCCTACCAGAAAATCCTCCCCCAGATCAAGCGCCTCGGGGGAGAGCTTCTCGCCGTTTCACCCCAGACACCCGACAAGTCCCAAGCGACCCTCCTCAAAAATTTTCTCGAATACGAAGTACTGAGCGACGTGGGCAACCACATCGCGCGAAGTTATGGCCTCGTTTACCCGCTGGGTGCCGAAATGCGCCGGCTTTACCTGAGTTTCGGCATCGACCTGGCGCAGTACAACGGCGACAACTCCTGGGAGCTACCCCTCCCCGGCAGCTTCGTCATCGGCCAGGACATGACGATCAGGTTTTCCTTCGTTGATGCCGATTATACCCGGCGCCTTGAGCCTGCCGCCATACTCGACTCGCTCCGGGCTCTGCATGATGGCGGGGGTAACCCGTGATTACCACGCTTGCGGAAGGAAACCGGCGCCCTGAAGCCCGGAAGGAGGCATTCCGGTGAGAAGTCATGTCCTGCGCCCCCTCTTCGTGGCCATCGGCCTCGTCATTGTCATCCTGGCGGTTCGGGCCTTCGTTGTCCCTGCGGATTTCGGCATCGGAGAGCGGGGCTACATGTACGGCTGGCATCGTCAGAGCAACGAAGAAGAGTGGCGGCAGATCGCCGTCAAATACAGGACCAACGCCTACTGCAAGGAATGCCACGCCGGGAAGGTGGAAAGCATCGGCCGCTCGCCCCATGGGATTATCCCCTGCGAAGAGTGCCATGGCCCGGCTTTCAATCATCCCAAGGACCCTCCGACCCTCACCATCGACCGTAGCCGCCGGCTCTGCATCCGATGCCATGCAAAGCTCTCCACCCCCTCAAGTGCCAGGGCGGAAATACGCGGCATCGACCCCGAAAAGCATAATAGCGGGGCCGAATGCAGCCTCTGCCACGACCCACACCACCCGAACCTGGAGGAGCTGAAACGCCATGAATAGACGCGAGTTTCTCAAGCGGAGCATGGTCATAGTGGCCGGCATGGCGGTGCCGGCGGCAGCCCTGGAGCTGATCGACCCGAAACGGCTCCTGGCGGCCAGGCCGGAGTTGCGCTGGGCTTTCCTGGCGGATGCCTACAAATGCGTCGGCTGCGGTTTCTGCGTCAAGGCGTGCAAGCTGGAGAACGAGGTCCCTTACGAGGCCAACGTTTCCCGCACCTGGGTGGAGCGCTACGTGGTGAAAAAGGACGGCGAAGTGCTCATCGACTCCCCCAAGGCGGCCCGGGATGGTTTCATCACGAAGAAGATCGAGGTTGGGGACGGAAAATACCGGGAAGTGAAAGACGAGGAGATCGAAAAGGCCTTTTTCGTGCCGAAGCTCTGCAACCAGTGCGAGAATCCCCCCTGCGTCCAGGTCTGCCCCGTGGGGGCCACCTACGCCACCGCCGACGGCGTGGTGCTGGTGGACCGGAAGTGGTGCATCGGTTGCGGCTACTGCATAATGGGATGCCCCTACGGGGTCCGCTTCTTCCATCCCGTCCACAAGGTTGCCGAAAAATGCAACTTCTGCTACCACCGGATCACCAGGGGGATGAAGCCGGCCTGCGTCGACGCCTGCCCCTTCGGCGCCAGGCAGATCGGCAACCTTCGGGACCCCGATGACCCGGTCACCAGGATTATCATGACCGAGCGGGTCGGCATCCTCAAGGAAGAGTACGGAACCAAGCCCCAGGTCTACTACATCGGCCTGTCCAGGGAGGTGCGCTAGCCATGGTGCATGGGGAAGCCTGGACCGTCAAGGAGCTCTTCGTCTATCCCAACGAGTACATCTACTGGACCATCCAGATCGTCATGTACCCGTTCCTCACGGGGCTAGTGGCCGGGGCCTTCGTGCTTTCGTCCCTCTACCACGTCTTCGGCGTCACTAAGCTGAAGGAGATCGCCCGCTTCTCCCTGGTCTTCTCCTTCGCGCTGCTCCCCTGCGCCCCCATGCCGCTGCTCTTGCACCTGCAGCAGCCCCTGCGCAACCACCACGTCCTCATGACCCCCCACTTCACCTCGGCCATTGCCGCCTTCGGCATCGTCTTTCTCACCTACGGGATGATCGTTGCCTCGGAGCTCTGGTTCGTCTACCGGGGATACTTCGTCGCCACCGCCCGCGAACTGCGGAACAAGCAGGACCGCACCTGGTCCGAAACCATCCTCATGGGCCTCTACTCGATCCTCATCATGGGGGCTTGGGATGTGAGCCACCACGCCCTGGAACAGGACGAGAGGGCAGTGAAGGTTCTGGCCGCGGTCGGCATACCCGTGGCTTGCTTCCTCCACGGCTACGCCGGCTTCATCTTCGGTTCGGTGAAGGCCAACGCCCTCTGGATGACCCCCCTCATGCCGGTCATCTTCATCTGCTCGGCGGTGGTCTCGGGGATCGCCCTCTGCATCCTCACCTATATCGTCACCATGGAGTTGCGGAAACTTATCGCGGGACGCCGGCGACAGAATACCTACCCGGATGACCTTGGGGGGGTGGAGACCCAGGTGGTGCGGATGACGTCGAAATACCTCATCATGTTCCTCATACTCGCCATCACCCTGGAGCTTCTCGACCTGATCTTCCGGGGGTACACGGCGGTGAAATCGTGGGACATCCTCCGGAGCGTCATCTATGGCAAGGACTTCACCGCCATCTTCATCCTCCAGTACGGACTCGGCAACCTGGTCCCCTTCATCCTCTTCCTCCTCCCCGGACTCACCATCCGGCGGGCGGTAGTGGGGACGCTCCTGGTGCTTTTCGGCGTCTTCATGATGCGGTGGAACGTGGTCATCGGCGGCCAGGCCTTCTCCGCCTCCTTTGCCGGATTCATGCACTACCACCTCCCCATCTGGCCCCACGACGCGGAGACCTTCAAAGAGGGGCTTTTCGGCGCCATGATGATAGGATCGGTACCCTTCGTTCTCTTCTGGATGCTTTCTCGCGTATTCCCCCTTTTCGAAAAGAAGGAACTTCCCTGACCACCCCGATTCCAGGACACGAAAAAGGCGGCCCCTGAAGGCCGCCCTCTTGAATCACTCCGCATGGTAGATTATCTGTCACCCGCGATCTACGCCATGGTTTCAGTTTCTCCCTCAACTATCTCGATAATCTCCCGGTAGATGGCAATCATAACCCCGATATCGCGCCACTTTTTGGCAACCATGAGGACCAGGGACCAGGCATGGACCAATGTGCCGGAGAAGACGAAGATTCCGGCAATTCGAAGGTCCTCGTTCCCCATCATGTAGCACGAAGCAATGCCAACGGCGATCATGGAGGCAAGCCAGGCCAGCTCGGGTCCCTTAAAGGGGTTCTCCATAAGCGTAAGGAAATCGACGTAGTAGCGGGAAAGGCCCCGAACCTTTTTGAGGAATTCAGCCAGTTCATCCCCTGCATATTTCAGGTATGCATAGGAAATGAGGCGCTCCGCGGCAGACTTCCTGCCCGTTTTCATCCGTTCGTTCACATACTTGTCAATGGCTTCGTCGATGACTGTCGTGTCCATACGCCACCCCTGTGTCTACTTTCCCATTCGTTGCAATACGAAAGCCGGAAACTTTCTCCGGTGGAAACAGCCGTTAATGTCGCGAAATGATGTTGTTCTCTGCCACTCCCTATCATTTCGCAACATCTGCACTCACATTCTACATAAATCGTGCCAGGCGTCCCGCTCCTCGCGTTTAATGGTTTTTCTTCAGTAGTAACAGGCAATTCGGACTTGTATATTATTTTACTACACTTTTGGAACTTTGCTTGACAGTCAGCAGATTTTGCCGTGAAGCAACTCGGAACGTTGCGTGGCGGGCCTTTGCGGAGTATGGGGGGCTGTAGGGCAATTCGCAATAGTGCGAAGTGCCTCTGGATATTTTTGTGTCAATGCAAAAAAGGGGGGATCCCCGGTTGGAGGGAAGCCATGGGACTCCCTCCAACCGGGTGCAGCTAATTAAAAAAGTACCGGACCCCGACAGTGCCCACAATGGCGCTCGGATCAAAATTCCCAGAGGTCCCTTCAGCGGACATATCCACCTCCGGTGCGACTATTCCCTTCAGCTCGGCGGTAAAGACCAACTGCCTGTTAAAAAAGTAATCAACGCCGCCGCTGATATGAACGCCGATAGCCGTATCCACATGGGCATCCTTCCCGGATGGGCGCGTATAGTCGCCGATCAGGACATCCAGGCCACACCCTCCATAGGGGACAAATCTGGTCTGGGGCATCAGGAAACGGTACTGCCCCCCCATAGAAATGTTCACGACCTCAAAATTCCCTTCGTCATGACCTGATACACCCTCGGCATCAAACTCCGTATGCGTCACTTCGATCTCGGCTGCCAGGCTGTCGGTAATGCCGTAGATAACTCCACCGCCACCGATGAAACCAGCGTCCGTCTCCAGCTTGCGGTCATCGAAATCATTTTCGGCGGGAGCGATGAAACCGAGCCGACCGGTAATGCCGAGCCTCCCCTTGATGCTGTCGGCCAAAGCTGTGCCGCTGCAGCCGGCAACCATCAAAGCGAGGCATAGTGAGGTGGTGAAACGTTTCATTGTCCTTCCTCCTTGAAGAGCCGTGTCCGGAAGAACTTACGCCATGTCAACAACCGCCTTGACCGCCTTCTCGATCCCTTCGGCAGCTTCGGAAATGCGGCCGGCAAGCATATAGGCGGGGGTGCTGACGATCTTGTGCTCCTTGTCCACCACGAACTCGGAGACGGGGCAATTCACATGCTCGCTGCCGGTTTGGTTAATGGCTGCCGCCGTGCCGGCGTCGGTGCCGATGGTTACTTTCGGTTTGAAGTCACGCCCAAGGGCTGCGGCAATGAGAGCCGGAGCGATGCAAATGGCTCCGATGGGCTTCTTCTTCTCGGCCATCTCCCGAATTAGCCGTGCAACCTCGGGATGAATCGATGCCCCTGCTCCCTTCTCGGCAAAGTTGCAGAGATTTTTTGCGGCGCCGAAACCTCCCGGGAAGATGACGGCATCAAGATCGCCCGCCGTGACCTCGGCGATGTTCCTTATCTTGCCGCGGGCGATCCGGGCCGATTCCACCAGGGTGTTGCGGGTTGCGCCGGTTTCCTGGCCGTTCAGATGGTTGACCTCCCGTAGATCCACATCTGGAGCCAGGCAGACCGCTTCGGCTCCGTTCCGGTCAATGGCCAGCAAGGTGATAACCGCCTCGTGAATCTCGCTGCCGTCGTAAACTCCACATCCGGAAAGGACAAATCCAATCTTTTTCATACTCTCTTCTCCTTGCGTTTCGTTGTGGAATGGCGAAAAACCGACGTGCCGGATAAATCACCGTAATGAGAGGGTCAACGGCAGTGTCGTAAAGTTTAATCGCTATCACGACCTTCCGCAAGTAGCGATTTTACCGACTTGACGCAGGCAGATCGATAAAAGCGTAAGCAGAAAACAGTTTCGGTTGATTCGGACGAAACATTGTCTGGAGGTTGGTAAGGAATGATTAAAAGGGTGGAGGGCAGCTATACGTACTGCGGGGGTAATAAAAGGCAGGGGAGCATCAAAGTTGCCGCTACGTTTTTTCCCGGTCCAATTTTTTTCGCATACGAAGATCGCTGAAAAAACTGCTGAGGATGCCAGAGCATTCGTCCTCCCGCACCCTCGGTGTCAGTTCAACCCGGTGGTTCAGCCTCTGGTCACCGGACAGGTCATACAGGGAACCGGCTGCCCCACCCTTAGGATCGTAGCAGCCGAAGACTACCCGGTCGAGCCGGGCCAGAATGATGGCCCCCATGCACATGAGGCACGGCTCGAGAGTCACGAAAAGAACCGCGCCGTTGAGCCGCCACGCGGACATCCGCTTCGCAGCCTGGCGGATGGCAATCATTTCGGCGTGGGCAGACGGGTCCTGCTTCCCTTCGCGAAGATTGTACCCACGTCCAATCACCCTGTCGTCCTTGACGATTACCGCTCCGATGGGAACCTCGCCCCGCTCGGCAGCCTTTTGCGCCTCCCGCAGGGCTTTCCCCATCCAGTAGTAATCATCCCGCACGGTTTTGGTTGCAGTGCGCGCCATCGGCTTTGGGCTTTCTTCCATGATTACTGGTATTGGATGTAGAGAGGTTTGGGGTTCAGCTTGAGCACCTGACCGGGAGTCATCAGCGGATCCCCTTTCTTGGTGTCATTGTGGTAGAAAAGCTTGAAACCGGCATACTGAACCGGCTCGGAGACGATGTATCTATCGTAGGAACCCCGCTTCAGGGACGGCGCCCCCCATCCGTCCATATTCATGACTATCTGCACCTCGGGGCGCAGAGCTATGTCCCGGGCGTTGGTGACGCCCCTCTGCGTAAACCGGTGGACCGTCAGCACCTTGGGGGGAAGATTGTACGTTTTCACCAGGTCCCGGAGATACCCGCTGACGTAATTGATGTCGGAGGCATCATAGGTACCTATTTTTGTCCCAGGTTTTGCACCGCTCTTGACAAGGTTGAACTCGGGGTCGATTCCCAGATGTACATCGGGATTCTTAAGTATCCACTCGAACCGCGGGAGAAGTGTCCGGATATCCTCATGTCCCGTCTGGATATCCACGAACAGGAGCGCTTTCGCTTCTCGGGCCCAGCTGTGCACCTGGGTCACGATATCATCCGGCATGACCATCCGGTACTTGCCGCTCTTGCCCGGATCAGACTGGGCCACCACCGCAATAAGATGGAGAGCCGGCTGCACCGGCATCGCCGGGTCTGCCTTTTCCCATCGCGCAGCCTCATCCCTCAGGCGGTGCAGCATCTCATTCTTCTCGTACTCGCCGAGAGCGCCCATCCTCCTGGAAAGGGGATTGCCGTAATACGCCACAATGCGCTTTGTGGGAAGAACCGCTCCCGCCAACTGCTTGGGGCCCTTCACCGGCCACCCTGCCTCTGCAGCCGCCACAGGATCCTCGCCAGCCCTGTACTTAATGGCAGAAACCGGACCCTTGGCGCTGCTCAGGGGCTTGAACTCCGGGGCAACAGGCTCCGCCGGCGGCAGTGCGCTGTTCGCGACAGTTTTTGACTTGGCAGTGTCAATGGATTGTTCATCCGACCGCTGAACCTTATTAAGCTTGCATCCTGCAGGGGCGAAGGAGATGACGCAGACGGCCCCCAATACAAGAAAAATGCACGAAATGAGACTGTATCGACTCTTGAATTTCACAGATGCTCCAAATCGGATATGGACGCTTCACTGACTGGTGAAGCATGTTTTATACCATCTTCCCTCCCCCGGACATATATCCGGCCCAGCCAAACGACAGGGATACCCCCACGAAAACAGGCTGTCGCAAAGGGGAGGAGGAGTAATTATCTCGGGCAGGACGGGTGAAAAACCAAAAACAAAGGGGTTACGGCATTTGCCGTAACCCCCTGATTTTATGGCGCGCTCGGAGAGATTCGAACTCCCGACCCTCAGATTCGTAGTCTGATGCTCTATCCAGCTGAGCTACGAGCGCGTATTAACTGGCAGGGATGAAATCCACCAGCGTGAATCCATATTTCGGATGACTGAATGAGTGGGTTGTCGGATAAAGGGAAAAAAGCCATCCCTTGAACTGCTCTTTGTTCCCCTCAAGAATCCGGATCTGTGCGGCCGGGTTTTTGGGCTCATTGGACTGAGACGTCAAAGTCGTTCCGTCCATTGTGAAATGGGGGAGGAACGCGTCCACCGCAATGGTAAGACCGGAATCGGGAACCGTCAGCGAAGAGCCGATATTGACCGTGTAGACGGTCTCCTTGTTGGCGGTTTTGTCGGTAACGGCTATTTTGACCGCTTTCCACTTACCCTTGACGCTGTCGGGAACAACGACTACCGACTCTTTCTTTTTCGGCGCCACACCCTCGTGAGGAGAAGGCATTCCCTCGGTTTTTGCTTCTTCTTTTTTGCTGCATGCGGAAAGAGCAAACGTCACAACGGCAACTACGGCAAACAGCCTTAAAACCGAACCCACAATGCCTCCTCAATCCTTAGGCAGCGCCACCACCGACGCGCAGTAACTGGCGGAGAGAGAGGGATTCGAACCCTCGATACCGGTTTCCCAGTATACTCGCTTAGCAGGCGAGCGCCTTCGACCTACTCGGCCATCTCTCCCTGAAACTCATTATTATAATTAATGGCGGAGGAGGTAGGATTCGAACCCACGGAACTTTCGTTCAACGGTTTTCAAGACCGCCGCCTTAAACC